>NZ_JAHKQC010000047.1:0-53148 GCF_018860845.1 Pseudoalteromonas sp. C2R02 | reverse complement strand
TCCGGCTCATATGTGTTAGGTGTTTATACTCTACATTGTTGCATTGTTCTAACTTTTCTTTCTGCTTGGAATAGGAGTTATACTTTTTATATAGATTAATGATAAGTACCTGTAACTTTCTATAGTCCAATTCAACCTTGTCGAAAATTTCACGTCTCTTTAAAGCTTTTTCAAACTCTTTTCTTGAAAAAAACGTTACTAGGCCGTCATTTTCTGTATTCAAAATAAAGTATAAAACTTTATTACTTAATATTATCTTCTGAGGATGAGTATTTGAACACCTCGGTAATTGAATTCCAACAACATAATTATTGATTTGAGATATATCCACTACGGTATTTTGGATTAACATTTTATCGTTTTTTGCAATATAGTGATAATCAGAACGACTGGTATTAAAATACTTATAGCCGTTTCCTAAATCATCGTAATCTACAAAGAGACCAACTAGGATCAACACAAAAAAAACAATAAATAAAAGACAACCTACTTTTTTCACCGAACCATCCAAAACACCTAACATTTGTATAAACGGCATGCACACTTATCAGGTTAGACCTCTTAATGTAAATTAAAAATAAGTCATTAATAATAAATAGCTTAGAGAAAAATAACGTCAAAAACGGAGGCGAGAAAGTGTGCGCGCACGCTTTCCTGGTTAGACCACTATATAAAAATCAATGTTTAATTATTTAAAATCAATAATATAAATTAAAATTTTTAACTAAATAAAGTGTGCTTGCACGCTTTGTAATTTATATGCGCCTATTATATCGGAGCATAAATTTGTATGTCACTGACTATACTAGTTTTATTTTTTATCAACAAGATAAAGCGTGCGCTACTTAAAAGCAAACCGTGCGATAAAGCTTAAGTTATGAGGTAAATAAAGCAAATAACATACTTTTTTAAGAGATTTAAAAACACTTCCACAAAATTGAATGTTTTTTCTCAGCTAAATATTCAAATCACCATTTCACTTTTACAAAATCGCTTTGTGCACTTAAAGATTCAACTAATAACAGTTTATTTTTATTCGGATGTAAATCAAATCCTAATCTAAATTTATTATTGCCAATTGAAATGCTTAATAAATCATTGTTAGCGCCTGCTTTTAATTTAGATATAGGCTCAAAAGAAACGCGATTTAAATATGATTCTCGACCTTGCCTCGAAGTAAAATATAATCCACTTTTATCTACTGACCAACGATGTAAATTAGCCGCTTCTATTTTAGTTAATTTCTCTTTTTTTATAACTTTATTCTCTTCAGTCTCTTCTAATGAAATCAGCCAAGCCACATCATTTTTATCTATGACAACAGCGTTATAGCCTTCAACCGCCAAAAATGGTCTATAGGCAATATATTCATTAATCACATGCGTATATGTTTTATCTTTAATAGTGATGTTTTTTATTTTAGCTTTACCATGTTCATAAACAGTTAAATACACAGATTCGTTATTATCATGCCATACAGGCTCTGCCACTTTCTTTAACGAATCCGTAATATAGGCTGGCTGTGACTGTAAACTTATATCACACTCAGCGAGTGCTTTAATGGGTTCTAGGACGAGCCTTTGATTTACGATAGCTGCAAAGTGGCTCTCTTTTGGACTGATCTCTAAATTTGTAATTTTTATATTACTTGGCCAGCAAGCCAATATAGATAAACTACCGCCAAACTCTTGTTTATGAAGTATTAAAGATTCAGTGGTTGATGTCACAAAATATACCGCTGTGCCAATATTATTATATCGAGGTAAGTCTTGCGCCCCCGGCAATGCGATAATGTCACTTGCAGATATTAATGGTCGGTTATGATCTACTTTCTCAGATAATAAAAAGTTTGGCTCTTCTTTGATATCCAAATAATTACCATTATGTTGGCGCATGAGATAACAATTATCTCCACAGTCAGCAAAAATATCATTTGTATAAGCTGGAAATTGGGGTAATTTAGTTAAGCTGTTTTTAATGATATCAAACTTAATTGCAGCACCGCTAAAAGCACTTAAAGTTAATGTATTATTATCTTGATGCCATACAATACGGTTAACAAACATAGATACAATACGATTCGCGATGAGTGTGCCTGATCCAGTTTCAATAACTAATAATGAAAACTCCCCTTTAGCAACTTCTCTGATAATAGCTAAGTATTTTCCATCAAATGATTCTGAAGCTAAATAATCACCTGACCCTGTCACTTGAGGAGATGTCATTGTTATTAATTCTTGTGTTACTAAATCAAATTTATAAATGCTGCGGTTATTTGATACATAGGCTTCTTGCGCTAGATAAAGCGCATTATCTCCATGCCAGCCAACAATATATTTATCCTTCAAACTAGGGTGTTGCAATATATCTACATTAACGACTTCCCCGTTTTGATTAAACTGTGTAATTATGCTGTTTGATACACCATTATGACTTCGTCCAAATGCCAGTTTATATCCTTGTTTCGACCAATAAGCACCTGAATAATGTGCACCATCCCAACTTATTCTTTGCAGTCTGTTATTTTTTAAGTTTTTAATAAGAATTTGTTGTGGAGAATCACTTTTACTACGGTGTGTAAATGAAATTGTTTGCGAATTATGATTGAAACTACCATAAGTTTCAGAGCCCGCAAGTTGTGTAATTTTACTGACTTTAAATTCTGTTGTGATTGTTAAATCATTATCAGTAGTGTTATTTAAGTAGAAAACATAAGAAAAACCAATGCACAAACAAGCTAATACAATAATAAAAGGATTTAAAAGGCTGGGTTTCACTTCGCTATTTGAAGGGTTTTCATTTGATTTATCAGTTATTAAAACTTTTTCAACTGGCGCTATAAATTTATAACCTTGACGTGGCACAGTTTTTATAAAAACTGGAGATTTCGCATCATCCCCAAGTATTTTTCGTAACTTTTTAAATGCAGCTCTAACTGCTTCATCACTAACATGTCTTCCAGCCCACACTTTATTTTGAATTTGCTCACGACTCACCACATTAGGTGACTCTAAAACTAATAAAGCCAAACAAGAAAACAGCTGAGGTTCTAGTTTTATTTCTTCATTATTTTTATAAATACGCTCTTTAGACAAATCAATTTTAAATTCGTCAAAAATAACAACATCCTGAAAACCTGACTCTAAACCAGCCATAAAAAACCCTAATAATACATGTGACCTTTTGTGAACACCCCATTATTACATGAGTTCACAACAGTTAACAAAAGGTTGTTTGCTTTAAACCATTCTTTTAATTAATTCTAATAAAACACTTTGGCCTACTAGGTTCAAGTGTTTTTAACTTGAAATTTCGCATTAATTTCATACTGAAAATAATAAATTCATAAAGAGGTACTATGAAACTTTTATCCATACCAATTATCATCTATTGCTTTTTACAGCTAGCGATTTTAAATATTGCTAATGCCAGTTCTGAGACAAAAAAAGCGCAAACATTAACTCAACTCAATAACAATATTTCAAAGATCATGGAAAAAAGTACACTTCCTTCTTTGGCTTACGCATTAGTCAATAAAAATGGTATTGAAGAAATTAAAGTACTCGGATTTTCTGATTTAGAGTCGCAGAAAATAGCTGATAAAAATACCTTATACCGTATAGGCTCAGTATCTAAAATGTTCACCTCTATTGCGATATTAAAGTTGATAGAACAAGGCCGTTTACATCTTGATGATGAAATAAAAGCGTTAGTCCCAGAAGTCAAATTTTATAACCCTTGGCATGATACTCATCCTATTAGAGTGGTTCATTTACTTGAACATACAACTGGTTGGGATGAAATCGCTTTAACTGAATATGCAAAACACAATACGCCTGAACAAACTTTAATTGAAAGCTTAAATTATTATCCTGAATCTAGAACATCTCGCTGGCCTGCAGGAAGCCGTTCAGCCTACTCCAATTCAGGCTCAGCTGTGGCAGCTTACATAATTGAACAAATTACAGAACAAAACTTTGAATCTTATATCCAAGAAACAGTTTTTACTCCGCTTAAAATGCACAACACAACTTATTTATATAATGGACAGGTTAAGAGGTTTGGTGCAATCTCTTATGTAAACCAAAAAGCTCAAACATATAAACATCTTATATACCGTCCAGTGGGTGCAATAAATTCAACTATTGAAGATATGGCTAAGTTTACAAAAATGCTACTTAATAGTGGCAAACCAATTTTAACTGCTGAATCTATCAAGCGTATGCGAAACAGTGAATCAACTAATTCAAATGAAATTGAAAATGGATATGGCCTAAACAATATCCCTGTTTTATTAAATAATTTTTTATATCACGGACATGACGGAGGTGTTAATGGTGCTTTAGCAGATCTAAGATACTTACCTAGTGACAACTCTGGGTTTGTAATTTTAACTAATAGTTCAAATCCAAGTAAATTAAAACAAATTCGAGAACAGATTGTCACTTTTCAAACTCAAGGGTTAAATAAACCTGAAGTGTTTTCAGAAACCATATCAAATAAAATATCTAAACAACTGAGCGGCTACTATTACACTGTAAACCCTAGATTTGAATTAGCACATTTTTTCAATAGATTAGTAGCTGTATATAAAGTAACTGCTACGGAGGAAGCATTATTATTTGGTGGTTTAATATTTAATGCTAAACCTAAACAGTTTTTATCGGCCTCTAAAACTTCATTTAAATCTATAGATAATGGTCTAGTAACTTTAGCGGTTGCAGAAGATCCTATTGATGGCAAAGTTATCCATTATGGAGATAAAGTACTTAAACGTACCAATGCCTTTGCTGTTTATTTTCAGCTTATAACAGCAAGTCTTTGGATAATAATCGTCATTTCATTCATTGTTGTTTTATTAATAAATGGTATTAATAAACTTAGAGGGAAAAAGCTAGCAATTGACCACAAACAATTGAGGAAATATCCATTATTAGCCTCTTTTACTGCTTTATTGATGGTCACATGTGTATTTTTAGGTATGCAAAACCCCTATTTAAACTTTGGCAATAAGACTGTTTTTTCATTAATGCTAATGTTAAGTACTGTTTGTTATGCCATTTTCTCATTAATAGCCATTTACAATACTGTTAAAATACCTATTAAGAAAGTAAATAAGCTAGCTTATAGTTATCATGCTACTTGTTCTGTTATTCATTTGCTTGCGTTTAGCTATCTACTATATTTTGGCATTATAGGTGTGAGAGTATGGGCTTAAATTCAAGCGAAGCAGCTTGAGTTGATAAAAAAGCAGAATGTAAATCCTGCTTTTTGAGTACAACTAACAAATCTAAGAACGTAACTTAAAGCGATCTACCAAGTGTTTCATTTGATCAGAAAGCTCATTCATCCTAGATGCTTTTTCTGATGTTTGATTCGTAACTTCTAATATTTCAGATGATGATGAGCTAATAGCGACAACATCTTTTGAAATTTCAATTGTTGTTGCTGACTGCTCCTCACAAGCCGCAGCAATTGATGTGATCATAGCTTCTATACTTTGGGTTCCAGCCATAATTATCTCTAAAGACTCACCTGCTTTACTTGCTAACTCAACACTTTTAGAGGCTTGCTCAATGCCTTCGTTAATACTACTAATCACAGCTGTGGTGTCTGTTTGTATCGCACCGATAGACTTGGCTACTTCTTGCGTTGCATCTGTGGTTCTTGCAGCTAAAGTTCTTACTTCATCTGCTACAACAGCAAAGCCTCGACCTTGTTCTCCAGCTCTTGCCGCTTCAATTGCAGCATTGAGGGCTAATAAATTTGTTTGCTCTGCAATACCATTAATCACTTGTATCACGTTACCAATTTCAGTGCTACGTTCTCCAAGTTGATTGACAATATTTGCAGTTGAATTAACCGCTTCTGATAATAAATTGATCCCTTGTACCGTTTGAGTAACAACTAAACCACCTGTTTTTGCTTGTGCTCCAGATTCACTCGCACTCGTTGCTGCGGTTGAGCTTTGGTGCGCAACTTCATTAACTGTTGCTGTCATTTCTTCTGTTGCCACAGAAATAACATTTGCTTTATCAGCCTGTTCATTACAACTTTGAGTCATATCTAAAGTTGCAGTTAATATCTCATTGGCGGCACTTGCAACAGAGCTCGATACGCTATTTATATCCCGAATTAATTCATTTAAAGAGTTTGCCATAGTATTCATAGCTTGAGCTAACTCTCCTATTTCATCACCACTATTATCTTCGATAGGTTGGCTCGTTAAATCACCTTCACTGACCCTATTTGCAACACTCAGTACGTTATGTAATCGTTTATTAATACTACTTGTTAAGTAAAATGAAATACCACCCGCAGTAAAAATGGCAATAATTGAAATGATAATTAATGTAGATAACTGGTTATTCAATGAAACTAATGTACCATCAATCGCCGCAATAGCATCAGACTTCTCCTCTTCAGCTGAACGATCTAAAATTTCTTCAACCTTAGCGAATAGTTGATGTTCCATTTCGTCCGCTGATTTTAAAGCAGACGATCTACCTGTTGGATCGAATTTTTCAAAAATAAGCTGCGCAGTAGTTTTTATCTCATTATATAGATTATATATTTTTTGAAGGTTAACTAATTCTTGAGGCTTTTGCTCTAGCGGTTTTAGTTGCTCAAAATAACTTTTAAATGAGTCACTATCTTTGTAAAAATCAGCTTTTTTACTTAAATCTCCTGCAGTAAAACTCGTAACAGATGCTAACATGTCTCCTGCTTCATCTATTAACTCTAAATATAGACGCACACCAGGTAAGTCATCTTTTAGTGACTCTGCTAAATCAGTAGATTTTAAAGCGTCGTTAAACTCTTCTTGCTTAAGTTTATCGAGCAAGTTTTCAAGCTCACGCGCTTTACCTTCTTCTAGATTTTTAATTAAAGAGAATGCCCACTTTTCTGTTTCAGGATTATAACGAGAAAAAATATCTTTATGAGCGCGACTAGCATAGGTATCAACGATTTCTTTAATTTTGGCCATTTTATCACGATCTTTTTTATTAGCCGATTCCAGAGGTTTTAACTGATTATAAAACCCCTGAAATTCCTGATAGTTTTTATCAAAATTTTCAACTTCATCTATTTCTCCAGTTAAATATTCTAATAAGTTAGATTGCATATCTCCAACTTCATCTAATACTTGTAGATATAAGATCACACCTGGAATATCATCACTTTGAACTTCAAAAACGACTTTTTGAATGTTACTACTCTTAATCCAAATAGTTAAAGATACGATTAACATCAAAAAAATCACTATACCAAAACCAGCATAGATTCTTTGAGAAAGGGTCATTTTCATAATGGAGTACTCTATCAGGGTAAGTTTTTACTGTAGTATATTTAGCTCGATTTACTAGTTTTAGAGTATCAGAACTTACACAAACAAAATGTTTAAAAATAAGTGATTTATGTATATTTATGTACTGAAGTTTTTTCGACACTAAAAAAAGTAAACGATGCTTTTCAAGGGATAAAACACCGTTTACATTTGGGTTACATACTTCAAATACAGTGTACCCGCATATTAAAATTAAAAGGTTGTTGTAATATTGGAATTTATTGATTTTTATTGAATGTGGATATTTAATAAACAGCTTTATTATTTTTCATAAAAAAGTCAGCAATAAAAATTATGAACTGCTATTTCAGGTAAAATATTTGTAAAATAAAAACTGCGTATTATTGAAGAAAATAACGGTTAATTTTAAAGATTTTTATGATAAATCTTCAACTTTAGAGAACCTTTTAAACGATTTACCATCTCTTTCAATGGTTTCATCAAACATAGTTAAAGGGCGTACCCAAATACCTTTATCACCATATTCAGGTTGATATACAACTAATAATTCTTGTGTTTCACTATGTTTTGCCACATGCAGTACTTGATAAAAATTACCTTTAAAGTGTTGGTATCGGCCTGGTTCAATCATATTAATTCCTTAAATAACTTGGCAAGCAAGCGCCAAACTGGCGCTTATAAAAAACAGTTAAGCTTAGCCGTTGAGCTTATCAAATAAACCGCCCAATTTTTCTTTGGCTTTTTCTTCTAACTTCTTTTTAGCTTCGTCTTTTAAAATTTTAGTTTGTTGTTTTTTAGCTTGCTGCCAAATCGCAGATAATGCTTGTTTAACTAATTCGGTGCCTAATTGGCTTGCAGGCATGCCTTTCTCGCCACCAATATTTGTTAAATTGATATCAGTTAACACAGCTTGATGTGCTTTATTACCAAGCTTTGATAAATCAACTGTTAAAGCAACACCTGCTAATACAAATTTGTTAACGCGAACAATTGGCTCTTTTGTCGCTGCAGAAGTGTTTTGAGATGCAGGTTCAGTTGCATTATTACTAGCTGTATTTTTCTTAATCGTATCGAGTACATCTTTAATATTAGCATCTGCATTTTCAGTAAACTCAACAAAAGCTTGCGGTTTATCTATGACTATTTTATCGATAATAATAAGATCGGTAGTCAAGCTCTCAAGATTAATATCTAAAGTGACTTCATCTAATGAAAACACTGAAGGTGCAGTATACTTTGATGGATTAGCCAAAACTAAACCTTTAATTGTGCCAGCGCCTTCTAACAGTTTCATATCTACTGTATTAACAGTGACAGGCTGCTCTATCACTTTTGTACCAACTTGCTCAATTTGCTGTTTAATCAAATCATTAAGTGCACCACCAGTTAAAAACCAAAATGCACCTAATATTACCAATATTAAAGCAGCTAGAATCATTGCTATTTTTTTCATTTCAAAATATATCCTTTATAAATTTAGATGAATTATATAGAAATTTAAAAAAACACAAAGTAATTAATGTATTAGAGAGCTTTAAATATGTTTGATTAAATAACCATGTTATGCAAATTTAAAAAATACAATACTGCCTATTAATACCAAAGCAACATAGAGTAAGAAATGAATACCTGCTTGGCGATGTTTTTTAGCATGTTCGCAAACTGTTTGATTAGTGATATTTTTAAGTAGTTTTAATCCGTTAGGAGAAACAAAAACCATAGGAATTTTAAAATATTTAGGTGAACCTAGTTGTTGCCATACTTCAGGCTCTAAATTTTTAACTGATTGATAGTAATAATATTCAGAAAATGCTGAGCGCAACATCAGCAGCACCCAAATTGATATCAAAAAAATTAGCATAAGTCCCTTCCTAAAAAATTAAATTGTCATCTATCATTTAAGCATAATAGATATTAGACAAACACCCAATCATGCACAAAAATTGTTAGTGGGATATTGGATAGGCTCAAATATGAATATTAGACAAAAAATTACACTGCCCGTCATTATTGGAATATGCTTAATCCTTTGCTGTACGTATTTTAGTATCTTTAAACTACAGTCATTACTTGATGAATCAGAACATATTATTAAGCATGATATGACAAAAAGTTTGTTAATAGCACAAACTAAAATCTCCTTTAAAGATCAAGTTCAAGCTTGGAAAAATATTTTAATTCGAGGTAGTAAAGCAGATTTAAGAGATAAATATTGGGCACAATTTTTATCTCATTCTAATAAAATACAAACCAACTTCAAAAAAATTGTTCAAATTTATGAATTGAACGATGTATTAAAAAACAAAATACAACAACTTGCCAGTGCCCATCTTTCTCTGAACAGGCAATATGAAGCGGGATTCAACGCATTTTCAATCTCCTCAGATATGGCTGCTGTAGATGAACAAGTTAATGGGATTGATAAGCCTTTTAGCTTGGCTTTAGAGCAAGTAATAAATAGCATTGCCGATATCGCACAAAATAATCAACAACAAATCAATCAGCAACAATCATTAGTTACAGCGGTATTTCCAGCGATTGCCTTTTTGTTATCTATCATGGTAATCGCAATCATCATGTACATCTTTAATAAAAAAATAATTAACCCATTAAATAAAATAATTGAAGATACAATTTTAATATCCCAAGGAAAATATGATATTGATATTCAATACCCTCACGATGATGAACTTGGCAAACTTAAAGACTCATGTATTGAAATTAAAAACCATATTGTTGATGCAGTTTCGAGTATTTCAGTGGTAAAAGTCGAAGTTGAAGATGCTTTTGCTGAGCTCAATCTTGTCGCGGAGCAAATATCTAAGGGAGCCAAAGAGCAAAGTGAATGTAGCCAAATGATGGAAAAGATCATAACAGGGTTAATAACCATAGCTGGAGAGCTTGAGCATCATAGCCATGAAGCAATGTCTTCTACTCATACAGTAATCAAAATGTCAGATAACTGTAGTGCTAAAATCAGCGAGTCATCAAAAGACATGCAAGACTTAGTTACAGAGGTAGAGCACACAACCACTATAATAGAAGAGCTATCTAGCCAAGCGGGTGCCGTAAGTAGTGTGTTAGACGTAATAGAAGGCATAGCAGATCAAACCAACTTACTCGCATTAAATGCAGCAATAGAGGCAGCAAGAGCAGGTGAAGCCGGCCGTGGATTTTCAGTTGTTGCCGATGAAGTGAGAACCCTTGCCACAAAAACACAAGAATCGACTCACAATATCAATAGCATAATTAAAACTTTACAAAGTTCGGCAGATCAAGCTGTTTCAGCTATGGCAGAAGAAGTGAACATCACCACAAAAAATGCTAAACAAACTGAAGAAGCACAAATGTCCTTAAAAAATATCTCTCAAGAAATGGGAAATATGGCAGCGCTGAATCAAAAAGTTGAAAATGCAGCAACTCAGCAAATGAATATCACTCATGAGCTCAATGAAACTTTAGAGCAGCTACATCACGTATCAGAAAATTACCGTACATTAGCAGAAAGCGATAAAGTCAGTAACGCTGTGGCTAATGCAAGTAAAGATCTCCATTTAATGGTAGAAAAGCTCACTGGTAACCTTGAACATCAAGAGATCGAACTATTTGATTAATTAAATCGAGTTCATATTAATTATTAGTAATTTACTGAATTTAAATACTTCTATACCATTGCAACATAAAATGACTTCCTAGAGAAATAATATGAAAACAGCATTTATTACAGGTGGTGCAACAGGTATTGGTGCAGCTACAGTAAAAAAATTCGTTAACCAAGGTTATAAAGTTGGTTTTATTGATACTAATCCACAAGCTGCTGATTCATTAGCTATAGATTTAAAAGAAAATATATATTTTTATAAAGGTGATGTACGTAAAGTATCAGATCAAATTGCTGCTATTGAAGGTACTATTGCAAAATTTGGCGAAATAGATGCTGTATTTGCCAATGCCGGTATTCACCAATCTAATTCTATTCTTACTGTCACAGATGAAGAGATTGATACCATTATAGATATCAATATTAAGGGGATTGTTATCACAGTAAGAGAAACCGCTAAAAAGATGAAAGATTCAGGTGGTGGTAGCATAGTGATAATGGCTTCAGATCAAGCATTAATAGGCAAACCTAATAGCTTTAGCTATGGCATGACAAAAGGTGCACTAGGCCAAATCACAAAAAGTTTAGCACTTGATTTATCAACACATCAAATACGTGTAAACGCAGTTTGTCCAGCAACAATCAAAACCCCTTTAGCAGATAAAGCAATGCAACGTTGGGCTGATGCCGACTTAGATGGCAATTTAGAAAAAGCATGGGAGCTTGAAGCACAGGCCCACCCAATCGGCCGTGTCGGTTTAGGTGAAGATGTTGCTAATTTGGTTTATTTTTTATCATCTGATGAAGCAAGCTTTATTACTGGTAGCTTGCACAGTGTAGATGGTGGTTTAACTGCAGGTTAGCACTCTATGTGCCAATAATTAAGCAGATAAAAATACCTTAGGATACTTTTATCTGCTCAGACTAATAATTTCACAATTACCCCTTAGCCAAAAAATCTAAAACATAACAGTTTAACAAATTCAAGAAAACCCCATTAATTCACGTTAAATCCCCCTAAAATAGCTTTAAATTCAATAAAATTACTTTTCCTCTAAATTACACCAACTTGATATTTTTAGCTAAAACCTATAACATTATTATTGATTGAACGTTCAATTAAAAATAAAAAGAGAAATTAGTGCCTAAAGTTGGAATGCAGCCTCTGCGAAAACAGCAGTTAATTAATGCAACATTAGAGTCTGTTGCGCAATACGGATTACAAAAAACCACCATCGTCACTATAAGTAAAATAGCGGGATTATCGTCTGGCATTATTAGTCACTATTTTGGTGGTAAACAGGGATTAATTGAGGCAACTGTTAAATATCTTTTAGAGCAGTTAAAAATCGCTTTATTAGAGCGTGTTACAGATCATACTCTCAGTGCCCCTGAACGATTAAAAATGATAGTTGAAGCAAACTTCACGCAACTACAACGCTCTATACCTGCCACAAAAACCTGGCTTAGCTTTTGGGCGCAATCAATGCACGAACCAGGCCTTGCAAGATTACAAAATATTAATAGCAAACGCTTATACAGCAATTTACTTTTCTCTTATCGTCAAATATTTGATGAAGACTTAGCACAAATCACATCAAAACAAACAGCTGCTATGATAGATGGTTTTTGGTTGCGAAGTGCATTAAACCCAAATCCTGAAGAAGCGTTCAAACAAGCACAACAATTGTGTAAAAACTTTATAGATGACTTAATCAAGCAACACGGAGATAAAACATGCCATTAAAATGTTATAAAAACTATGTAGATGGTGGTTATATTTCAAATTCCAGCGGTGAAACATTTGATGTAATTAACCCCGCTACAGGCAAAGTTATTTACCAAGTTGAAGTTACAGATGAACATATAAAACAAAAAACCATAAAAAGTGCAAAAAATGGTTTTGCACTTTGGTCGGCTATGAGTCCAACAGAGCGTAGCCGAATATTAAACAAAGCCGTAACTTTATTACGAGAACGCAATGATGAACTGGCAAAAATTGAAGTATTAGATACAGGTAAACCAATTCAAGAAGCTGCTGTAGTAGATGTACATTCTGGAGCTGATTCAATTGAGTTTTTTGCAGGACTTGCTCCCGGTATTGAAGGCAATCAGCAAGCTGTTGATGGCGATTTTTATTATACTCGCCGCGAACCTTTAGGTATTTGTGCAGGCATAGGTGCTTGGAATTACCCATTGCAAATAGCGTGTTGGAAATCAGCCCCTGCACTTGCTTGCGGTAATGTAATGATTTTTAAACCATCAGAAGAGACCCCCTTAGGCGCATTAAAGCTAGCTGAAATCTTCACCGAAGCAGGTATTCCCGATGGCGTATTTAATGTTATTCAAGGTGCGGGTGATATTGGAGCTTGGCTAACATATCACCCTGATATTTCAAAAGTCTCTTTTACAGGTGAAGTCGGTACAGGTAAAAAAGTAATGGCGGCAGCTGCCACATCACTTAAAGATGTGACAATGGAACTTGGTGGAAAATCTCCTCTGATTATTTTTGATGATGCTGATATAGATAATGCAGTGTCTGCGGCCATGATCGGCAACTTTTATACGCAAGGTGAGATTTGCACTAATGTGACCCGCGTATTTGTACAAAAATCGGTTTACCCTAAATTTATAGAAAAACTGATTGAAAGAACAAGCCAAAATATTGTTGTTGGCGATCCATTGGATCCAGAAACAAACTTTGGCGCTCTTATTTCTGCTAAGCATCGTGATTTAGTACAAAGCTATATCGATATCGGTATAAAAGAAGGCGCTAAATTACTTCATGGCGGTAAGGCACTCAAACCTAAAAACGCACCTGATGGCTATTTTATTACGCCAACTATTTTTGGTGACTGCACTGATGACATGACAATCTGCCGCGAAGAAATTTTTGGCCCTGTTATGAGTGTTTTAACATTTGATGATGAAGATGAAGTTATAAAACGCGCCAATGCAACTGATTTTGGCCTGGCGGCCTCGGTATTTACCCAAGATATTAATCGTGCCCATAGAGTGACCCATCAAATACAAGCCGGCATTTGTTGGATAAACAGCTATGGCGCCTCCCCTGCTCAAATGCCAGTTGGTGGTTACAAACAATCAGGTATTGGTCGTGAAAATGGCCTTGCGACACTTAACCACTATACTCAAATTAAAGCTGTGTATGTTGGTTTACAGCCTTTAGAGAGTCCATTTTAGATAAAATAGATTTTCATCTATAAATTTAAATCATTAACCATTTAATTGAGATCAAAACTACAGTTTTGATCTCTGAAGTAGTAAATACGAGTTTTACATGACAAAACAAAATTTTGATTACATTATTGTTGGCGCAGGATCTGCTGGCTGTGTTTTAGCAAATCGCCTATCAGAAGACAGTAATAATCAAGTATTGCTACTTGAAACCGGCGGCACTGATAAAAGCATTTTTATTCAAATGCCAACAGCATTATCTATTCCTATGAATACCAAGAAATATGCTTGGCAATTTGAAACTCAACCTGAGCCATACCTAGATAATCGCCGTATGCACTGCCCTCGCGGTAAAGTCTTAGGCGGTTCGTCTTCTATTAATGGCATGGTTTATGTTCGTGGGCACGCTAAAGATTTTGATGAATGGCATGAAAATGGTGCGACAAATTGGGATTACGCACATTGTTTACCTTATTTCAAAAAAGCTGAAACCTGGGCATTTGATTGTGACGATTATCGCGGTAAAAATGGCCCATTAGGGGTTAATAACGGTAATCAAATGCAAAACCCGCTTTATAAAGCATTTATTGATGCAGGTGTGCAAGCCGGATATTTAGAAACTAACGATTATAATGGCGCCCAGCAAGAAGGCTTTGGCCCTATGCATATGACCATTAAAAATGGCGTGCGCAGCTCTACCTCTAATGCCTATTTACGCCCAGCTATGGCGCGTAAAAACCTCACAGTGATCACCCATGCTTTAGTACATAAAGTATTGCTTGAAGGCAAAAAAACAGTGGGTGTACGTTATGAACGAAAAGGCAAAATAGTTGACGTAACAGTTAATAAAGAAGTTATTCTATCAGCAGGCCCTATTGGTTCTCCCCATATTTTACAGCTTTCTGGCATAGGACCAAAAGCAGTATTAAAAGATGCTGGAATTGAATTAAAACATGACTTACCTGGTGTGGGTGAAAACCTACAAGATCACTTAGAGTTTTATTTTCAATTTAAGTGTAAAAAGCCAATATCACTTAATGGTGAGCTAGATTTATGGCGTAAATTCCTAATAGGCACACGTTGGATATTGACTAAAAAAGGCTTAGGTTCAACCAATCATTTTGAATCATGTGGTTTTATCCGCTCAAAAGAAAACGTTGAATGGCCAGATTTACAATATCATTTTTTACCAGCAGCAATGCGATACGATGGTAAAGAAGCCTTTGCAGGTCATGGTTTTCAAGTACATATTGGTCATAATAAACCTAAAAGTCGTGGTTTTATAAAAGCAACGTCTGCCAATGCTAAAGCGCACCCTCAAATTCAGTTTAATTATCTAGAGCATGAAGCAGATCGCGAAGGGTTTCGTGCCTGTGTACGTTTAACCCGAGAAATAATCCATCAAGCGGCATTAGATGAATATCGCGGTGAAGAAATTCAACCTGGTATTGAGATTCAAACCGATGAAGAAATTGATTCGTTTGTTCGCCAATTTGTAGAAAGCGCCTATCACCCATCATGTTCATGCAAAATGGGCACAGATGAGTTATCCGTTGTTGATCCACACACAAAAGTGCATGGCATTAATGGACTTAGGGTGGTCGATTCTTCCATTTTTACCACAATTCCAAACGGTAATCTAAATGCACCTACCATTATGGTTGCTGAGCGTGCTGCTGACTTTATTCTTGGCCGAGATACATTACCACCATCAACAGCAGAAGTGATTATTGCGCCCAATTGGCAGCAAGAACAACGTACCAATAAACCAAATAGAAAAACAGATTAGATTCATTCGCGAGCATTTTTAATTCGTTAATTTTCGCAATCATGACGCTTATATTCACTGTCATCATTGCGAAAGTTAATATTTAGGTGAGAACCTGAAAACTTAAAATGCTCTTATTATAAAAAAGAAACAGGAGTATTACGTGTTTATATCTACTAAAATCAAAATAAGGAGACTGCTATGACCCCTTGGTTATCTGCCGGTATCTTATTTACCTTTACTGCCATCGCTTTTATATTATATCGCTGGGGAAATATCCGCTGTGTTGGTGTCACCCCCGTTAAAACATTTACCTTTATTGCGATTTTATTTACTTCAGGACTTGATGTGGGACTTATTATGTTTCCGCTCACTGAGTTTGCAGGTTATGCCGACTTGGCCGCTAGCCCTGAATATGCCTTTACAAATCCACTAGCAATTGAATTTGGCTTTTGGGCATTTTTGATTTGGGGTTTTTACTTTTTAACCTGTTTCTATTTTTGTGTAATTGAGCCTCGGGTAAAGTTCTTTGAAATTCCAGCAATAAAACTAATCAATAACGTGGTTATTGTTGGTACCTGTGCTTTTACAGCCTACTTATTGCTATCAAATCTTCCTTGGTATGTACCTCAACTTGGCGATGGTGAATCAATTATTGGCAGTTTCTACTTAATCGTATTTTTGGTCATTGCTGTTGCTGTTTATTCTAGTACCAGCATCCGTTACGTACGTTTATTAAGCTTGCTAACGACCTGGATGTTTATTGGTTTAATTTTATTAATGTGGGCAGGTGCTTTTCTTTCAGAAGGTTCAGGTATTGGCGAGTTTGCAACCACAGTTGCATTGCTTGGCGGCTACTTTGGCAATATTCATGAGTTTGTATTACCAATGAATGCATACCATGAGTTCTACCTTTACTGGTGGTTTGCTTGGAGCATCATGATAGGTCAATTTACTGCGCGTTTTGTTGGAGGCTTACGTACATACCAAGTATTGTTGGCTATGTTGATATTCCCATCAATTCCAATCGGGATCTGGTTTACTGTGTTGTATTACTACAGCGCAAATGGTCTAGAAACAGCTGGTTTTTACAATATAACAATGGCAATCGTAGGCATAACTTTTGTAGTTAACTCGCTTGATTCATTGATCCGTTTATATACAGACAACTTAAATTTAACTGTGTCACGGATGGGTAAAGTTAAGTACTTTTTAGGCAACTTAGTTGCACTAAGCTTACTCACTTTATTATTCAAATTGGACTTTTTACAGATCCAATGGGTCGGTGCAGTCGTTATTGGACTATTCTTTACTTGTTTTGGTTATATTTTATTTTCCAAATTCAAGGTTGTTAGTGAGATAGAGTGCTCACCAAAAGAGAATAAAATCGACTTTAATAAAATTGAACTAGTTAATTAATATGAGCATAAAACTAATGAATAAAAATATCATCGCTATTGCAGCAACTAGCTTACTTGCAGTGTCTGCAAGTTCACACGCTGCGCTATCTTCTACTGTGAATTTAGCATCTGACTATACCTTTAATGGTGTCAGTCAAACAGTGAACGATCCAGCTCTACAAGCAAGCTTTGATTATGCTGCTGACAACGGATTTTATGCGGGTACTTGGGCATCTAATGTTGATTTCGGTACTGGTGAAGATACAAACATTGAATGGGATGCTTACATAGGTAAGTTTTATCAGCTTAATGACAAAGTTGGTTTAGACACTGGTATTGCGTACTACACTTACCATGGTGATGATGCTTCAGATACATATAACTACCCAGAAGCTTACGCTAAATTTGCTTATAACTCTTCAATGGGTGATACCGAGTTTAATTTTTGGTATAGCTGGGATTACTTTGGTTTAGACGTAAATCACTATATTGCTATGATTGCACATACAGTAGAAGTATCTGAGGGTCACAGTGTTAAAGTGAGCTTTGATCGCTCTACTTCAGCCGATGAAAATAAATGGTCTTGGGATGGTGATGATGCTTATAACCATTACCGCGTTGAATATATGACAAGCTTGAATGGCTTTGATTTTAATTTAGCAGCTGAGAATACAAGCATGGATATGGATAGTGCAGATTCGCGTATCGTACTAGGTGTATCTCGTACTTTTAGCTTCTAGCAACATTATACATGCCCTTTATTGGGTATTTAAAAATATAAAAAACCGACTTTGCTCGGTTTTTTATATTTATCCTCAAAGGTTATACACTTTTGAGTTTCTTTCGTTAACATTAACGATATATAAAGTAACTTTTTAGTTGTTAAACATAGGTAAGATGTAAGTGCACTTTTATAGTCGCATACATAAAATTACAGCTAAAATTGAAATAACATTTAAGATAATTAAGAGTACCTTCATGACTAAGATACACAAACCAAACAGTTCTACTATGTTCAAAAGAGCCATTGACAATATGCCACTAGGCGTTGCTGATAGTTACCGTTACTGGGGTGAGGAAAACACCGTATTTTTAAAAAGTATGAAAGGATGTACTATCACAGATTGTGATGATCAAACGTTTACAGATTTCCGTTTAGCGTATGGCCCTATTATTCTTGGTTATCGTGATTCGCGTATTGATAGTGAAGTGATTAATGCAATTACAAACGTTGGTACTATTTCTGGTTTTTCTACTGGTTTAGATTCTGATGTTGTGGAATTAATAAAATCACTTTGTCCTAATATTGAAAAAATGCGTTTTTCAAACTCTGGCACTGAAGCTGTAATTGGTGCAGTACGTACAGCACGTGGTTTTACAAAGCGTAATAAAATTGTTGTAGTGGAAGGCGGATTTCATGGCCTGCACGATGAAGTAATGTGGAAATCAGATGTTGATAATTGGGATGTTAATACCCAGGAAGTTCCTGAAATCATTCCTTTTGGCGGTGGTATTCCACACAATACCCGTGAGCACCAAGTAAGCGTACCACTAAACGATTTTGATGCGATTGATGCTGTTTTTGCACAGCATGGCGATGATATTGCAGCTATTTTAATTGAACCTATCATGGGTAACTGTGGCTCAATTGCTTCAACACAAGAGTATATGCAAAAGCTGCGTGATATCTCTGATGCAAATGGTTCATTACTTATTATGGATGAAGTGAAAACCGGTTTCCGTGTTGCTAAAGGTGGCGCACAATCTTTATACGGTATTCATGCTGACTTAACAACCTACGCTAAAGCAATAGGTAATGGTTACCCAGTTGCATGTTTTGGTGGCCGCGCCGATGTCATGGACACGATTTCATTCGATAAAGATGGCGTAACACATGGCGGCACGTACACTGCGAATATGGTGGCATTAAGTGCAGCAAAAGCGACATTAACAGTACTTAAAGAAACAGATGCACTTGAAACAGTGAACCGTGCAGGTAAAGCAATTCAAGCATTACTATCTCGTGTATTTACTAAGTTTGGCATTGAGCATTGTTTTGCAGGCCCTGATTCTATGTTTGGTGTACATTTTGGTAACTCAGTACCGCAAAACTACCGTGACTGGAAACAAACTAATAGTGACCTATACACGCAATTTGCACTTAACTTAATTGATAATGGTGTAATGTTAGAACCTGATTCACGTGAACCTTGGTTCATTTGTGAAGCACATCAAACGACTGATCTTGCATGGTTAGAAGACGTTGCTGAAAAGTCGATGGAAGCAGCTATAAACGCAAAATAAATTTAAAGCCTCTTTAATTACTAGATTAAAGGGGCTTATAGAAACTGATTAAAAATGATAATGGGCTTGTAATGAAAATATATCCATATCAGCATCAAGATCAACAAGTGAATTTTTAAACACTAAAGTCCAATTATTAAGCTTATATTTAGCACCAAAAGCATAATATATGCTCGAATCTCTACCATCTTGCAAGGTTTCTGTATCAGTTCCTGAGTATGATAAATTTTTACTTTCATCTATCTCTAAATCCACTGACATACCGCCTAACTCACCAAAGACACTAAAGTTTTCTAGAACTGGATAACTGCCAATAATGCTTAAACTGGCACCATTGCCTTTCATTCCTAAATCTGTGTGATCACCCAGATTAAACAGAGAAGTTTCTGCACTAAAGTATTTTGAAAATGAATAACCCCCTATCAAAGAAAAACCATTTTCTCGACTTGATTGACCTTTTTCCTCTGCAGAAATATTTGCAATACCAAAGCCAGCATAAAAACCAGAATCTAGCACATTAGCGTGTACTGGCATTGCTAAAACAGCCATAGAAAATAAAATCAACCCGCTTTGTTTAAAGCTTGGTATAGACAAATTTAAATCAGTCACGATTTGTTTTTGATTATTATTTTTATTATTTGAAATCATTAGTTTATTTTCTACTTTAGGGTTAGTTTAAAGAGGATGTGAATGTGGAGCATACTATTGCACAGTAAAAACTGACTTTCAATGTACATGGAATTTATGCCTAACATTAGAGCTATTTGAACACAAACCACTTAGCAAAATGTTTGACTTAAATCTTGAAAAATACACAATAAACTTTTTACTCTTTTGATCCGTTAACTATGATTGCTTAAACCATTTCATAGTTTGACGTTATTTCTGACATTTATATACTAAAATATAAAAAGTATCTAAGAATTGAGTGAAATATGCTAAATCTTAAAGCCTGTATTGTTATTATTTTATTCGTTATTCATCCCCTATATGCACATGCAATTGAAAATACAAACGACGCTATAAAACAAGCGATTAAAAGCCCATCAGCACTTAATACTTATTTAAATAAAATAGCTACAAACGATGCAAAAAAAGCCATTAAAGCCATAACTGAATTTGATTTAAATAATAAACAACCAACTAATATCAATTTATATGCGCAATTATACAACCATGCAACAACAGCTTATTTACTCAATGGCGAAAAAACATTAGCACAATCATATTTAAACAAATCATTGTCATTAATAGTGCAAGTAACAGACGATACTATCGTCTCTAACATTTATTTTTCACAAGCATTAATTTCATCTGAGCAGGCAGAATATGAACAAGCGATTCTAATTCTAAATAAAGCGATTAGTTTATACCCCAAAACAGCTACCAATAAGCAACTTGGCATTGCATATCAAAAACTTGCAGATAATTACTTATCTCTTAATCAACATACAAAAGCTTTAAACGCCTTGTTTAACAGTAGTTATATTTTCAAAGCAATTAAAGATCCGATCTTACTTGCTGAAGTTTTTGGTAAAAAAGGCTCTGTGTATCGAACAATAGGTGATTTTGATAAAGCTTTAGAAAACATGTTGTTGAGTATAAAAGCACTGAGTAATACCAATAAAACAAAAAAGATTGCAATTGCCTATAATAATACAGCCATTATCTACAAAGATTTAGGTCGATATACTGATGCCATTGATATGCATAAAAAATCACTAAGATTAAAAGAATCCATTGGTTACGAAAAAGGTATGGTGTACTCATTTAATAATCTAGGCGAAACTTATCGGTTAAATGACCAATTAGAGCAATCCATTACTTTCTTAGACTTGGCTGAAAAACTTGCAACTGAATTAAATAATAGACCTTTATTAGGATCTACATTTTTATATAAAGGGCGAATCGCATTACAACAAAAAAAATACCAACTCGCGATTAGTTTTTTTGATGAGGCCATGAGCATCTACTTAAAAAGAAATGCACAATCTCGTATTGCAGAGGGCAATGTTGCTTTTGGTGAGGTTTATTTTGCTTTAAAACAATATAAAACAGCACTTGATTATTATCAAAAAGGTTTAAATATAAGCTTGTTAGCAAAAAAAAACACAGTAACTTTTGCAGCTTATCAGGGGCTAGTAAATGTGTACCAAGCGCAAAAAGATTATGAAAATGCTTTCATATCACTGGAAGAATACCAAACTAAAAGATCACAGCTATTTGATGAGCAAAGCCAAAAAAGATTAGAGTCATTAATTGTTGAAAAGCAACTTTTTACCACACAACAACAACTCAAATTTTCTCAACAAGATGCTAAATTAAAGCAAGCTTTACTCGATAAGTCATACATAGAGAAAAATATTTTTATTGCTTCATTAATTATTGTGCTGACCATCATGTTTCTTTTTTATAGAAAGAGGCAACAAGCAATGCAACGTAAACAAGAACAAGAAATTCATCAACAAGTAAAATTAAGCGAACAAAGGTTGAACCTGGCATTGTGGGGAAGTGGTGATATTTTATGGGATTGGGATCTTAAAGTTGGCGCGATTAAACGGGAAAACCTATCAAAACAAAGTCGCTTGCCAACTTATATCAATGGCAATACCATCGACTCCGTAAAAAAATATGTCCATCCCGATGATTTTGAATTACTTGCAGCGAGGTTTAATACGCATTTAACTGGTAAAACAGAGTTTTTTGAAGCAAGTTATCGTGTGCTAAACAAGGCAGGTGAATGGAATTGGATATTAGATAGAGGCAAAGTGGTTGAAAGGGACTCGCAAAATCAAGCGATTAGAATTACAGGCACACAACGTGATATTACCTTAATCAAACATCAAGAAATACAGCTAAGAGAATTAAACGACGATTTAGAAGACCGTGTAAAAGAAAGAACGATTGAGTTAGAAAGTATGAATGATCAATTAAAAGAAATTATTCAGCAGCTCAATGTGACACAAATTCACCTTGTTGAATCTGAAAAAAATGCCGCTATGGGTAATATGATTGCAGGACTCGCCCATGAAATAAACACGCCATTAGGTACAGCTATTACCACTGTCAGCCATTTACAGCATGAAGCTTCTATTACACTTTCTCATTACAAAGGCCAAACCCTTTCTAAAACACAACTTTCAAGTTTTCTAGATATTGTAAATC
This sequence comes from Pseudoalteromonas sp. C2R02, assembly GCF_018860845.1. Taxonomy (NCBI): domain Bacteria; kingdom Pseudomonadati; phylum Pseudomonadota; class Gammaproteobacteria; order Alteromonadales; family Pseudoalteromonadaceae; genus Pseudoalteromonas; species Pseudoalteromonas sp. C2R02. The sequence goes on along the minus strand of NZ_JAHKQC010000047.1, from coordinate 30,406 downwards.
ACAGTAGTAACTTAATTTCTAAAGGTGTCGGCAGAGCAAGTGGTTTAGTTGAAAGATTTAAACAACTCTCATTAAAAGTTGAAGAGAAAGCTCAAACCTACCCCCTTTATGATCTTGTCAAAAGCAGTTTTGGGGCATTAAAAGTAACTTACCCTGAGCAATACGACAATACGCAATTAATTTTAAATGTTAAGGGTGATGCAACAACACACCTAAACTCATTGACACAAGTGCTATTTATATTAATGGAAAACAGTTTCACTCACGGTCAAAGAAATGGTTTGAAGATTGAATGTTCATCTGAAATTGATCAAGAATATATTACAATCACCTATATAGATAATGGCGTTGGCATTAGTATTGAAAATGAAAAATCGCTATTCTCGCCATTTTTTACAACTTCTCGAGATCAAGGCTTGACGGGCTTAGGTCTGCACATTGCATTTAATATTACTAGCCAAGTTTTAGGTGGTAGTCTCAGTTATTTTCGACCATCAAATCAAGGTGTCGGATTTAAGATTAAAATTAAAAATATAGTCCAAAAATAGGCTATTTAACGAAACATTATTAAAGTGCCCTGCCCTGTTTAAGATAAAAACGATATAATCCTTATAATTATATAGCGTAAAATAGGCCAACCATGAATACCAAAATATATAAAAAAGTATTATCACTTACTGACAGCTTATTAGCGGCTGCAGAGCAGAAAAACCAAAAAAGATTTGATGGCTTTTATTTAGAATTAAAACAATTATGCGAACAAAATGACAATACAGATAAAGACCACCCAGTACAATGGGAAACACTAGCTGATTTTACTGATGATTTAGCCTTAGCCGTTACGATTTATGAGCAAGCATTAGTTAAAGCCGAAGAAATTAACTCTAAAGATTTCCGTTCTTCTATTGGGTATTCAATTGGCGCTTTAAAAGTTGAATTAGACGATAAATCAGGTGCAATTGAACATTTAGAAAAAGCGAAAATTAGTTGTAATAAAATTGCAGATAAAGAGTTGAAATCTGAAATTCATGATTTATTAGAAGAGCTTAAAAGCGCATAAAGGGTGCCTTCATATTAATGAGTAATCATATTTACTCATTAATATTATAAAGTGCTATTTCCCGGTAAAGAATTCATATGCTACACCTATAAATGTGTATAAAGCCAAGCTTTTTGTGACTCTCCATGGTTTGTTTTAACATCATAATGTTTATTCTCAGCTTTTAATTCACTCATTAGTTTATTTGCTAATTTATTTGCGTCAGCTTCAAGTTCCTCACAGCTAGTACGAGCACCTATTGATAATAATACGTTATCAATCTCTTTAGCCGTTTCAATTGCTAATGTGCCATGACCTTTTTCATGAATACTCAAATTCGGGTACCATTTATTCCAAACATTAATCACAGCTGCATTTGAAGAGTCTAATTTAGGCATAGTATAGGTAAGTGTTAAGTGCGTTTTGACCTTAGTAAACTGACAACTGTTTTTCAATGACCGCCACCAAAACCGCCATTTTATATAATACTTTGTATTTCCGTGAAAAATATCATCTCCCTCACGAATAGGTGTTGCTGTATTCAAAGATGAAAGTAATTGTTTTTTTGATTTAGAAGTTACTGAGTAATAAATAAATTCTTCATCTATTTTTACTTTAGATGCAGCATAAGGAGAGACAATAATTAATATAAATAAAATGGTTTTCACTAATACCCTCCTAATTTTAAAACGCCTTAATACCTATATTTCAGCATTACTTTAACAAAAGTACTTTGAGTGAATAAAGAGTCTACCACTAATATACGATCGCTATTAGGTGAATATCAAAGTTTAATTTAAAACGATTTGTTATTGGCATTCAGCATGAATTAATTGATATTAGGCTTTATTTATAACTATCCAATTTGTCATTGAGTGGCTTTTTTGTCATTCTATGATGCTCATAATTCACTAAATGAGTTTTATGAACTTATCAATAATTTGATTTTGAAAAACAGCTATAAATGATTACTTTGGAAAACTTATAATGTCGAATTATAAATTAGTTATGTTTGATTTTGACGGGACGTTAGCTGATAGCTACCCATTATTTATAAAAACATTGAATAACGCGGCTGATAAATACAAGTTTAAGCATGCCAGAAAAAAAGAAGAAAATGATTTAAAGCATTACAGTGCCCGTGAAATAATTAAACTGTTAGAAATATCTAAATGGAAAATGCCTTTTTTCATTAAATATATTAGAAATAATATGACTGAAAAATTTGACCAGGTCGTATTATTTGAAGGTGTTGGAAGTTTATTACAAGATTTAAAACATCAAGGAGTAAAGGTTGCTATTGTCAGTACGAGCTCTTATGAATATGTAGTTAATATACTCGGTGAAGAAAATACCGCTTTAATCGATCATTTTGAATGCAGTGCTTCACCATTTGGTAAATCTAAGAACATCAAAAAAACATTGAAAAAATTCTCACAGCTAAAGCAAGAGTGTTTACTCATAGGAGATGAGATCCGCGACATCGATGCTGCGCGAAAAGCATCTATTCCGATAGGCGTGGTTTCATGGGGTTATACCCATATTGATGCTTTAAATAATCACAAGCCAGATGAGAGTTTTTTACATTTAGAGCATATAAAATCAGTATTAGGGAGTTCAAGCAGACTTTGACTTGAAAAAACTGACATATTCAAGCCAAAGCAGACTGGTAACTTAAGCTTTTTTTACAAACTTAGCTGTTACCATCATTTCGCCGACACCATCAACTTTACAGTCAAGTTCGTGGTCTTTTTTATCCAGTACACGTCTAACAAGTGCCTTTGTGCCAATTTTAATGACTTGTGAGCTGCCTTTAATTTTTAAATCTTTAGCAACAGTGACTTTATCGCCATCACTGAGCAAGGTGCCATTGGCATCTTTGACGATCACAGCATCTTCGTCAGGCTCTTGCGGGTTCCATTCATACGTACATTCTGGGCATATCAAAAGCGATTGGTCTTGATACACATATTCAGATTCACATTTAGGACAAGCAGGTAAACTCATAATTTATTCATTAACTTTAGTAAAAACTGCCTGTATTTTATCAGTCTAGTAATCACATTTAAATACTCGCCTCATGTTCAAACATGCAGTTTAAACACACTTAAAAAATGAGGCAAACTATCAAATCTGTTAGCCTCAAAACAGATTAGGCAGTAGCCTCTTTATTTACTGATGAAAAACCTTGCCACTGATAATGATGGTTAGCCTTTTTAATCACTAAACCTTGTTGAAGTAACTGTTTGAAAATAATATCAACCTCTTCAGGTTCAATTTTAAAATGGTTTTTTACCGCTTTTTTACTACAACTGATTTCCTTAGACTCTAAAACATCATAAACCTGCTCATAACTGCTTTTTATTTGTTCAGGTTCTTGCTCTAATGCTGATTTAAATTGCTGTTCAGTAGCTATTTCTGCCACCACTGTATTAAGTTTTGCTGGTTTAACATCTGAGGTGACTGTTTTATTTTTATTAAACCTATATCTAAAGCGTTGCTCTTCTCCTATTAAACCAACAAAAAAAGCAGCAAAAAAATCAAGTAAAACAGATAAAAAAATGACCAAACCCAATTGCGCATTTTGAGGGCTCATATTTAGAGAGTTGGCTAAACTTTCAATTAAACCAACCACTGAACCTTGCTTTACCGCAGGTAGGTTATCACGTTCAACGGCTAGAGTTTGCTGCTTTTCTCTAAGCCTACTATTTTCCCTTTGAATGCGAGCTAGGCCAGTAGAGATAAGCTCTAATTCAATATATTTTTGAGCAGCAACATTATTTAATGCGATTTGTTTTTCTATCGACTCGATTTGCCTATCATAACTGTTGACTCGGTTTTGCTGTATTTGCACGTGGCTTTGTGCAGAATTAGTCGCACTGTTAATACCACCAATGCTACCGCCAATCGAAATTGCAGCCAGTACAATATAAAATGTAAATGCGATTGCCGCTCCAGTATAATTTTTATGAGCCTGGCGCTCACCCACTTCATACCAAGCAAAAAATTTGCCTAATTCAAAAATAACAGCCAATGAACCAAATAAAAACTGCATCCAAGGATCGCTGTCTATCGACAAGAATAATAATAAAGAAAAAATAATTGAAGCTAAAATTGCAGCGCCGGTGAAACTATAAACACCAAGCATGGCCAAGTAGCCTTTAGGGGATCTTAATGTTAAATCTGTTGTATATGACATAAATTAACTGTATCTAGATATATGACCTAAAATCTTAAAATGAGGTCGTAGCTGAAATTGGGCCGCCATCATACATTAAGAATTTATCTTATCCTCAACTTATTATGCTTTAGTGGTTTGAAAGCTGCTTTATTATTCAATTAGTTAAAAGTGAAAGCTCTATCACTTTTTTATTGGCTAAAAAATATTTTAATAGTATAAAATTAACCCCATAAAAATAACCATGCCACTTCAAAAATTTGACATTTTCCTAAGTGTTTCAGATCAAAAAAACACATATAAAATAAACAAAAACAACTACAGTTAATAGAGTTATGTTATTTAAACAAACGTAATAAGTTTGATCGTGATGAGAGTAACGGCTATGAGAAATAACTACAAAAAAACAAGTTTAGCTAAATTAATAGCAAATATTTCAATACTTTTTATTACACTTCTTTGCCTTATCCACAATAGCTTTGCTACTGAGACACATTCTGAGTGGTTAATAAAAAAATTTAAAGAAATAGATAATTTAAATATCAAAGATCCTGCTTTAGCACTTGAACTTGCCCAGAAAACCCTAAATAAACACAATAAGAATTTATCTGATTTTGAGAAAATTGGATTATTAAGCAAAATGGCACAACATAACTATTTTTTAGGCCATATCAAACAAAGTAAAAAAATTATAGAGAAAGCTAATGCTCTGGGCCCTGATCACAAAAGTGAAGCGGGGATTTTTCTATTAATGATGCATGGCGCTGTTATTGATGAAATGGGCTCATCAGACAAAGCGATGGTTTTATATCTAGAAGCTGTAAAAAACGCTAAAGAGACTGAAAATTTTGCATTGCAAGCTGAAAGCTATAGCTATATCGCAAACTCTTATGCCATGAGACAAAACCATATAAAATCATTAGAGTATTTTCACAAAGCTTATATATTATTTGATCAACTTGGAAAAGAGCTTGATTTGAGCTATTTAAAGATTCAAATGTCAAAAGAATATTCATATTTAGGCGATGATGACAAAGCGATTTCATTTGCACTAGAGGCTGTCAGCTACTTCAATAAACATAGTCTATTTTTTGATGAGTTATTCGCTCAAAATGCACTGGCTAGAAATTATTTAAGATTAAAAGAGTACAAAAAAGCGGAAACTGCCTTCAATCAAATCATTAAACTATCAGCTAAATTGAAAAAAGAAAACTTCGCTTTTATTGCTTATATCGGCCTTGCAAAAGTTTATAACTATACAAGAAATAATAAAGAATCGAGGTTTTTCTTGAATAAATATAGAGAGAAAAATACCAAATTTTTAACACCTTTTGAAAAAATGGATAATTACCTTTTAGAAACTAAGTTAGAAATCGCTGAAAATAATATAGAAAAAGCAGAGCAAGCAGCTAAAAAATTTGAAAGTATCCTCATCCATTTAGAAGAAAATAAAACGCTACTTTGGCGTATCGCTTTACTAGATTTAAAAGCAGAAATAGGAGTATTAAAAGGTGATTATAAACTTGCTTATGATGCGCTTTATAAAACCAGAGACTTACAAAGATTTTATAGCAATAGCGAACGAGAAAAAGTACGTTCTCGATATAAAGTGATATTTGATACCGAACAAGCAATACTTAAAAATCAACTGTTATCTCGAAATAATCAACTTGATAAAGTTGCACTAGAAAGTGCTCAGCAAAAACAATGGATACAAACCCTAATTATTATACTTATCTCTCTCATATTACTTATGTTAGTGTTCTTTTTAATACGTCAAAATATTACCAGTAAAGCCTTGCATAAACTTGCAAATACCGACTCATTAACCGAACTGGCTAATCGTAGATATACTTTTAGTTATGGCGAAAGTAAGCTGGTTTTAGCAAAAAAAGAAAATGCCGCATTTACCGTTATTATTTTTGATATAGACCATTTTAAAAAGGTTAATGATACATATGGTCATGCAGGTGGAGATATTGCTTTAAAAGCATTATCAGCATCAGCAAGCACCTATGTGAGAGAAAATGATATTTTAGGGCGAATAGGAGGAGAAGAGTTCCTGTTAGTATTACCAAATACTCCTATAGGTAAAGCCACTGCGATCGCAGAACGTATTAGAGAAGCAATAGAACAAAAAATAATACAAATTAATGAGCATAACCTCAATATCACCGCCAGCTTTGGTGTAGCCACTTTAACTGATAAACAACAAACTTTTAATGACATATTTCAAGATGCTGATTTAGCTTTATATCAAGCTAAAGAACAAGGTCGAAACCGCGTGATTAAAGCTTAAACAGCACTTATAAGTCATTTTATAATGATTATTGAATCAAATTAACATTGCTGACTTGCAAGGTTGCTTCACCGCCCTTTTCATCAGTTAAGCTTGGTGTGAAATAAATCGCATTCACTTCTTCAAGCACAATACCGTAATCTTTTGAGTCTTTTGGTGTCCAATCTGGTCTAGAGAAGTTTTGTAATGCAACTTCTTGTGTTGACCAATCTTTAGATGCAGGCAGTTTAATTTGATAGTGAGCATAACTTTTATCACCATGTTTACCGTAATGTTTCTGAGATAATTTAATTATGAGCGGTATATCACATTTATAAGTCAGATTAATTTTCTTCATCGCATTAAGAGATGGTTTATCAGGCGTGTATATTACTTCAATCCATGAATTTTTTTGTTTATCAAGGCGAGGAATACGATTAAATTTAACCCAAACTTGCCCTTCATTTATCAAATTTTCGTTTACTGAAGCTGTACTGCCATATGGATCGATAGCATAATGCCATTGATTTTCATCTAGTACTGTTTGTTGGATACTCGAATACGCTAAATCACTCTTAAATAGTAAAAACCCTACTAATGCCAATTTAATTATATTTTTCACATACTTCCTTATTAAAGGTTTTTTGATTAACCAGATGATTTTAAAATATTGATCAGAATTTAATGGTATCAATCTTATATAACATTGCCATCTAAAAGCAATCAAGTAAACGTGCCTTCAGGAAGATTTAGACCAAAATGCGTGTCAGTTCCCTTAAATAACATGGTATTCACGCGCTCATTATTCTTAAACTTACTTGAATAAGCTACGATGACTATAAACTCATTAGCATAATCATTTGATAAAGCAGTAAGCCTTCACAAAACAAAAAATGTTTCCTGATTGTTCATATGCTTTAAATTAATTTGACTGAGAACAGCTGTTTGAAGTTTTTAATAACCCGATGGAATAGTAGAATATTTCATGTACTTACATGAGGTTAATAACAATACATATTGTTATTATAGTTTTATTTGTCAAATCACAATCCATAGTCGCTCTTTTAACATTAATAAAGTTATTAATTAGCGCATCGAAACTTAATTTTATTCGACCTGTTTTTTATAAATCATATTAACTAAATATTCAGTATTAGAATCAAAATCTTTATATAAAGGTCGGTATTTATCACCTAGTTTATGTTGAACTTGGCTCAATATCTCATTTGCTTTTTTATCACTTTCATACCCTCTTTTTACCAAATACCACACACTTTTTAGCAACTCAGCATCTCTAATAATTGAATTAACGTTAGTTGGCTGACCATGACCTGGTAAAACGATTGTAGGTTTCAGATTAGCCACATAATTAAGGGTAGTGATCAAATTAGGCACATTACCGCTTGGCGTCATAATTGGCATCCAATCAGAACTCAGGACATCGCCGCCAAATATTATGCGCTGTTTTGGTAACCACATTAAAACATCACCTGAAGAGTGGCCATCATTAGAATAAAAGAACTCAAACTCAATTGCACCTAATGTACGTGTTTCTTCTTTGGATAGGAATTGTGTTGGATAAGCTATATGCGTTTTATCTGTCGCACCTTCAGTCATACGAGAAAAGGCGTCAACCACGCCCTGCCCATCTTTCTTCATTGATTCCATAGAAGTTTTAGTTGAAATCACTTGAGCACCTACATCAACAAATGCAGCATTACCTAACCAATGATCAGCATGGCTATGAGAATTTACAACCCAACGGATAGGTTGCTCAGTCACAGACTTGATAGCTTTTATAATGCCTTTACCTATTTTTTGGGATGATCCTGTATCAAATACTAATACACCGTCTGAAGTCACAACAAAGTAGCTATTAGAATTCCAGCCTTTGTTTTCAGCACTGGGCCTGCCATATGAGGGGGAAATAATACTATAAACATTTTTTGAGATAGGTTTTGCTGAAAAGTTAAAGTCTGAATTGCTAGCCCAAACAGGTTGAGTTATCGAGCCAATGGCAGCTAATGCTAATAAGGTTTTTTTAGATATGTCCAAAATAACTTCCATGATTTTATTGTCTAATGTATATATCATTAAGATATACGACAAAAAGCGCTTTATTATATGTGAAGTAAAACTTATCGAATTTAGTTTAATTTTAAAACTATTAACCCATCATTTTTGTTACATAGTGTGTATTTGTTACACCTACTTATAAAGAAAAAGCGAGCATCACTTTTGTAATACTCGATTTTAATATCAGCTGAATAATTTCTTATTCATCTATTAATATATTTTATCTCCTCGAATTTTTACGGCCTTTAGATTTACCTCTATTAGGCTGTGGATCTGCTTCAAAATTACCATATTCGTCATCATCTGGTTTTTTTCTTTTTGATTTACCTGTTTTTTTTGTAGTAGAAGCTAACTTTGAGTTTTTATCTTTAGCTGCAGCTTTTGAAATTGCTTTAGCAATTTCCTTTTTATTTGGCTTAAAGCCAGCGATAGTTTCAAGTTCAAATTTACGCTCAAGTAGTCGCTCTATTGCTTGCAACTGTTTAGATTCATCAGCGCTAAATAATGAAACCGCTAACCCTAAAGTACCCGCACGGCCAGTACGACCAATACGATGCACATAATCCTCTGGTACATATGGCAAGTCAAAATTAACCACATAAGGTAATTGATTTACATCTATGCCACGCGATGCAATATCTGTGGCAACCAAAACTGTGATATCTTCATTTTTAAAGCCCTCTAAAGCATGAGTACGAGCATGTTGAGTTCTGTTAGCATGAATTGATGCAGCTGTAATGCCTGCATTTTCAAGTTCAGATACCAAATTATCAGCGCCTTGTTTAGTACGACTAAAAACCAGCACTTGATGCCATTTATTCTGTTTAATTAAATGAATTAGCAACTCAGTTTTACGTGTTTTTTCTACTGAATAGATTTTTTGTTTGATTTTATCAACGGTGCTGTTTGCAGCTGTTACTTCAATTAATAAAGGATTATTTAACATGCCACTTGCAAGCGACTTGATCTCATTGGTAAAAGTCGCTGAAAACATTAAAGTTTGACGTTTAATTGGTAATAGGCTTTTAATATGGCGAATATCATCTATAAACCCCAAATCCAACATACGATCAGCTTCATCTAAAACCAGCATTTCAAGCTGGTCAAAGTTAATTGCCTTTTGATTATATAAATCAACCAAACGACCAGGAGTTGCAACCAAAACATCTACACCGCTTTGCAACAGGGCAATTTGCGGCTCTATTCTTACACCGCCAAACACAGCTGCAGAGCTAAGCTTCATATGTCGACTATAGTTTTCTACACTTTTAGCTACTTGAGCTGCAAGCTCTCGAGTAGGCGTAATAACTAACGCCCTCACTGATTTAGGCGCAGGGCTCCCTCCCTGAGATAGCAGCTGAACCATAGGTAGCGAAAAACCAGCAGTTTTACCAGTTCCAGTTTGCGCAACGGCCATAACGTCGCGCTTTTTAAGTACAGCAGGAATGGCCTCAAGCTGTATGGGTGAAGGCTCTGTGTAACCTTGTTCTGAAACAGCTTTCACTAATTCATTGCATAAACCTAAAGCGCAAAAAGACATAAAATAAATTCCTTGGGTGTTTAAAGAGAAGAAAACAGGCTTCAAAACCTTAAAACATAACGCCATTGATGGCTGAAAATTGTGGCTATCATATAGTAGAATCAATAAAAGCCAACAGATATTTAATCATTTAAAAACCATTTCACATATATTTCACTTACAGTTTTTTAAGCTAGTTGCAACAAAATAAATAGGAGCCGAGTTCATGCTTAAAAAAATAATATTTACCTTAGTAACCTTAACTATCCTACTTGTTGGTTTAGCATTTGGCGCTAAATCTTGGGTTAAAAGTTTATTACCAGAAAAAGCACACTTTGTAGCAATCAAACAAACCAAAGTAAGTGACTTACCTTATATTACCCAAAATATCCCAGCATATAGAGGTAAAATATTAGCAGTTGTTACTAGTGTAGATAAAATGGGTGAAGATAAAGAAACTGGTTATGAACATACTGAATTAGCCCGTGCTTATTGGGTATTTACAGCTAATGGCTTTGAGGTTGATATCGCCAGTCCAAAAGGCGGAAAGCCACCAGTTGTGATTGATGGCGAAGATATGGGCGCATATGATTATGCCTTTTTAAATGATCAAGGTATTCAACAAAAAGTAGCGAGCACCATAGCATTAGCTGATGTTAATCCTAACGATTACGAAGCCGTATATTTTGTCGGTGGCAAAGGCACTATGTTTGATTTCCCTGATAATCCGCATGTGCAAAACATTGCTAAAACTTTATATCAAAATGACAAAGTAGTCAGTGCTGTTTGCCATGGCCCAGCAGCACTGGTAAATGTTGAATTAGATAATGGTGATATGTTGCTAGCAAATAAAAACGTCAGCGGATTTACCAACGAAGAAGAGTTGTTTCTAATCCCTGATGCAAAACAAATTTTCCCTTTTTTACTTGAAGATAAATTAAAAGCACAAGGCGCACAATTTAATGCAGGCACAACCTATTTAGAAAAAGTAACACAAGACGGAAAACTCATCACAGGTCAAAACCCTTGGTCAGTTTGGAAACTTGCTGAAAAAGTAGTCGCTGAAATAGGTTACAAGCCTAAAACGAGAGAACGCACCCCGGAAGAACACGCTATAGAACTTTTAATGACATACGATGCTAAAGGCTTTAATGCTGCAGAAACTCAGCTAAAACAAAAACCACAAGCTTATCAACGTATTTTAATCTTAATGCATGGTGTATTAGCATTTATGCAGTTTGATATAAGCAAAGGAATCGACCTTTTAAGTCTGTCAAATCAATTAAAGCAAATGAACTAAAGTTGAGATAGGCTCTGAAAATCATCTCTTAAGCAAGCCTAAGACTTTTAAAGGTATTAGGCTTTTTTATTCAATCTATAGCCATTTTTGAAATAACAATGAACAACTACGCGGATAAATTCTCACCGATAAATAATCACAACTGATACTCCCGTATACGGGACTTCAGCAGTTCATTTCTTGACCATGTCGTTTTAAAATAAAATGTAACCTACAAACAGTAACAAATAAAATAACCAGCTTAGTCGCAAAAAATGATTGAGTGCGATAACATCATATAAAATGACTTTTTGAAAAAACTTAATGACACAAGTTCAGCAACAACAAGATAAGCCTAAAAAGAACAATCCATTATTAGAAATATTGTTTAATATCTTGATCCCTTCCCTTATTTTAATGAAATTTTCGGGCCCAGAACATTTAGGCACTTTACTTGGTTTAATTATCGCACTTGCATTCCCTGTTTGTTATGCAATATACGACTTTACTAAAGTTGGTTCTTTAAACTTTATTTCATTGTTAGGTTTTTTAAGTACACTACTCACAGGCGGTATAGCCTTGTTTGAATTGGATGTAGAGTGGTTGGCAATTAAAGAAGCTGCTATTCCAGCCATGATAGGTTTAACTGTTTTATTATCTGGATTTTTTGGTAAACCATTGCTCGCAAAACTACTATTAAATTCATTCATCTTTAATCTTAATTTGATATATGACACGTTAGAAAAAAAATCAAAAACAGAGCAATTTAAACAAAAAATTAGCCAAGCTAACTTTGTGTTAGCGATGACTTTTGTATTTTCATCTACGATGAATTATTTATTAGCCAAATGGATTGTAACAAGCCCCGCAGGTACAGTTGAGTTTAACGAACAACTCGGTGAAATGACTTTGCTAAGTTATCCAGTGATTGCTATTCCATCAACAATCATGCTGTTTGGTATATTATTTTATGTTATTAAAATAACGTCTAAATTGACTGGAATAAAGTTTGAAGACATGATGAATGCTGATTAGCTTTTTAAAGCTTAAAAATTATAACTTATTGCCTTAAATCAGCTAAATCATTTCACTCGTTTTCTAAATGTTTTTTTAATTCCTTGGGAATTGGCATAGGTTTGAACGGGCTAACATTCGTTCCACCTGTATTGCCTAAAGGAACCCAAATTCGAGAAAATACAATTGAAGCTAAAATACGCATAACTTGGCCTAAAACTTCTTTAATATTAATTGTTTTAATGCCTACTTTTAACATCCACCAGTGAGAGCTTGTATGGGAGATAACATAAGATTGCCCTAATATATGTGCACGCTCTAAATGCCCAAAGCACTTAATATAATCTCCTGCTTTATAAAGTTTTTTGGCAAACAACATCTCTTGAGCAAACGCTTTTTTTAATTCAGTGTTCATTTTTTCTTCCTCAATCAAATAAAAAGGGAAATTAGCCCCCTTTCTTTAACTGATAGCATAAATAAAAAAAACTTAATTAATTGAATAAACCTGCTATCCATTGAAAAAAATCAAGCGCAATGTTAACAATTAATTTTTCTCTATCTTTTTCAGTTATTTTTCAAAAAAACGGCAGCTTTCATATCGTCACACACTAAATATAAGCACAACAGTATTATTTTAATATCCCCAATTCCCCACAATTTACTCTAATTATAAACTTGACCCTAGCGCCCCATCACCGGATAATCTTTTTTATTTTATAGGCTTTAATGATGCTTAAGTTTTTTCGTGTGATCAGTATATTAGAAGGCTTTTCTTATTTGGCCGTTTTAAGTGTTACGCTTGGTTTTATTAGCCGGGATTTTGTATCTGGATTAGGCATGCTACATGGCATATTATTTATGCTCTACCTATTTTTAGCTTTATCCGTTTCAAATAAGGAAAAATGGTCATTAGTTACATTTTTATCTTTATTTATCGCCTCAGTTGTACCTTTTGCTTTTATTGCAGTAGAGCTATACCTTGGCCGACATCTAAAATCACAAAAACTAACTGAAGCTTAAATAATACCAATTCCAATAAATATGTGATCAATCTAAATGGTCTAAATATACAATAGCCGCGTTGCTTTCAATCCCAATAGCCAGCTATTGGTCAATCAAGCGCCTTGCTCTTGAAAATTTATCCTAATTTATATTAGATCACTAACTTAATAGAATTGGTATAACGTAAAGCATGGTCGTCTCATTTATATCGTTTATGGTATTGAGAAGAAGAATCTAAACGATGTGTTTGGAAATAGTTAAATTAAAACAGTGCCATTAACTATGATTGACACTGTTCTCATTTATCACTGTTTCGTTGAAACTTAACGAAAGTTGTTTATGGTGTTTTATTGTTCGGTAAATGCTGCTTTTGCTTTTTCTAACTCTTGCTCATTTCTAAGCTTTATCTTTTCTTCCACTGTCAGTTTAGCTTCTTGATCAAGTACTATTTGTCGTTGTTTAAGGTTGTACTTTTCATCTTTAGTCAAAAACTTATAGGCTTTTTTATTGGCAAGTGCGTAAGCAACAACATCTTCACCTTTTACTCTGCGCTCATCAACACGTTGTGAAAAACGTGCGTTGTCACGGTCTTTACGCTCTTGGGCATTTAATTTACTCATATCTTGTATCCTCATTAGTTAATCACGCTAGTATTACTACGCTCAGTCAAACAAATGAGATTTAATGCACATTTATAAAGCTGAAACAGAATTTTAGCATAATATCTATTGTAAGCCCTATGATATCTAACTTAGAGAATATAAATTAAAGCGTTAATACTGCAAAGTATGTAAACCAATTAGAAATAATATGAATAAATATAAAAAATAAAGATATCACAGTTATATTTTAAAGTACTTTACCGTCTGTATTATTCTATTTACATCAGCAACAAAAAAAACCGCTTAAAATGTTTCAAAGTTTTTCTAGCTTTGCTCTAATAGAGGCAAATATAACAAAAAATATGATTCACTCATTTTAAGGACATTGTATGAATGCTGCTAATCAAAAACCTAGGCTTATAGACAGGTTTTTGAACTCAATTGAACGCGTAGGTAATACCCTGCCGGATCCTGCTATTATCTTTTTATTCGCCATGACGCTTATATGGTTTTTATCAGCCATATTTTCTCAGGTTTCATTTGACGCCATTGATCCTCGTACAGGCGAAGCTATCATAGTACATAACTTATTAACGGGTGATGCTCTAGCTAACTTCCTTGCTAGCATGGTAAAAACCTTTACTGGTTTTGCACCTTTAGGTGTTGTATTGGTTGCTATGTTAGGTGTAGGTGTTGCTGAGCACTCAGGCTTTATCAATACTGGCCTAAAAATCATGCTAAAACGCACCCCTAAAGCCTTATTAACTCCTTCTATCATTCTGATTGCGATTGTTAGTCACACTGCAACAGATGCAGGCTATGTTTTAGTTATTCCATTAGCAGGTGTTATATTCTTTGCCATGGGACGCCATCCATTAGTCGGTATTGCAGCAGCATTTGCTGGGGTAAGTGGTGGTTTTAGCGCTAACTTTATTCCTTCTGGTATCGATCCTTTACTACAAAGCTTTACGCAAAGTGCGGCACAAATTATTGATCCTGAAATTGTAGTAAACCCTTTAAATAACTGGTTTTTCACTTCAGCTTCTAGCATATTTATCGTGTTATTAGGCTGGTACATCACAGATAAAATCATTGAGCCTAGATTAAAAAATACACCTATAGATGGCGATACTTCAGATTTACCACAATTTGATGAAATAACTCAAAAAGAACGTAAAGGCTTTTATTTAGCGTCTTTTGTTATGGTAGCAGGTCTTGCATTACTAGCATGGGCAAGTTGGTCTGATGATTCTCCACTTAGAGGACCAAGTGGCTCTTTAGCTGATTTTAAAGCACCGTTAATGCAATCTATCGTACCGCTAATTTTCTTATTATTTTGGATACCAGGTGCCGTATATGGTTTTTGTGTTGGTACCTTTAAAAACAGTAAAGATATGATAGATGCCATGAGTAAATCTATGGGCAGCATGTCTTATTATATTGTAATGGCATTTTTCTGTTCTTTATTTATTGCTGCATTCTCTCAATCTAATTTAGGTGCTTTACTGGCAATTGAAGGTGCACAAGTATTAAAAGCAATGGCATTACCAAGTGCAGTAACAATTGTAGGTATTATCTTCTTAACAGGTTTTGTTAATTTATTTGTAGGTTCAAGTTCTGCAAAATGGGCACTACTAGGTCCAGTATTTGTACCTATGTTAATGCAACTGGGTATATCACCTGACTTAACACAAGCGTCATACCGTATTGGTGACTCTAGCTCGAATATCATCACCCCATTAATGCCGTACTTCCCATTAGTTGTGGTGTACTGTCAGAAATACGTTAAAGATACAGGTATCGGTACTTTAATATCATTAATGCTACCTTTCTCAATTGCATTTATGATTGGCTGGACATTATTCTTATTAGCTTACTGGGGTCTGGGTATTCCTTTAGGTTTACAATCTAGCTACACATATTAGTTAATTTTATTCATACAATTAACTAAATATGCCCACTAAAAAGTGGGCATATTTTTATCTTTTCATAATTTTATAAACTTTTATTCAAAATATGGGCTAAATAATCTGCGGTAAATGAACTATTCAGATTTAACTTATATATGATAATTACATGTAATATCATCCAACAAATAGAAGGTAATTCCTCAAAGGTAAACTAAAGCCTTAAATAATTTTTTATATTTTCTATGATGCAAATAAAAAAGTCCGGCGTACTTTAAAAAAGCAACCGGACTTTGCACACATAAACAAAACTTACCTTTACGAATTAAAAGTATTTAACCCAACCCATTGAAGTTGTTCTTTTAAACGCACCAAACTTTTTACACGGCCAATATAAAAGCACAATTAAACTTGCGGCAATTAACCACACAATGCCAATATTACTAACGCCTAAATAGCCAATTTGTTTTTCACCATAATGCATCGTTGGTCCAAAAACACCGTAACCTATTGCGTAATAGACAAGTAACGCATACAAGTGAACGATATAAAAAAACATAGGCACAGAACCGATCACATTTACTTTTTCAAGCCACTTGCTTTTAGCAAATTCAAGCCAAGATAAAATCAATGAGCCTATCCCTAAAGAAAATAATAAAAAATTCAGTGAAGGCGGATATTTAGTGTAATTTAGAAAGTCCATAACCGTTTGTACGAATGTCGCCTGCACTTGCCAATTAATCGTTTCACCATATGTATTAGCGCCTCTAAGCACCATTAATAATAACAAACAAAAAATTCCTGCATT
This sequence comes from Pseudoalteromonas sp. C2R02, assembly GCF_018860845.1. Taxonomy (NCBI): domain Bacteria; kingdom Pseudomonadati; phylum Pseudomonadota; class Gammaproteobacteria; order Alteromonadales; family Pseudoalteromonadaceae; genus Pseudoalteromonas; species Pseudoalteromonas sp. C2R02. The sequence goes on along the minus strand of NZ_JAHKQC010000047.1, from coordinate 13,704 downwards.
ACGTAATACTTTTTGTCTCAATTGTTTATTTACAGAGGAACTAAACAATGGCCCTACAGCATAACCGACCATAATGACACCAATCCAAGGTAATACAGGGTATGAAGCTTTTACTTTCACGATACCATCCATGATTAAATACCCTCTATCATGCAGGATGGTCCATAAGCTATAACCGAGTTCATCAACTTGAAAAGATACCGGGGTTAATAAATTATGACCGAACACAATAATTAAGCCCAATACAGCTATCCATGCTCTGGGTAGATACGCTAACAATGCTAATGAAATCATACTAACCCCAATAGCCCAAATAACCTGTAGATATAAAGTTGTATAAGCAGCAAACCATGAAAAATTAATCAAAGTTGCTTCAAGTAAAATCAAAATCAGACCGCGTTTGATCAAAAAACCTTGTACTGGTCGTTGTGGTCCATTACTTGGATTTGCATAAAGCCAAGCAGACAAACCAGTTAGAAACACAAAAATAGGTGCACATAAGTGTGCACTCAATCGCGTGAAAAATAACGTAGGATCTGTACTGTCAATATCCATAGGATCCAGTACCTGCTTATGTAAATAAAAGCGCTCTCTAGCATGGTCAATTAACATCAAAATAATTACGAATCCACGTAAAATATCAATAGAAGCAATACGAGAACGAAAAACGTTTTCTGTCATAATAAACAGCGCCCAAATTGGGCGCGCCTCTTTATCTAATTAGAATGAATATTGAATGCTTGCTTTATATGTCAATGGTTTACCAGGCATATTCCACAGAGCTGAATATGAGTTCGCGATATAAGCTTCATCAAAAATATTTTCGATACTCGCATTAAAACTCACTTTGTCATTGACTGCTACTTTGCCAAATAGGTTTGTTAGCGTATAACCATCTAATTCGTAGGTTGGATCAATCGTTTCACCTAATCGCTCACCCACATACTGAACATGCATGCCCAGTTTTACGTCATAATTGGCAACAGCAGTAAAATGCTGCAAGGTAATATTAGCTGTATGTTCAGGTACATTGATTAAACGACTACCTGAAGGAATATCTACGCCCCAATCAGGATTGTTCATGTCATTATTAGTATGAGCGTCTGTATAAGCATAATTGACTAATAACTCAGTATTTTCTAAAAGAGCGGCAGTTAAATCAAACTCAACACCAGAGCTTTGTGCTTCGCCAAGTGCCATAGAAAAACCAGAATTAATAGGATCAGATGTCAGGATATTTGATTTTTCAGTACTAAATAATGCAAAACTGGCAACCACCGTATCATCATTACTTTGCCATCTAGCGCCAAATTCAAACGATTCGCTTTTTTCAGGTTCAAAAGCTGCGCCATTTACATCTGCACCAGAATTAGGTCTAAACCCTTCAGCATAATTGACGTAAAACATAACAGGTTCAGCTAACTGATATGTTAGTCCTAATCTTGGATTAAACTCTGATTGTGATTGAGAAGCGACATCAGAATTAAAGTGATTGGTAATATCTTGCTCAAATTTATCGTAACGTAAGCCAACAAGTGCCTTTAAGTTCTCGCTCAGCATTACTTGGTCTTGAAAATAAACACCCCAAGCCGTTTGTTCCTCAGTTCTATCTTGCGAAGGTGCAAGTTCTGGTGCTGCTTGACCATATACTGGGTTATAAGCATTAATTGAGTAGCTTGTATCACCACTACCCCAACCTACACGCCAACGATTTTGCAATGAATCCAGTTCATAATCATAAGTATCAGCACCAACCAGTATGTTATGTTCAATATTAAGTGCGTTGACATGACCGCTTAGCTCTACTCTAAAAGACATATCTGAGGCATCATAATCACGATAACGACGCTGACGGCTGACCGTTTCTCCATCTACATAAAGTAATTGGCGCCCTGGTGATAACTCTATTTCTGTCGAATAACCTTCTAACGAAGAAGTCCTATAACCTGCACCAAACGATAGAGTCCAATCTTGATTAAGTTGATGATCTAAAGTGAATTGATGACCTAATGCAGCCACATCCATAGGACCGTCGTTTGGTTCACCATAAAATGTACTGTGATCAATATCGATACCAGGTAAAACTGGAATACCACGATCAAAAGGAATGGCTTGATCAACATATTCTAGTTCATATGTGATGCTGGTTTGTTCTGTGATTTTGTAAAGTAATGAAGGTGCTAACGCAAGTTTTTCTGATTCTACAGTATCTCTAAAGCTACCTGAGTCTTCATAAGCACCATTAATGCGAAATGCCACTTGGTTACTCAAAGCAGAGGTGAAATCACCTTCAAAGCGTGTATGCTCGTCGCTGCCTAATTCTGCACTTACATAGCCTTGTTGTTCAAATTGTGGCTTTTTAGTCACAATATTAATTGTACCACCAGGTTCGCCTCTACCATAAAGAGCAGAACCCGGACCTTTTAATATTTCTATAAATTGAATGTTAGATGTATCACGTAAACCGCTAAAACCACGACCAGCACTAAAACCATTGATCAAATAAGCTGAAGGTAAATTTTCATCTCCTGAAAATCCTCTAATTGCAAAGCTTTCCCAAAGGCCACCAAAGTTATTTTGTCTCGCAATACTGCTTGATAAACCTAAAGCAGTTTGAAAATTAGCGATACCCATATCTGAAAGTTGATCAGCTTCAATTATCTCATACGATTGCGGCAATTGAGCTAATGGCGCATTGCCTCTATATGCTTGTTTTTGGGTATGAACCGATATTTTTTCGATATCTTTAGTGCCTGCATATGCCGTAGAAATAGAAGCTGAAAGCACAGATAAAGAAAAAATCGTACCATAATTTTTAAATTTGGAATTGAATAACACTTTGTTCTCGCATTGTTGTATTAATATCAATAGCATCATAATTGATATGTTATACTATAACAATAATTGCTTTTATACTTTATAAATAGAATATCAAGGGTGACTATACTATGGCTTCTTGAAATAGTTATTTAGACTTTACGGGATTAGCTTATTAACAGGTTTGTTAATTTATTTGTAAGCCCAAGATCTGCAAAATGATGATTCTAGCTCGAATATCATTAATGCTACCTTTCTCAATTGCTTTTATAATTGGCTGGAAGATTTTCTTATTGGGATCTTGGCATTCCTTTAGGTTTACAATCTAGCTATACCTGTTAGGGAAATAGATTCTATCGAGATTTAAAAATGTCATGCCCTCTATCTTAGTGGGCATTTTTCAACACTAAAATAAAAAAGGTTAACGCTATTAGGTTAACCATTTAAATTCATTAATCTTTCAAATAAATTTTATCTACCTTGTACACAGTTGAGGCTTGTGACCCTTGATTGAGTACTTTATCCATAGATGTTCCGTCTGTATTCACTTTATAAATATCATAAAATCCATGAGTACTCTGAGAAGAGAAATAAACCTTTGTGCCATCTGATGACCAAGCAGGATCCCACTCTTGTATGCTATTAACTGTTAAGCGCTTTTGATTAGCGCCGTCGATACCCATAACATACACTTCTTGATTGCCATCTCTATTAGATAAATACGCTATTTTCTTGCCACTAGGTGAAAGTTTAGGCGACATATTGTCAGTATCATCATTGGTCAAAGTAATAATATTACTACCATCACCATTAGCGATGCTTATTTGACTCGGGCCCGATTTTGACTGAAATAAAATTCTACCATCAGGCATAAACTGCGCCGCTCGCCCTTTTATTGCTTTTATTTGGCGTTGTTCTGTACCATCGGCATTCATCAACCAAACTTCTTCTTGCCAGCCTCTACTTGAATCTTTATATTCTCGAGAAAAAATAATGGTTTTTCCATCTGCAGACCAAGCAGGTGCACTATCCCATACATGTTTAGTATTAGTTAAACGCTGCATATTGGTGCCATCAATATTACCAACATGAATTGACCAGGTTTTACGTTTGTCATATTTACCATAAAAAGCAACCTGCTTACCATCAGGAGATACTGAAGGGTACCCGTCGTGCTTAGTTACATCTGCTATTTTAATTCGAGACTGACCAGTTTCATCACTCAGATAAATCGATTTACTTTTTTGCTCTTTAAATCCATAAACCAGAGAATACTCAACCGATGAACTAGGTGTTGTACTCTGACATGCCGACAATAAAACCAACACTGAACTAGAAAGTAGCATTGTTTTTATTTTATCTAACGGTTTCATTTTCATTAATTACATCCTCGTAAAAAATTAAGATTATTAGTTTGGCAACTTGGTTGCTGTTAACACAAATGAGTTAACACACGATATCAAACCTAACTTTAAACACATGACATAATCATGATTTATTGCTGATTTTTACCTGATAAAAAATAAAAACCAATATTATCAGTTAGTTAATATTTTTTGTTTAGCTGATGATGTGGATATGCTAAGGTCTCATCAGATAAGGTATCAATATTAAAAATTACTTTGAATAAGAGGCTATATGGAAGAGCAGTATTGGGTTGGCGAATTTTTTGTCGATTTAACAAGAAATCAAATCACACAAAATAAACAGCCACAAACCCTAGCCCCTAAAGCACTTGCAGTATTAACTTGCTTAGCTGAAAATCAAGGTAAAGTTGTTAGCCAGGAAACACTGCTGAGTGCAGTTTGGCCCGACACGATAGTTTCTAACAATACACTACAACGTTGTATTGCCCAGTTACGTAAAGCACTAGGAGACGATGGTAAAGTACAAGTTTACATTAAGACTCATGCAAAAAAAGGCTATAGTTTAGAATGTAATGTGCAATGGAAAAATACCGAACATAGCGATACTCCAGATACTTTAGCTCATGAACCCATATTAAAATCAGCTGACGCCAAAGAAGAAATAGCCAAAACTCCCTATACAGAAGAAGTCAGTAATAATTCAGAAAAGCTAAGTGATCCAGTAATTGGAGCTGTTAACTCTGGCAGCACAATATCTTGGCAAGAAAAATATAAACCCGCTTTTATAATCATCGCCATTTTAATAGTTGTATTTTTAGTTACAAAGTTATTATCTACAGCACCACAGCCTAAGTTATCAGTCACTCAAATACGCGCAGTAACAGCAACAGACGGCAAAGAACTTGCCAGTATTTATTCACCTGACAATCAATATTTTATATTCCATCGTTTTTCAGAAGATAAATGTGTCAGTAATATCTGGGCAAAAAACCTTGAAACACAACAAGAACACCAGTTAACTGAACACTTAGATTCATATGGCGCGCACAGTTTTTCAAAAGACGGTAAACAACTGACCTTTATTCGAAAGCTAAACTGCGAGCAACCTATTAGCCAAAAGAAATGTTATCAATTATTAAGTTTAGACTTTAATGAGGCACTAACATCACCGCAATCTATGCGTGTATTATTAGAATGTAAAAACTCAGAAATTCGCACTCCTCGCTGGTTAAATAATAACAATATTGCGTTATTACAAAAGCAATCAGAGCAATGGCAATTAATCAGCTATTCTCCCACTGAAAACACAAGTCAACTTTTACATACAATAAATAACGGCAACATTATCTATTATGACTACTCAGTAAAAGATGACTTAATAGCGCTGATCAGTATTCATGAAAATAACCAATACTATATTGAAATACTGTCAACCAATGGCGAATTAATATCACAGAACCAAATAAGGTTCCCTAAGGGAGTTGCCCGCTATCGGTATCTTTATGCCAAATATTCACCTATCGATAACCACCTTACTTTTAGCACTGGTAGGAAACTTTTCACGCTTTCATATGATGGAGAAGTAACAGATATAAGCTTACCTCTAGATGAACCTATGGGAACACCTGTTTTTAATTCAGCTGGTGATAAGGCACTTGCCATTAAAGGTCACTTTGATAGCGATATTGTATCTATACCATTTACAGCATTAAAACAGACAAGTCCCTTTGAACTTTCCAAGGTACTTGAACGTTCAATACAAATGGATGGCGATGCGAACATTCAGCCTAATGGCAATAAAATAGCTTTTAAGTCAAAACGCTCAGGTGAACAACAAGTTTGGATCACCGAAGGACAAGGAGCAAAAAAACTTAGTCGTTTTGCTATGGATACTTATATTCAAGGCCTAAGATGGGCTAAAGACGGAAGTAGCCTATTAGTCAATGCAAACGATGCTCTGATCCAAGTAAACCTTGATTCTAGCCAAAAAGTATTCCCACTCGCTAACTCAGTGTTTCAGCTATTACAGTGGGATAGTAAGAATAACCTCGCTTTGTTGCAGTTACGTACAAAAGGGGTAATTAGGCTCGCTGAATTTAACTTACAGACCTCTGAAATAGATATTCTTAGTAATAAACCTGTTAATTGGGCACAAAAAAACGAACATAATCAACTTATTTATAGCGACCATATGGATAGGTTTTGGCTTAGAGGCCCGGTTGAAGATCAGCATATTGCAGCCCTTGATGGTCAAGGCGGTGATAATCAAAGGTTCTTAATCAAACATAATGTTATTTATGGCATTAATAATGATAAAAAACTGTGGTCATATAACTTGGAGACGAATGCTTTTGACATAATAGCGCAATTACAAAGCAACCTTGATTACATCAGCGATATCGATGAATCACAACTACTTATAACAGTTAGAGTGACATCCGAAAAAGAAGTAATAGAATTATCATTAGAGAAATGAGCAATTAAAACCATCGTATTTAGGTACCTAATTTTAACAAACCCTATATCAATTTGAGCATATTAAACTGCGTATCAATCGGCACACTCATACAGAGTTTAATATGCTCAATCTTCAATGCTTGCCTCTATGTTTCTCTAAAAGCCAATCATTATTATCATATAAATGCATAAAGCCCTGTGTGTATTAACTTCTTCAACAAGAAATCAGCTAAAAATCATAGTGACTTCAGGTGTTTTAAAATCGACTTGTTTAAAGTGATGTTTATTCAATCACATTTAGCGTAAATCGTTAATATCAAAATTAGGTAAATTATGAAGTATATTTTTATGTCTATTACTGTGCTGTTTTCTATTCTGGTATTCAGTAGCAAAACTTATGGTCAAAATGAATTCCCAACCTTGCAAGGACCTTATTTTGGACAAAAAACTCCTAGTTTAATACCCGAACTTTTTGCGCCGGGTATTATTTCAATTAATGGTAGATATGATTTTGGTATTTCTTTTTCCCCTGCTTTAGATGAGATGTATTTTTCAGTACAACCAAAAAAAGGTACTGCTGATATTTATTTTTCAAAAATCCAAGATAGAAAATGGCAACCGATTCAAAAAGTAAAATTTACTAAAGGACAAAAAGATGGAGAAATGGAGCCATTCGTCAGAGCCGATGGCAATAGAATTTACTTTACCGGATACAAAGCCGACTTTTCACAAGAAGAAATATGGTATGTAGATCGTTTAGGCAGTGGCTGGAGCAAGGCTATAAGACTTGATTCACCAATCAATGACGATGCTGTGATGCATTTGACTCAAGCTAAAAACGGCGATGTTTTTTATCTCAACCGTTCAAAACGAAATATATATTCATCGTCATATAAAAATGCTGAATTTCCTAAAGTTCAAGAGGTTCCTTTAGAAATTGGATCTCACCCTTTTATTTCTTCATCTCAAGATTATTTATTAGTACAAGCTCAGAATAAAGAAGATAAACAAAGAAATAGCGATATTTATGTATACTTTAAGAAAAAAGATGGCACATGGACAAAACCAATTAACCTTGGAGATGCTGTAAATTCAAAGTTTCATGAAAGAGTGCCAAGCGTTACGCCAGATGGTAAATATTTATTTTTTAGTCGATACAACGAAGCAGGTGCAATCGCAAATATTTACTGGGTAAGTACACAAGTGATAGAGAATGAAAGACCAAAATAATATTCTAATATACAAAACTATCAAACTCATGAATCCACGGAGCGAAAAAAAGCAACAATTTACTGAAGGTTAAGTTAATAATGCCTAACCTTCCAACTCTCAGGCCCTAAAAACCATATTCATTTATCATTTGCAACAAAAGTATGTTGTGCTAACATCCCTTTAGGGTTGTCAGGAAGCCCATTCTCGTGAAAGCAAGCGCACCTGTTCGTAAGGCAAAACTTACACTCTCTATTTTAAGCCACAAACGAGAACGGCTAATTAATTGATGGAGTTTGTATGAACACCCCTAAAACAATTTCAAAGTTAAACTCATTTTTACGTACAGCAAAAATACTACACCGCATTACAAAAAATGGTTCGATTTCACAAGCTATGCCTATTATTCGTAGATTGTACGTTGCAGATATTTTCTATGGGAAAGCGTTATCACAAGTCTTTAAAGAAAGGCTAACCCTACAAAGAAAACACTTTTTTCGTTTACTCGCCATTGAATCTGGCTATAAAAACTGGGAAGAGTTCAAACCAGCCCTTGAATCAGCGCAACCTCTTCATATTACAGAATCTTTCACTGATATCGCAAACGATACTTCAGTGATGAAAATATGGTGCTCTAGTGAGTTAGAAGCAAAAAACTATGTTGCTGTAAATGGTGGTGAAGTACTTCAATATGGCGATCAAGCTATGGTGCTATCAGCAGATAAATAGTAATTATACCAATTAGTATTATTTAACAGAGTCTGTAGTTCATCATAATCTACAGACTCATCTTATCTTAATCGTTAATAAACTTATAAATTACAGTGCTAAGTATTATTTTGGCTAGTTTGAGCTAAAACCTGCTTAGTTTTTTTGCCTTTTACCATTTAAAAAGACACCTATGAGCGTGTTTCTAACTAGTAAATGATATGAGGCGACACCTATAATGACCGTAATGCTAACTGAAATGATAAGTTTAATACTAGCTGGCAAGTTAATATTAATCATCGGCAGCTGAATATACATTAACAGCGGCACATGAATAAGATAGAGCCAATACGAAGCATTAGACATATAAATACTAAATTCATTACGTTGATTAAGCCACTTAAACCCAGCTAGTAATGCAACTCCAGTCCAAGTAACTATCGCAATAGTTTGACTAGCAAGTGCCACAATATTAATACTTTCTAACTTCACTACACCACCAGCATTCGCAGCTTCAATTACTTGTTCAATAGTTAAAGCCGCTGGCAATACAGCAAAATAAGCTATAGTAGAAGCAACTGCTAATAAAAATAATATATTAATACGTTTGAGATACCCCGCCAAAAGTTCATGGTGATGGTAAAAACCAGCGCCCACTAAAAACATCGAGCCATATAAACCATATGACCAAAGTTCTGGATACAGTTTATCCGCTGCAGGAAACGGTACCATCAGATTAAACATCGCAACAAATATTATAATTGGCAATACAATACCCAAAAATAAAGGCCGCACAACAATAGAAAGCACCTTACGATAAGCCTGTTTATACAAGCTTAAAAGCCAAACTAATAGGCAAAGTTGCGTTAAATTCCACAAAAACCAAAGGTGCATTGTGGATATAGGAGGATTTTTAACCACTTTAAACACGTTAAATAATGGCGGCAAAGGATGTGCTATTTTTTCTCCCCATGTGATGACATGAAAAATGAGTGCAAAGGTTATTGGCAGAAAAACCATAAAAGGCACTAAAACACGTTTTAAACGATTTGAAATAAAGGCTTTCGAACCTCGTTTCTCAATTAATAATGCAGCACAAAACCCTGCTATTAAAAAGAATAATGGCATTCTAAACAAGTGTGACCATAAGGCAAAGTAGTTAAAACCAACATGGCTGTTAGGATCTGCTACAAACCAAATATTCGAAAAATAAGGGCCATATGCAAGCGCTGCGTGAAATACAATACCGAGTAATAATGCTAGGCTACGTAAATTGTCTATATAATGAAAACGAGGTTGCACTTTAAAATCCCTGTACCTAAATGCGAAGTGCATACAATGTAACATTCAATCTCAGTTGGTACTACATCTCGACCCCATTAATATTAATATCTCTCTTCCTACGTTGCTTGCCCTCTATTAGTTTAGTTATAATCCGCTTTTCAGGTTTCACTTTTTGCCTTCTCATTTTGGAATACTCCATGAAGAAACTCTCTAAAGTCCAACAAAAGCAACAAGATCTTGTGATGAAAACTGCCGATATGCTTGAAGAACAAGCTCGCGCAGAAATCCCAGGCATGCTGCAATGCTGGTTTGATGTCGAATACCACTTGTTTCCAGGTTCATTACTGCTTTGTTTTCAATTTGAAAATGAGCAAGCATTAGCAGCTGCAGAACCAGATTTACTAAAATGGCAAAAACGCTTAAGCGCTGCGATGATGAAAAAAGGGGTTATTTTAAAAAATATGCGTAAACATTTAGTATTTACTATGAAAGGACCTGAAGACTAATATTCAGCCTTCATAAATAAACATCAATGGGTTCTGGTTCAATATCTGCTAAATCCATTGATTTGGTTTATAACTAAAAAGATAAATATCAATAAGATGGTTTTGGCTATCAAGTTTTAATTATTAGCCTTCTTATTATAAAAACCCGCTATAAATCAGTAGAATAATAAAGCCATGCGCCAAGCGCTAATAGCATATCTATAGACATAAAAATTAAAACTCCAAGAAAACATTCTATATATGAATCAGCTATAAATACGGCAAAAATCACACTAATAATCAACATTGAAGGGAAACGACCCCTAAAATATGTTTCCCCCTTGAAACGTCTGTGTCGGTAAAATAAAAAGTCTAGAGCACCTCTATCGTCCGGTTTTTCAGCTTCTTTTATTTTCTGTTTGAATTCGCCGCTTTCTTTTCTTCTTTGAATTTCTTCACATAATTGCTTATATCGTTCAGGATATTTATCCCTATCTATATTTTCATTAACATCAAAAAATTCATCCAATGTATAATTTGAATAGTTAATTGACACAATACTTCCTTGTATATCTAACAAGCCTAAAAAATTATTTTTAAAGACCAAGTTTATAAAAAATGCGTTTTTATAATATATATTGATAAAGTAAAAATGATGCCATTTAATTTAAGCCGCCGATAAAGCTCGTTTTGCCATTTTTAGAAGTGTGTCTAACATTAAACCTAAAGCATACCGAATAAACTTATAAGTTAATTCTACTGCCTTAAATGGCAAACCACAAAAAGCAAGAATATGACCAAGAATGCCTTTTACATCATCTGCACGTCCTTTTGAAATATCAATACTATCAGTTAATACACGTGCTATTTTATCGTATACAGTTAAGGTGTTAGATATATCAGCTTGAATAGCATGTAACTTACCTGATTCGGCCAAATGCGTCATTATTGCTTCGCCAATAACGCGCGCCCAACGAGTAGTCGGTTTTGCTTGTAAACGATTGTTATAGTCTAATTTTACCTGTTGCTTTAATCTCGCTTCTTTACCTTTATTTACCGCTGCATAACTACTAAAAGCTGATGCCGTATGTAAATAACCAGGAGTTTGATCTGTCATACTGTGTGCTCTAGGTGTGATACTCGGAGCGCCATGCAAAATATACTCATCTTCAGTATGCACAAAGGGCCAAACAGGAACAAGTGGCACGGGATCACCAGCATGAACACAACGATAAATACCATTGTTTGTAGCGGTTACTGTTTTTAGTGCAAAGCTTGGGTAGCCGACTCGTGGCGAACCAAAGGTATACAACTTAACGTCAGCGTTAAAGCGTTGCTTTAACCAATTGGTAGCAAGGTTTGCTAATGCGCCACCTAGGCTATGGCCAACTACGTGAATTTTTAAGCCTGTTTTCGATTCTTTTGATGCTTGTTTAAAATAAGTTTCTAGCTGTTGCTTTATCGAATTAAAGGTATGATTAAACCCCGCATGTACTGGCTGACCATTTGAGCATGTACTCACACCACAGTGCACATCAGTTATAATATCACGTCTTCTATCCGTGCCTCTAAGCGCTACTACAAATTCACCTTTAAAAGGACCTGTTTTCCCTTTAGCAATACACCCAAAAGGGGTCGCATGTTTAAAGATCCTTTCTAGGAGCCCACCACTAACGCCTTTTAAGGTATCATTTTCAAATGAAAAACCAGCTTCCAATCGACTATAATGTGCACTATTCGAAAGCGATTTATTTTGAAGTGTTTCGTATGCTATTGTAGCAAAACGAGCTGAAATCTCTGGAGTTAATGTCTGCATTGCGTTACTCATTTAAATATCCTTATTATTCCTCTAAAACACCTTGGCTCATTCTGGCAAATTCTGCTTCGGCATCAATAATGATAAAATCATCTTCCCAGCGACAAATACTTAAAGCTTCATGTCGATGCGAGTGGTTGATATTTTTAAAAGAAAATAAAACTTCTTCATCTTTAATATCGCCATTAAGTGACTGAAGTTTGATTGCATATTCGGGCTTTAATACGATTCCACTATTTTGGCTTGACCAAAGTAAATAATCATCACCATAGTAATGAGCATAAATTCTCTGACTCGTGAATCTTTCTGCTATCAATAAAGCGGGCTGACTAGAACGTAGACTTTTTTCTGGCATTGAAAAATAGCCATCATTATCTGTATTACACATATCTTCAGTATATTTACCATCAGAGTATGAAAGCGTTCTTGTTATTGTCGCGTTGATAAGTGGCTTACCATGATTCATCAACCGTCCTTTGACGGCTGGGCACAAATGTACCTTATGGGTGCCAATATAATTATTGAGTTTTCTGAAAATTTCTAAAAAAGACATTATCTAGCCTGCAGTTATTCGTTAGCTAGTATTTATAGGTAAATTAATCTATTGATTCGCTAACATCCATGTTAGACCCCATTATAGGTAAATCATAATTAAGATCAACAGCTAAATTGCATACTTTTATTTTTAAGAGGGAAGATAAATCGTAAATTTACAATTAGATTACATAGTTAGAAAGTTGATTTTAAATGCAAAAATAACAATGTAAAAAGACTTTATAGAAAATTTTAAATGATCAGCACCGCTGGGATTAATGTACGCATTCCATTACTCACTTTAATATCTTTATTCTTCTAATGCGCCTTGGCACATTCTCAAAAATTCAGCTTCTGGATCAATAATAGTAAAATCATCTTGCCATCGACAAATACTCGATGCCTTAAATCGGACTGAACGCTCATTTCGAAATGAAAAATAAATTTCATCATCCTCAATATCACCGTAAAGTGACTGAAGTTTGATTGTATATTCTGGCTTTAATACGATTCCACTATTTTGGCTTGACCAAAGTAAGTATTCATCGCCATAGTAATGGGCATAAATTCTCTGACTCGTGAATCTTTCAGCTATTAGTAATGCAGTTTGACTTGAACGTAGGCTTTTTTCTGGCATTGAAAAATAGCCATCATTATCTGTATTACACATATCTTCACTATATTTACCATCAGAGTATGAAAGCGTTCTTGTTATTGTCGCGTTGATAAGTGGCTTACCATGATTCATCAACCGTCCTTTGACGGCGGGGCACAAATGTACCTTATGGGTGCCAATATAATTATTGAGTTTTCTAAAAATTTCTAAAAAAGACATTGTCTAGCCTGCAATTATTCGTTAGCTAGTATGTATAGAGGATTAAATCTATTGATTCACTAACATCCATGTAAGACCCTATTATAGGTAAGTGTTTTTTTAAAATCAAAGGACATGAAAATCTCAAAGTATATGAAGTATATGAAGTATATGAAGTATATGAAGTATATGAAGTATATGAAGTATATGAAG
>NZ_JAHKQC010000008.1:0-137444 GCF_018860845.1 Pseudoalteromonas sp. C2R02 | reverse complement strand
ATCTAATTCAGGGCTATCTATTTCAGAGCAATCTAATTTAGCTGAATCTATTTCAATGTTATCCATAATGCTATATCCACAGTTTATTTTTATACTATGATTCTAGTTTACTAATCAATTTAAGCATTATTGAGATCTTTAATAACGCTGTGTTTATTAGAATTTTTACTCCCAGTGTTACGTAAGTTACAATAGCGTCACATCTAATTATGCTTCACAACCAAAAGAAATAACTTCATGCTTGAATCTCTTTTTAAAATAAAATCACAGGGCTCCTCGGTAAAACGAGAATGCATCGCGGGTTTAACAACCTTTATCACTATGGTTTATATTGTATTTGTTAACCCTGCAATGTTAGCTGAAACAGGTATGGATCAAGGTGCTGCATTTGTTGCGACCTGTCTTGCTGCCGCAATTGGGTGTTTTATTATGGGTTTGTGGGCTAATTACCCATTAGCACTGGCGCCTGGCATGGGATTAAATGCATTTTTTACATACGGCGTTGTATTGGGCATGGGTTACTCTTGGGAGTCTGCTTTAGGTGCTGTATTTATTTCAGGTTGTATATTTTTATTATTAAGTCTTTTTAAAATTAGAGAATGGATCATAAATGCGATACCACTTGTTTTAAAACAAGCTATTGCAACAGGTATAGGGGCATTTTTGGCGTTAATAGCTTTGAAAAATTCTGGTATTATAGTTGCAAGTCCAGCAACTTTTGTTCAGCTGGGTGATTTAACTTCATCAGGGCCTTTATTAGCTATTCTAAGCTTTTTTGTGATCGCAGCTTTATTACATAGAGATATAAAAAGTGGTGTTTTATTTAGTATATTTATAGTGACTCTTATTGCTGTTGGATTTGGTTTAGTTGAGTATCAAGGTATTGTATCTATGCCACCATCTTTGGAGCCTACTTTGATGCAATTAGATTTCGCTTCAGCATTTGATATTTCAATGTTAAGTGTGATTTTTGCATTCTTGTTTGTCGATTTATTTGATACCTCAGGTACTTTAGTCGCTGTCACTCAAAAAGCAGGTTTAACAGACGATAAAGGGAATATACCTCGATTAGGCCGTGCATTAAGTGCTGACAGTACAGCTACAGTTGCTGGTTCAATGCTTGGTACATCAACTACCACTTCTTATGTAGAATCTGTTGCAGGGGTTTCTGTTGGAGGTAGAACGGGCTTAACAGCTGTTGTTGTTGGTTTTTGTTTTTTATTAATGTTATTTTTTGCTCCGCTTGCTGCTTTGGTGCCAGCTTATGCAACAGCTGGAGCAATTTTGTATGTATCAGTATTAATGCTTTCTAACCTTAAACTTGTTAATTGGGATGATATGACAGATGCCATTCCTGTGTGTGTTGTGTTGTTAATGACACCACTGACTTTCTCTATCGCACATGGTATCTCATTAGGCTTTATATCGTACACCGCAGTTAAGGTGTTATGTGGTAAAAAAGATCAGGTCAGTATGAGTGTTTGGATTTTAACAATTATGTTTGTTGGTAAGTTTGCATTTTTATAGTAAACAGTAAAAAAGCGCGGAATTAAACCGCGCTTTTGGTATTATCAGATAAACTTTGATTATTTTTCTTTAGGCGTAATGTTCAATTTCTGCTTTAAAACAGTAGAACTTACATTTGGTGTGTAATCAAAATATTCCATTTCACACGTTACCGCTGGGTATTTACCTTTCCAATCAGAACCAACAGAAATAGCATCTATATGAAACTCATCTACCACTTTCTGCTTGTCTTTATCTACTTGTGGTATGACTTCATCAACATATCTATTAGCTTCTAATATTGAAATTCTTTCTTCAAATGGAATGATAGGCGGTCTTCCTTTAGACTTAATAATGAGCTCATCGGTTGATACACCTACAATTAAATAATCACACAGTGCTTTGGTTTTTTTAAGAATATTGAGGTGACCTTGGTGAAAAATATCAAAACAGCCAGATGTATACATACGGTGGTATTTTTTAGTTGATTGTTTTAATTGTACTTCGTGTATTAACGAGAAGTCTGTTTTCAGCGTTCTAAGCAGTTCATGCTGATAAATCTCATCTAAAGCTAAATCATGGGTTAAATCAGGCACACCAGGCCAGCTTTTATCATTAAACTCTCTATCACAAAATTCAACTGGAAATTCATATCTAGGGATAATATGAAAGTGTACTGCTGGGTCGACCATCATTAGCATTAAATAATTAATTTTAGAGTAATTAAATCTCGATTTTAATACGTTTTCAATTTCTTTAATGATTTGTTTTTGTTCAATAGCTGCTTCATCAGAGATCCCCGAGTATTGCGTTGTTTTTTCTTTGCAAACTAAAATTAATGACCCGAGGGTCGTTTGGTTTGGTCTGAGTAATAGATGCCAATGTTGATATGTTTTTATTAAAGAATCCGGATAGTTAAATTTATTTAAAGTCGAATTAGGCATGTTTTTTACTCTTTTTGATAGTAAATCAATTCTAAGGAATTATATAAAGACAGTCTAGCTTTGAGGTTGGTATATTTGTTTAAAATCCATTAATATAGCTCTTTTAAAGCCAGAGTTTATGCAATGTTAGTTTTGTTTGATACCGTTAATATTTATTATTTACCACAATATTTTCCTATTTATGAAGTATTACAATCTCAAGGTCATCAAGTAAAATTCATTTGTTATAAAAACAAAAATAAATCCGCTGATTTTGAGGATATTTTTAAAAAACTTAATATAGAATCAATTTGGGTTGATTCAGATAAAGAAGCATGTGACTTATACTGTGAGTTAACGCCGGATTGGATATTTTTTGGTAACGCATTTAATTATTTAGACAAAGTGCATAAGAAGAGTAAAACAGCGCAACTAGGGCATGGGATAGGGCCAAAACCAAGTTATTACCATAAATCCTCAACACCCATGACAGTACGTTTCATGGAAGGTCAATTAAGATTACAAAAGATAAAAGAGCTATATCCGAACGACAAGTTTGTACAAGTTGGTTTTTCTAAATTAGATCCTATTTTTAATCAACAAGAAAAAGGCTTGGATTTTGATGTCTTAGGATTAGATAAATCAAAACAAACTATTTTGTTTGCACCTACATTTAACCCAAGTTCATTAGAGCGCTTTCCAGATAATTGGCCAAAAGATTTTTCAGATTATAATGTATTAATTAAACCTCATACTTTCACTTATACACGTGAGCAATATAAAAATCAAAGAGCAAAATTAAACAAATGGGCAGAGTTTAAAAACGTATATGTTGCTGATCAACAAGATATATCATTGTTACCATTTATGCATAATGCAGATATATTATTAAGTGAGGCATCAAGTACATTATTTGAATTTTCAGCACTTGGTAAACCTGTAATCGTCTGTGATTTCTTTAAATTAAAATGGTCATATAGAGGGCCATTTAAATTTCGTTTCAATAAACGGTTTGGTCAAGATAATGTTTTGTATAAAGATATTGGTTTGCATGTGAAAAATTATGATTTGCTATTAAATGCAATTCCTGAACAACTATCTCAGCCTGAGATCTTTGCTAAAAATAGAGCTCAATATACTTTAGACCACGTAGGCCCAACTGATGGTGGGGCTTCTTTGCGTATTGTTGAATATTTAGAAAAAAATTAATATGAGGTTTTTACATTGAGAAAAATTATAACATTTGGCACTTTTGATGTATTTCATGTTGGGCATGTGAATATTTTAGAGCGTGCTAAAGCTATGGGTGATTATTTAATTGTGGGTGTCTCTTCAGATCAATTGAATATGTCTAAAAAAGGCCGTAACCCTATCTACAGTGAAGATGATCGTATGCATATCATTAAAGCATTAGGTTGTGTTGATGAAGTGTTTTTTGAACACTCACTTGAGCTTAAAGGCGAATATATTAAAAAATACGATGCAGATGTACTTGTTATGGGAAATGATTGGGAAGGACGTTTTGATGAGTTTAAAAACATATGCGAAGTTAAGTACTTTCCAAGAACACCTTCAGTCTCTACAACAGAAATAATAGAAGTGGTTAAATCAATTCCAAATAAGTAATAAAAATATTACTTATTTGGCTTAGAAAATCTTAACTCAACTTCATATAATTTAAAGCCTTTCTAATCTTGTACTTTCTAACAAGATTTAAAGGCTTTTTCTTTACGCCTTGCGTTATCACTTTATCAACTGCATCTAAGATTCTACTTGAGCTTTGCCCATCTTGATCAGGGTGAACTTGAGATACATAGTCCCTGATAGATTTTATTTGTTCATCTGATAGGTTTAATGCTTGGGAAATCATCTCAGCTAACATTTCTGGTTTGTTGAAATCTAATAAACATGCTTGTGGCTGGCTATTTTTATAGGTAATTACGCATTTACCCATAATAAGGGATTCATCTACAACACTCGATGTATCTGAGATCACAACATCCGCTTCTTGTATCAGAGGTACGATATTATCAGCGTCACAAATTTCAAAATTATCATTGTTGAACTCTGAATAAAGCTTTATCCATTCTTGCTTCATTTTTGGATGAAACTTTATTTTTATTTGATACTCACCGCCTAAAGCAAGCTTTTTAATTTCATCAACTAAATCTGTTGCAGAAGTTAGACTAGGTGAAAAGGTAGGAGCATATAATAATATCGGTTTTTTATTATTTACTTTTTGATAATTCACATAAGGATCTAACTTGGGCCAACCTGTTTCAATGACTTCAAAGTGCTTATGCTTTTCTTTTAATTTATTAAAAGGGATCGTTGTGAGTGGTCCATGAGTACAATATAAATCATAAAAATCACGGATCACAAAATGACCTTGTTTTTTATATTCTAAACCATGAAATACTTGTACTTTAATACCAGGAAAGAAATCAGGAACGATATTACCTGGCACAAAAACAGCAATTGGATTATAGCTTTTTACCTCTTCTACACTTGTTAAATATTTTTCATCATTATTTAAGCTATCAATAGAAACGTTTTTACCATTTAGATACCATACAACCTCATTACCACGAGATAAAATTTCGGTTTGAAGGGGTCTTAAAATTGCAAAACTGTATGGTTGTTGTACAAAAAATAGATATCTTTTTATCATGAATTAATTTATAAATTTAGAAAGGTAAACTTCTAAAAACAGTAACAAAAAAACAATATCGAGGCAATTAAAAAAGGCGAGCATTAAGC
Organism: Pseudoalteromonas sp. C2R02; assembly: GCF_018860845.1. NCBI lineage: Bacteria > Pseudomonadati > Pseudomonadota > Gammaproteobacteria > Alteromonadales > Pseudoalteromonadaceae > Pseudoalteromonas > Pseudoalteromonas sp. C2R02. The sequence continues at coordinate 132,255 of NZ_JAHKQC010000008.1, read as the reverse complement.
TCGCCTGTATGGGGAAACTGCTATTTAGCACATAGCATAAAAACAACTAAAACCGGGCAAGGTGATCTTATTTGCTTTGTATTGACCTTTGTTGTGAGACAAAGGATTCAATTGGGTACTTTTAATTTTATCGTGTATTTCAAGTTCAGTACTTTGATTGCTTAAATTAAAACAACATAGTATTTTTTGTTCATCTGTTTGGCGCCAAAATGCAAGAATCGGTTCTTGTGTTTCTATAAATTCAATTGTACCAACCACCAAAGCAGGGTAATCTTTTCGCCAATTTAAGAATTCTCTATATGCATTTAGCATAGAATTTTCATCTAGTTCCTGCGAGCTGGCGCACTTTTCTAGATGTTGCTCTGATACTGGTAACCAAGGCTTATTTTTTGAAAAGTCGCCATTGAGTGCATTGGTCCAGGGCATAGGTGTTCTACAACCATCCCGGCCTTTGAAATTAGGCCAAAAAGTGATGCCATAAGGGTCTTGTAAATCTTCAAATCTTACATCAGCTTCACCTAGGCCTAACTCTTCACCTTGGTACATACATACACTGCCACGTAATGATGCTAGCATTGCAGTGAGCATTTTGACTTGCTCAGGGTTAACACCTGATTTATTCCAACGACTAGCAACGCGTTGCACATCATGGTTGCTAAATGCCCAGCATGGCCAGCCTTCTAGCATTTGTGACTCTAACCCTTGTACTGTTTCACGTATGTATTTAGCACTATAGTCATCCGTTAATAGCTCGAAACTATAACCCATATGTAGTTTATCACCATCAGCTGTATATTCAGCCATAGTTGCCAGTGAGTCCTCTGATGATATTTCGCCAAGTGATACAGTGCCTGGGTATTTATTTAATAAGGAGCGTATCTCTTTCATAAAACCTAAATTTTCAGGCTGGGTATTATTGTAATAGTGATATTGAAAAGCGTATGGGTTATCTTCACTAAAACCACGACCCTCACGTTTGTCTTCTGGTTTTGCTGGGTTGTCTCTTAGTTGTGCATCATGAAAACAAAAATTAATCGCGTCTAATCTAAAGCCATCAACGCCTTTTTTAAGCCAAAACTCAATGTTATCTAATACATGTTTACGTACATCTGGATTATGGAAGTTTAAATCGGGCTGCTCAGTTAAAAAGTTATGTAAGTAGTACTGTTTACGTCTAGGTTCCCATTGCCAAGCAGGGCCGCCAAATATAGATAGCCAGTTATTGGGCGCTGTACCATCTTGTTTTGCATTTGCCCATACATACCAATCAGCTTTAGTATTTGTTAAATCAGTTCGACTTTCAGTGAACCATGCGTGTTGATCTGATGTGTGACTGAGTACTTGATCAATAATTATTTTTATATCGCGTTGATGAGCTTGCGCTATTAAATCATCAAAATCGGCAATATTGCCAAATAAAGGGTCTATATCTCTATAATCACTAATATCATAACCAAAATCTTTCATTGGAGATTTAAAGAAAGGTGAAACCCATATCGCATCAACACCTAGGCTTTTAATATAGTCTAAGCGGCTGATAATTCCTGGGATATCGCCTATACCATCATTATTAGTATCTTGAAAACTACGAGGATAAATTTGATATATAACGGCTCCCTGCCACCAATCTTGCTTAGCCATACTCTTTCTCCAAAACCTCATTAACCCAGGAATATTTTTATCGCGGTTAACTTATTTTTTATTAAGTAATTTGATTTTGTAAAAAGCATACGTGATCCAATTTTTCCTGTAAAAACCCTACATACGTATGCATAAAAATTAATTTTTAAAACTTGCTGCCAAGATATTAAGAAAGGGGGTTTTTAACAGGAATATTATTTTTTAAAGTGATATTGACCAATTTACGAAGTGGAATTTAAATAGTGTATTTATTAGTTATGAAATTGTATGTAAATGCGATTTGTACTGACTTTTATGGCTTTATTAAAATTTAATAATTGGTATTACCAATTAACAATAAATTAAATACTGTGTTTTTATAATTACCAAGTTATGAGTTATTGTTTCTATTTTGACTTGTGATTTATAATTAATTAAATGTAACTGCAAGCTATATATAACCTATCGCAAAATGTTGTTAGTGATGTCTAAATGTATCAAAATGCAACTAATGAACGCTTACGCTTTGTTTTTAAGTGCTTTGCAGTATAGTTTGTAATTAACTTGTAAATGAAAGTGTAACTAAATTTTACTGAATACGTATGCAGTGAGTTGTCTCAGTTGCAATGTGTCCGTTATGATTTTTATGACAACAAATGCAACCCATTTTGGTGCAAGGCTAGTTTGTAATGGCACTTAAATTGGAACTAATAAATGGTTATTCGGGGTAATAAAATGTCAGTATTCAAACCAAGTATATTAACACTCGCTTTATTAAGTGCTGGGGTCGGTTCAGTTTCAGCATACGCAGCAGAAGAAACACAAAAAGAAAAAGAAGCAGCTGCTAAAGAAGTAGAAGTAATAGAAGTACGCGGATTTCGCCGTAGTATTGTTGAATCTATCAATACGAAACGTTTTTCATCAAATGTCGTTGAATCAATTTCAGCTGAAGATATTGGTAAATTACCTGATTCATCTATTGCTGAATCAATCGCTCGCTTACCCGGTTTAGCTGCACAACGCCTTGATGGTCGTGCAAGCCGCGTGAGTATTCGTGGTTTTGGTGAAAATGAAAGCGGCACTACCTTTAATGGTCGCGAACAAGTTTCAATTAGCGATAACCGTGGTGTTGAGTTTGATTTATACCCATCTGAAATCATGAGCGGTGTTACTGTTTATAAAACGCCTAATGCAACACTGGAAGGTGAAGGTATTGCAGGTGTGATTGATATGCAAACTATCAAGCCTTTATCTCAAGATGGTCAAGTTGTTCAAATCAATACTCAATTTGAAAAAACCAGCTTTGATAAATTAAACCCAGATGGTGAAGACTCAGGTTTTAGAGGCACTTTTTCATATTTAGATCAATTCGCTGACGATACAATTGGCGTTGCCTTTGCACATTCAAGTATGAGTTCACCAAATCAAGAAAAACGTTGGAATGCATGGGGTTACCCAGAAACGACAGCTGATGATGGTAAAACATACTCTATTTTAGGGGGCGCAAAACCATTTGTACGTTCGTCTGAATTAGAACGTGACTCTACTATGTTAGTCATTGAAGCTGCGCCAAATGATCAATTACATATGACGTTTGATGCTTTATATGTTGACTTTTTAGACACAAAAATTCTACGTGGTATAGAAGTGCCATTTGCTTGGGGCCAAGGTAGCGTTTCAGGTGTAGAAGTTGACGAAGCATCAGGTTTTATCACCAAAGGTATGACTGAAGGTCAACGTGTTGTTGTACGTAATGACCATGAAGAGCGTAAAGCAGAATTAACTTCATTTGGTTTTAATATGCAATATGACTTAAATAATGATTGGTCATTAGAAGTAGATGCGAGTTATTCAAATGTTGAGCGTAAAACTTGGAGTATGGAAAGCTACTCAGGGACTGGTCGTGGTGACAGCGAAGGTGTAGCTGACAATATTGGTTATGAGTTTAATTCAGGTAATACAGGTGCAACATTCTCACATGAACTGGATTACAGTGACTACAGCTTAATTCAATTAGGTGGACCACTTACTTGGGGTTGGAGTGGTGCTTTAAACGATAGTTTAGGCATTACTGGCACACCACTTGAAAATACAGGCCAAGATGGCTTTATTAATACACCAACAATAGAAGATGAATTGAAAGCATTAAAATTTGCCGCAACACAAAACATTGAGTCTGATTTTGTATCAAAACTCACTTATGGTGTATCACGTAGAGAGAGAGAAAAGCAAAAAGAGTCTGAAGGTTACTTTATGACTGTAAATGCATTTCCTGGCACTTTAGTCGTGCCAGAGCAATATCGTAAAGGGTCAGTATCACTCGACTTTATTGGCATGGGTGACATGATAGCCTATGATTCTAAAGGCCTTATTGATGACGGGTATTATTCATTATTAGCTGAAAGCCTAACGAGTGATAAACATGCCACTAAATCATGGGCAGTAAAAGAAGAAATTACTTCAGCCTATGTACAAGCTGATATTGATACTGAAATTGCTGATATGGCGTTAACAGGTGGTGTTGGTTTACGTTACGTTCACACAAAACAGATATCTCAAGGAACCGCCTTTAGCAAAAATAGTGATGATCTAATAGTAGCCTCGCCTACAGACATTAGTCATAGCTATTCTCATTTATTACCTAGCTTAAACCTAAACTTACAAATTGATGAAGCACAATCTTTACGCTTTGGTATTGCTAAAACCATATCTCGTGCAAAAATGGATGATATGAATGCATCTGTAAGTGCTAGTTATAGCCAAACTAAACCTGATGATAATGGGAATTACTGGACTGTAAGTGGTGGTAATCCTGAGCTTGAACCAAAAGAAGCAACGGGTATCGATTTATCATATGAAAACTACTTTGATGATGAAGGTTATTTTTCTGTTGCATTATTCCATAAAGACTTAAACCAGTGGATTTTTGATGGTAAATACGAAGTGGATATGACTGGGGTTGCAGATCCAGCAACAGGCATTATTCCTGAACATTCAACTGCGACAGGTAGTGGTAAAGTCAATGGCGGTGGTGGTGACCTTTGGGGTTATGAATTAGCACTGACATTACCATTAAATTTATTTAATGATTCTCTAGATGGTTTTGGTTTGATTGCTAGCCATACTGGTATTGAATCAGATATGAAAGATCAAAATGGTGAAGACTATAAATTACCAGGTCTATCAGATACGATTCAAAGCTTTACTTTATACTATGAAAAATCAGGTTTCCAAGCACGTGCAAGTATGCGTAAACGTAGTGACTTTAAAGGTCATGTATACGGCATAGGTTTTGATTCACAACAAGTTGATATCTTGGGTGAAACAATTTGGGATGCGCAAATTGGTTACAGCTTTGAAGAGTTTGATAACGAAAACCTGCAAGGTTTATCAGTATCATTGCAAGTTCAAAATATAACAGAAGAACCGTTTACAACTTTAAGTGGTGATAACAAGTTACAAGTACGTGATTACCAAGATTATGGCCGCACATATTTACTTGGCCTTAGCTACAAGTTTTAATAAAAGTTTAAACTAAAATAAACATAAGCCCTTGAAATGATTGTTTCTGGGGCTTTTTTGTTTTTGTTAGTGTGGAGAGTGCAATGCATAACAATAAAATTAAAAAAGTAATTATAGCCGGTGGTGGTACCGCGGGGTGGATCACTGCAGCTTTAATGGCAAAAACATTAAGTAAAACAGTTGATATCATACTTGTTGAATCAGATGAAATCGGCACTATAGGCGTTGGGGAAGCGACAATCCCACCTATTATTCATTTAAATAATGCGATAGGCTTAGATGAAAAAACATTTATAAAAGAAACAAAAGCGACAATTAAACTGGGTATTGAATTTGATAATTGGGGCAAGCTAGGCGATAGCTATATGCATGCATTTGGCAGCATAGGTAAAAATTTTCCTTTTTGTGATTTTCATCACTTTTGGTTAAAAGCCAAACAAAATGGAGATACATCAAGTTATTGGGATTATTCACTTAACTATCAGGCCGCGAAACACAATAAATTTAAAAAATTAACTAGTATCGAAGGTACAAATTTACCTGGTATTGAATATGCTTATCACTTTGATGCAGGACTATATGCCAAGTTATTAAGTAAGTTTAGTCAGAATATGGGCGTCACTCGTATAGAAGGTATCGTAAATCAAGTTAATTTAAATAATGAAAATGGCTATGTGAAAAGTCTAGCTCTTGAAAATGGTGAAAAAATTAATGGAGATTTATTTATAGATTGCACAGGTCTAAAAGCGCTTTTGATTGAAGGTGCTTTAAGTACTGGCTTTGAAGATTATTCACATTGGCTACCTTGTGATCGTGCAATTGCTGTGGCGTGTGAGTCAGTTGAGCCGTTAACGCCTTACACCCGTTCAACTGCACATGAATCAGGTTGGCAATGGAGAATTCCTTTACAGCATAGAATTGGTAATGGTTTGGTTTATTCAAGTAAATATATGACAGACGAACAAGCTAAAGATAAGTTGTTGTCTCAGTTAGATGGCAAACCTTTAGCTGAGCCTAAAGTGATCCCCTTTAAAGCAGGTGTTCGTCGAAAACAGTGGCATAAAAATGTAGTTGCTATTGGATTGTCTAGTGGCTTTTTTGAACCCTTAGAATCAACGAATATTCATTTAATTCAAACCGCAGCAATTCGTTTACTTAAATTCTTTCCTCATAATGGGATTAAATCAGCAGAAGTCATCGAGTTTAATCGCCAATCTAAGAAAGAGTCTCACATGATGCGAGATTTTATCATTTTACATTACAAATTAAATCAAAGAGATGATAGTGACTTTTGGCGAGCATGTCAGCGAATGGAAGTACCTGATACTCTGACAAAAAAAATGGCGCTGTTTGAGCAATCAGGTAAAGTATTTCGTGAGCAGGATGCGCTTTTTACAGAAATAGCTTGGCAACAAGTGATGATAGGCCAAAATTTAATACCGCAAGATTATCATCCTATTGCTAACTCGTTATCAGTCGATCAAGTTTCAGAGTTAATGACAAATTTAAAAATATTAATAGGTCGTACCGTAGATAGCTTACCCTCACATCGTGATTGTTTAAAAACTTTATAATTTTAAACTTTACGATTTTAGCTTTAAAGGAAAATATTACTCACAAAGTCAAATTTACGGCCGATATAGAATTATATATTTATAACTCACTACCACGGATGTGTATTGATATGAAAATTGATAATTATCGGCTTGATATGGCTGTTGATCATTCGCGACATTCTCGTAACTTTGAACAAAATCAAATTATTTCGTCTGCAACTCGAAATACCGAAAGCCAACAAGGTATACAGCGTAACGACACTATTTCTGTTGTAGAAACACAATACACTTATACAGCTAGAGAAATAGCAGCCAACCGAAATCGACAACTCTCTTCTTCCAATATATCAGGTGAAAATTCATATTCGTTACGTAATGAAACTAATATAGAAAGTTTAATTTCAGATTTTGTCGGTCAAAATATATTATTAACTTCCTTTGAACTAAATTCTGAAAATGCAATTTTAAATACACAAAATCGGTCATTAAATTTAAATCAAGACTCAATACAAGGCGTAAGTGAATCAGCTAGTTTTGAAACAAGTGAAGCTTTACAAACTGGTCAGTTTTTTATGTCGTCTCATTTTATTGAATACGAGCAAGAAACAATGTCTTTTCAAGCCCAAGGTGAGGTAACGTTAGCTGATGGTCGCACGATTAATTTTGATCTCGCGCTTTCAATGGATCGAAGTTATTTTAAACAAGAGCAACTTAATATTTCAAATACTACCAGCCCCTTAGTGTATGACCCTCTAGTATTAGATTTAGCAGGAAATGGACCTAGTTTTTCGAAAGTTAAATTTGATTTTGATATCGATAATGATGGTGACAAAGAAAATTTAGCCTTTATCGGTCAAGGCTCTGGTTTTTTAGTATTAGATAAAAACCAAGACGGTGATATTAATAACGGCTCTGAGATGTTTGGTGGAGTATCAGGCCAAGGATTTAAAGAACTTGCCGTACACGACGATGACGGCAATATGTGGATTGATGAGAATGATGCTGTTTTTGAACAATTACAGATTTGGCATTTAAACGATCAAGGAGAAATGCAATTAACTTCTTTTAAAGATGCTGGAGTCGGCGCGATTTATTTAGGTAGCAATGATAATAACTTTACTTTAAAAGATGATCACAATAATGCTTTAGGCACGATACAAAAATCAGGTGTGTTTTTAAAAGAAAATGGCGAGGTATCTAGTATCAGTCAATTTGATTTAGCTGATCAGCGTAATTTGAATCAAGGATTGGAAACTAAATTAGATGCTGTCACATCAGAGGCTAAAGCCATAAAACAGCAAGAAACATTAGAAGCATTTGTATCCTGGTTTGGTTCCGAAGATTCATTAGGGCAAATTGATGCACTTATTGAAAAAGTTCAAAACCAAGAGTTTACATTAGCGCAATTTAGAGAAGTACAAAAACAATCACAACCAGTAGAGGAAGATGACAAAGATCCCATGCTAGATTTTCTGAAAACACAAACATTAACGGCTCAAAATAATTTAGCAGAATTAAGGAAAAAATTTGGCAGTGAGGATTCTGAAATTGATGTGAGATTTAGCCATTTATCCCAGTTAGTTGATATGCTCAGTGCGTTAGAAGAAGATTAAAATTAATTTAAGTATTTTTTTGCTTTATATTGCAGGAAAATGAATGTTAAAGATGATTAATTACACTGAATACGTATGCAAGGCATGTTAGTCAGCCGAGGTTCAGATTAGTATTTTGATACGGGCAACTAAAGGTTCATAAAGTGACGTATCAAAAAACATTAAAACAATCGAAACTTGCACTGCTTTCATGCTTAGTTATAGGTGTTAGCACATTAGCATCTTGCGAAAGCGCGCAAAAACAAGAACTCTCAGAAGAATCAATAAAAACTAAACCTGTTGTATACCAAGTTTTTACGCGTTTATTTGGCAACAAAAATACAAATAATAAGCCATGGGGTACACTCAATGAAAATGGCGTAGGTAAATTTAACGATTTTACTGACGTCGCTTTAACAGAGATAAAAGCGCTTGGTATAAGTCATGTTTGGTATACAGGTGTATTACATCATGATGTGATAACTGACTATTCTCAGTTTGGTATCAGTCAGGACGACCCTGATATTGTTAAAGGGCGAGCAGGTTCTCCTTATGCCATAAAAGATTATTACAATGTTAATCCAGATCTTGCTATCAATCCAAAAAATCGCTTAGCAGAATTTGAATCTCTTATAAAACGTACACATCAGCATGATATGAAGGTGATCATAGATATCGTGCCTAATCATATTGCACGAAATTATCAGTCTTTGACTAATCCAAAAGGCGTAACAGATTTTGGTGCTAATGATGATACTAGCCTCGCGTATGCAAAAAATAATAACTTTTATTATGTTGTAGGTGAAGATTTTAAAGTCCCTAAATCACTTAATAGTTATCACACTTTAGGAGGCGACAAACATATTTTAGCGGATGGAGAGTTTGAAGAGTCGCCAGCCAAATGGACAGGCAATGGCAGTCGTAAAGCACAGCCTCACTTTAATGATTGGTATGAAACAGTAAAAGTAAATTATGGTGTTAAACCTGATGGATCTTATGACTTCCCAAGTCTGCCTGAAGGCTACGATAAATTAGGTTACCAAGCACATTACGATTTTTGGCAAGATAAAGCATTACCTGATAGTTGGTATAAGTTTCGTGATATTGCACTTTACTGGATAGATAAAGGTGTTGATGGCTTTAGATATGATATGGCTGAAATGGTGCCTGTTGAGTTTTGGAGTTTTTTAAATTCATCTATCAAAGTTAAAAATTCAAACGCTTTTATTCTTGCAGAAGTTTATAACCCTAGTTTATACCGTCCATTTATCCATTTAGGAAAAATGGATTACCTATATGATAAAGTGGACTTTTACGATACTTTAAAGCTTATTATACAAGGCAAACAACCCGCTAATACTTTATTTACCGCATTTGAAAAATCTTCAGATATTTCAGAGCACATGCTGCACTTTTTAGAAAATCATGATGAGCAACGTATTGCCAGCCCTGAATTTGCAAGTGATGCTAATAAAGGAAAACCCGCTATGGTGGTTTCTAGCTTAATAAGTACAGCGCCGAATTTGTTATACTTTGGACAGGAAGTCGGCGAGGATGGATCTGAAGATGCGGGTTTTGGTAAACCAAGCCGCACCAGTATTTTTGATTATGTAGGCGTACCAGCACATCAAAGATGGATGAATCATGGTAAGTTTGATGGTGCTTTATTAACGGATCAAGAACACACTTTACGGGAGTTTTACAGTCGTTTATTAAACTTATCTCAGGATAGTGTATTTGCTCATGGTGAATTTTCACCCCTTGAAATAAATAAAGAGAAAACCAATTCTTCTGTATTAGCGTTTGCACGATTTGATGATAGTCAGAATTATATTGTGATCAATCAATTTGATACATCTGAGGCTAAACTTGAAGTTTCTATCGCGAAAAAATTAATTAAAAATTGGCAACTGATAGATGGCAGATATGCGTTAGTTGATGCGTTATCCGGTGCTACAAATGAGCTGATAGTGAAAGGTGGTCAAGGATTGATAAAATTGAAAATATCGTCGTTAGGGTCTTTAGTTTATAAAGTGAGAAATAATAATGAATAATAAACCTAAGTTAAGTTTTTGGCAGATTTGGAATGTGAGTTTTGGCTTTTTAGGGGTGCAATTTGGCTTTGCATTACAAAATGCCAATGTCAGTCGGATTTTATCTGATTTAGGGGCAGATTTACATTCGCTATCCTTGTTTTGGTTAGTTGCGCCTATTATGGGTTTATTAATTCAACCTTTGGTTGGCTCTGCATCAGATCGAACTTGGAATCGTTTTGGTCGACGTAACCCCTATATACTAATAGGTGCAATATCAGCCACTGTTGGCATGTTATTAATGCCGAATGCACCGTTATTTGTCGCATTTATTACCCCTATGTTATTTGGTGCCATGATGTTAGCCGTTATGGATGCATCATTTAATATCGCATTTCAGCCATTTCGCGCTTTAGTATCAGATATGGTGCCAGATCAGCAAATGAATCAAGGTTATTCTATTCAAGCTTTTCTAATTAATATCGGTGCTGTTGTTGGTTCAATTTTACCTTTTGTATTAACAAATGTTGTAGGCTTGGAAAACACCTCTAAAGCAGGCAGTATTGCGCCATCAGTAGTATGGGCATTTTATATTGGTGCAACAGTGCTATTAGGTACTGTTTTATGGACTGTTTTTAGAACAAAAGAATATGCACCAAAAGAATATTATGCTTTTAAAGGCATGGACAGTGAGGAAATAGCGAAAGAGCAGGCACAAGATAAAAGCCTTTTTGAAAAGCTAAAAGGCTTTTTGGGTTTAATGAAATCTATGCCAGTTGTTATGAAACGCTTAGCTTTAGTGCAGTTTTTTTCATGGTTTGCGTTGTTCATAATGTGGGTTTATACCATGCCAGCAATTGCGCAGCATGTTTGGGGTATAGACGTAAAATGGTTTGATCCAACATATATTCAGTCTGTTGGCGGTGTGCCAGAGCATATCGCACAAGCAAAAGGTGCCGCAGGTGATTGGGTTGGTATTTTATTCGCTGCATATTCTTTGTTTGCTGCTTTCTTCTCTATCTTTTTAGCTAAATTGGCGAATACTTTTGGTCGTAAATTGGTGTATTCACTTTCATTATTAGCGGGTGGCTTAGGTTATTTAAGCTTTATGCTGATTTCAAACAGTGAGCCTACCTTAGTGAATTTATTTATCACTGAAATTACAGTACCTCAAGGGGCTGTCACACTCTTTATTCCAATGATAGGAGTTGGTATTGCTTGGGCGGCAATTTTAGCCTTGCCATATGCTATTTTAGCGGGGTCATTACCAATCCATAAAACGGGTGTTTACATGGGGATATTTAACTTTACGATTGCTGCACCACAAATCATATCGGGTATTTTTGCTGGTTGGATATTGAGTAGTGTTTTTGATAATCAGGCGATTAATATTATTATGCTGGCTGGTGGCTCTATGGTATTAGGTGCCGTTTCAGTATTGTTTATTAAAGAAACCGCTTCTGAAGCTGTTGAAGTCAAAAAGGTTGAAATAGCTTAGGTTATTATAAATTTCATTAATATTTACAAAAGAAAGCTCGCTATTTTATTGCGCCAATATTAGGGTAAGCAAAACAATAAAATAGTGAGCTTTTATTTTGCTATCAGCACAACATTTACAATCTAGTTATTGGCGCATTTGGGCCCTGATCAAATTTGAATTAATTCGTTTATTTTTTACCAAACGCGGCATGTTAGCGGTGCTCGCTTTTGCAACCGCTTGGTTTATCATTTTGTACTATCCAGTTAATTCAGCTGTTAGCATCGTTTCTTCAGAAAACTTTAAAGATATGGCTAAACAAATGTTTGGCGTATTAGGATTATCTGAATTACTTGATTGGCCTGTTTCTGAATTATCCCTTTATTGGTTAATTGCCATTTATTCATTTCCGATATTTTCTGTCATTGCTTCAAGCGATCAAACCTGTGCAGATCGCACTCGGGGCACACTGAGGTTTATCTCTTTGCGGGCGAGTCGTAATGAGATATTATTTGGTCGATTTTTAGGGCAAGTAATGATTATATCAGCACTAATTTTACTGACTTTAATCGCCACAACTATAATGGCAATTTGGCGTGATTCAAGCTTATTTATGCCTGCTGTAACAAAATCACTTTACTTGTTTAAAGAGCTATTTATTGCTGTCTTACCTTTTATTGCTTTAATGGCATTTTTTAATAGTTTTGTTAAATCTGCAAAACTAGCAGCAGTGATGACATTGTTATTTTTTGGTTTGGGCTCAATATTTGTAGGTATTTTAGAATATAAAATTCCTATGGCATCTCACCTTAATTATGTGTTTCCAGGTATGCAATTAGGTGACGTGGTTGGTCAACAAGGGTTAGGTTTGAGTCATTATATTATTCCTCTAGTTCAAACATCGGCATATTTAGCGTTAGCCAGTATCTTTATGAAAAGGAGTGCACTATGAGTTATTCACAAAATCAGCCTTTAATTAAAGTCTCTAATATCAATAAAATGTTTGGAGCGAAACAAGCACTTAATAATGTTTCATTCGAAATTAATAAAGGAGAGCCAGTTGCGCTTGTTGGTCCAAATGGTGCGGGTAAAACCACTTTATTTAGTATTTTATGTGGCTATATTCAGCAAACCTCTGGTGATGTGTCAATTATGGGCAACAAACCAGGTAGCGCAGCCACTTTTGGTAATTTAGCCGCTTTGCCACAAGATGCACAATTAGATCCTCGATTTTCAATTGCTCATCAACTTAAGTTTTATGGTCAGTTACAAGGTTTTAATACTAAAAAAAGTAAATATGAAGCTGAACGTACCCTAGATTTAGTTGGCTTAAAAGAGGTTTTAAATGAAAAGCCTGAGGCGTTATCTCATGGTATGCGTAAGCGTGTAACAATAGCCCAAGCTTTAATTGGTGAGCCTAAAATAGTCATGCTAGATGAAGCAACAGCAGGTTTAGATCCATTACATGCAAGAGGAATTAGAGAGCTTGTGGCTAACTTATCGGGTGAAACGACCTTTATATTAAGTTCTCATGATCTAAGTGAATTAGAGCGCTTATGCGAACAAGTATTATATTTAGAAAATGGTGTTTTAAAAGAGCATCAAACTTTAACCAATGAAGCAGACTTATCTTATATTACTTTAAGAATGGCAAATACAATGCCTGAATTTGAGCAAAAATTAAAAGCTATCTCACAAGTTACACAAGTAACAAATACCCAAGATAAAGAATATTTAATCAGTATCGAACCAGACGATAATAGTTTGCCAATTGATATTCAAATTTTACAATTATGTCATGATAATAATTGGCAATACAAACAAATGATTAATGGAAAAACACTTGAGAATCAACTTTTTAATTGATTATAACAATGCATTTATTGTCATTACTTCGTAATGTGGGTGAATTGTACTATATTATCAAAACAGTAAAAATGTAATACAAGTAAGTAATTGGAAACAAGCCGAATTTAAGCTGTTTCTTCTTAATTTATAAATAATAATAAAAGGAAATTTAAATGGGTCTTTTAAGTGGTTTATTGGGCAATGCCAGTGAAGTCGATAGTGATGATTTAGACAAAGTACTAGGTGATTGTTTAATAGATGGCGAAGAAATACAAAAAGCATATAAAGTAATCAGAGATATGTTTGTATTTACGAATAAACGTTTAATTCTAATTGATAAGCAAGGCGTAACAGGCTCTAAAGTGGAGTTATTGTCAATTCCTTATTCTAAAATCACCAAATTTAGCAAAGAAAGTGCAGGGCACTTTGATTTAGATGCAGAATTAAAAATTTGGATAGGCTCAGAGCTTGAACCTTTAACCAAAGAGTTTAAAGCAGGCGATAATATTAATGATGTTTATAAAATATTAAGTCAGTTTGTTTTATAAAAATAGAGATGCGAAGCATCTCTATTAAAGCAACTGCGCTACGACATTGAAGGAAAGTCTGTAAAGGTCGTAGCGCAAATTTAAAATATAAGCTTTACATTATCTTACATTTTCAAACAGTTAAAAACTTTTCGATACTAAAATTTCAATGTACTATTCATTTCAAATTCAGGATGTACCTAAAATAAAGGTACACTTACAATTAGGAATGTAAAAATGAAATTGAAACAATTAGCAATCATCATCCCAAGCCTTCTTTTACCAGTCTCAAGTGTTATGGCACAGGAATACCAATCTTTTTCTTCAATCGGATATACCAATTATGACTCTAAACGTTCTTTTGATAGTACAGGTGTAGGTACGACGTACTTTTTCGAAAAACAACAAACATTAGGACCATTAGATCAATTAAAATATATTAATACATCAAGCAATGTATTCGGAAATTACTTACATACAGATAATTCTGATAACTTTGCAACCGGCGGTAGTTTATTTATAGATAACTTTGTAGTAGGTGGATCTTACTCATATTCTGATTATAACTCAGGTAGCTCAGATTCTTTTAGCGCTAGAGTTGGTTATTTAATTTCAGATGATTTAATAGTTAACGCATATGCAAATAAATCAGAAGGTGTAGATACGGATTACAGTTTTTCAGCTTCATATAATCATCAATTAGCTGGTAAAGATTATATCGGTTTTACTTATCACTCAGATGATGAGTTTGACTATCAAACACTATCATCTAAATATTTTCGGGCTTTAGATGGTGGTCAGTATTTAGTTGCAGGTTTAAATTACCAGCATAATGATGACTACGACAACGATTTATCGGGTAATGTGGCTTTTTATTTTAATGATAAAACGTCAGTTGCTGCGAGCTACGATGATGATGATAATTATTATATTGTTGCTAAGCATTTCTTTAACCAAAATTATGCTTTAAGTGTGGGTTATCAATCAAATGCGTCAGACGATGCTTGGTCAGATTATGATATTTACTCAGTTAATTTTTCTGCACAGTTTTAATTAATTTTAAGACTAATCAAATCTAGGGTAAAAAAAACCAGTCAATTGACTGGTTTTTAATTTAAGGATTTAATAAATTGTTATTTAGAAAGTGTATTTCACACCTAATCTAATTTCCCAAACAGAAGGTTTGAATTGTACACTTGTTCCGGCAGGTTTATGGAAATCAGTAAAGTGGTATTGACCATCTACAATTTCAGCAGTAACCGCGGCCTGCATGCTATCACCATTTTTAAGTACGCCCCAATCAGAATTTAATAGATTGCCAACATTCTTAACGACAAAGTATGCAGAACCTTTATGGCCATCAGTATAACCAGCAAATTCTTGCTCAACTTTTAAGTCAAATGTTACCCACCAATCACCATCAATTTCATTACGTTCAGTAATTTCACCGCGTGTTAAACCTTCACTTTTAACCCAGTCATTAAATGCTGATAAGTCAAAATCTTCACCATATGTTACTTTTGAGTCACCTTCAGTTGGTACATACAGTAATTGACGGTCATTATCGTTAAAGCCTAGACCATCTGTATCTCTTGAAAAAGTATACGAATATGGGTTAGTTTGGCTAGCTTGCCCAAATAAGTTAAAACGTGTTTTATATCCAGCCATAAATTCATGACTATACCCTAGGCTAAGCGTAAATCTATGGGGAATTTCATAATTTGACGTGCTTTGTTCTGGGTCTTGAGGGTCCCAAACAGCAATATTATGATAGTTAGAGAATGCAACTGAGCTTGTCATTGGATGTATTTCTTTTGCTTCAGTAAATGCATATGACGCAGCTACATCGATGCCATTATCAAACGATTTATTTACTGCAAATGATAAAACATGAGAAAACGCATCATCACCTTTAACATTGGTTAATAAAAAGTCAGATTTGTACTTGTGGTTTACACTATCATAAACAGGGCGACCATCTGGTGCGATACCAACTTGATCGTCAGCTAGGTTATAAACAACAGCTGAATCTTGCTTATCAGTAAATAGGTAATCAACACTTAATACGTAATCAGATTCTGTAATATAAGTGGCACCTAATGATACTTTCCATTCTGATGGAATTTCAAAATCAGGATCTGTTACATTAGTACTGTCATCAGCACTACCTGAGCCAACCTCATTATATAAGTCTAATGGAATATCATAACCTGGGCGGCCTGTGCCGTTAAATGCCACTGCATCAGGACCAAGAATTTGCATACCTCTTTCGTTAACTTGAATGTTACGGATACCATCGTTTGAATAACTATTAGAAATCCAAACATTTGGATTACCTCCAGAGTATAATCCAATGCCACCACGAATTTCGAGTTGATCATTATAACGCCAATTTAACCCCAGTCTTGGTTGTAATAAACTCACGCCATCTAAGTTTTGTTGGTTTGAATAGCCATAACGCGCTTCAAAAGCATCATTTTGGTTAGGCACATCATCACTCGTATACCAGTCATAACGTAAACCCATAGTAATCGTCATGTCATAATCGATTAAATCGAACTTATCTTGTGCGTAAAGTGTATTTAAAGCGTATTTAAACTCACCTGCGGCATCTTCAGGGTTATGAGAGCTCGCATTGCCATAATAAACGCGGGCAATACCGTTTTCAAAATCTTCAATTGAGCCAAAGCGATATTCACCTTCATTATGTTGTACAAACATATTGAATACATCAAGCTCTTCCATCTCATAGCCAAATGAAAGTTCATGATCTCCCATGTAGTAATTACCAGAGAGTTTTAATGATAAATTATCGTATTTTAGTTTGTTTGCTTGGCGAGAGTCATCAGGTCCTAAATACACATCTCCATTTCCTGTCTTTACTCTAAATTCGCCAAAACCAGAATTGCCATCAAGGGAAATCTGACGATTATCTAATTTTGAATAACCTACTCTGACTTCAGTAGAAAAATCATCTGTCCAGTTTGAGTAGATAGATGTCACATAAGACTGTAGTTCAGCACCTCGTTCATAGAAATGATTAGATAAAGATAGGCGGCTTGAGCTAGCATCAGATTGGCTTAAAGTGAAACCATCATTGTAGTTATAAACGAAGCTAGCACGATGATCATCATTGATATTCCAATCGAGTTTAATTAATAATTTTTCATCATCAACAGGTAAACTAGGCACTAATGAACCGGGATCATAATCGTAATTAGTTTTTGCTATATCAATAATACGGTCAACAGTGGCCTGATCAATATCATTATCACCAGTACCAAAAGCGTTATATTCAAATACCTGCGCACCATCTAATTTTTCATACGAGGTGAATAAAAACAAAGTATCTTTTATCAGTGGTAAACCTACGTTAAAACCGTAGCGTTTTTCATCATAACTGCCAATATCTTTAGATACACCATCAGCTTTATCGCCAGATAATGAATCGCTAGTATAATCAATAAATACGCCGCCACGAATGTCATTAGTACCAGATTTTGACACTGCATTGATATTACATGAAGTAAAACCCCCATATTGCACATCAAATGGAGCCAACTCTACAGCAACTTGCTCAATTGAATCAAAAGAAAAAGGCATACGTTCAGTAGGGTAACCATTACTATTTAGACCAAAATTATCGTTCATTCGAACGCCATCTAGCGTTAGACTATTAAATCTTGGGTTACCACCGGCACATTGAATAGCACCGCTACTTGACTCGTCAATGTAGATACGCGGATCTGTTCTTACAATATCTTTGATGTCACGATTAATGGCAGGGCGGTTTTCTATGTCACTTAAAGTAAAGTGTGTAGCAGGTCCAGTGCCGCCAGATTGCATTGACAATGGACGTCCAGTTACTTCAATCTGTTCCATATTTTTTTTTGAATTAAGTTTTACAGAAATCGGATATGTTTTACCTAAAGTTAAAAAGATATTGTCTACTACAGTATCTTCAAATTGCTCTGATTCAACTTCAATTTTATATGGACCACCAACACGAAGGCCTTTAGTACTAAAACCGCCAGATTCACCAATAAGCGTTGTTTTAGTAGATCCTGATGGAATATGGATAATGGTAATTTTAGTACCCGTTGCAGGATTTCCATTAGGACCTAAGATTGAGCCCTTTAATGCTGAAGCAGTATCGTTAGCAAAGGCATTCACTGAGCCTAAACTTGCTGCGATAGCCAAAGGTAGAAATTTTTTACGCAATTGCATTTTCATTTTGTTAGTTTCCCGTAATAACTAAATGTTGTTGATTTTGTAGTATTTAAAAATTCAGCCTGACAAACTTTTATGGCAGTTTTATGAATGATAGACCTAAAGTGTGTAACTTGTTTAAATTTAACTGCATTTTTGTAATTTAATGTTTTGGTCGTTTTTTATTGTTTTAAAGTTACTGCTCGTTAAGTACTTTTTAATCAGTAGCTTATAAGTTTTTGTCTGAGGTTTTTATTTGTTGTTGTGGCTCTTTGTAATTAGGTGTAATCGGTTGACTGTGCATTTTATAGAATATTTGTTCTATTGAGTAGCTATTATCGTAAAATTAATGGGTCAGGGGTAACAATCTACTTTTATCAGAAGAATGAAATTGCTTATAGAATAATGACACTTTTCTTTGGCAGGAACTGACAATTACAACTTTAAATAATCATATCAATAATTTATATTTTTTATTTCAGGTATTTAAGTTTTATATTTAATAAAATTTTAATGATGTGAAATTAGGAATTCAAAAAAAGATTACATTAGTTTATATACACAGTGCTAAAACTTCAACTATCACTATGTTTCTTTAGTAAAATTAAAAAACCGCATTTATTTAAAAATAAATGCGGTTAAATTGTATTTACTTGTCACCTTTAATAAAGCTTCATAGCAGGTTTAATTACCAACCACATTGACGGCCTTTATTTTGCTCATCTAAGTATTTTTTAAGCGGTGCAAAATACTCTAAAATTGCAGTTGCATCCATTTCAGGTTTGCCTGTCACAACTTCTAACGCTTCTTGCCACGTTTTGCTTGAGCCCATTTCTAACATGGTATTTAAACGTTCACCAGCTTCTTTAGAGTTATATACAGAACATCTATGTATCGCTTCTTTATTACCCGCAATTTCACATAAAGATTTATGGAATTGAAATTGTAATATATGAGCTAAAAAGTAACGCGTGTAAGGTGTATTACCTGGTACATGGTATTTAGCGCCTGGATCAAAGTCGTTTTCAGTACGTTCAATTGGTGCCATCACACCTTGGTATTTTTGACGTAAATCCCACCATGCTTTATTGTAATTCTCTGGTGTTACTTCTCCAGAGAATACTTGCCAGCGCCATTGATCAACCATTAAACCAAATGGAATAAATGCAATTTTATCCATTGCCATTTTCATTAATAAACCAAGATCTTTAGATTCATCAGGTACTTTATCTAATAAACCAATCTCTTTTAAGTAACCAGGCGTTACAGATAATGCAATTGTATCGCCAATCGCTTCGTGAAAGCCATCATTGGCACTTTCTTGATAATAAAGAGGTTGTGTATTATAAGCGCGTTGGTAGAAGTTATGGCCTAGCTCGTGATGGATCACCGAAAACTCTTCACCAGTGCGTTGAATACACATTTTAATACGTAAATCGTCTTTTGAATCGATATTCCAAGCCGATGCGTGACATTGTACGTCTCTGTCTTTAGGTTTAGTGAATAAAGAGCGCTCGTAGAAAGTTTCTGGTAATGGATCAAAACCCATAGACGTAAAGAACTTCTCTGCACCACGAACCATTTGAATTTCATCGTAGTTATGTTTTGCTAATAATTCAGTTACATCATAACCAGGATCTGCGTTTTCAGGTGCCACTAATTCATATACGTTGCCCCAAGTTTGCGCCCACATATTACCTAATAAATGTGCAGGAATTGGTTGGTCTTGTGGTACTTTATCTGTGCCGTATTTATCACCTAATTTAGCACGAACATGACAATGCAATGAGTCATATAATGGTTTTACTTGACCCCAAACACGATCTAACTCTTTAGCAAAATCATCAGCAGGCATATCATATTTACTGCGCCACATTGCGCCAGTGTCAGCATAACCAAACTCTTTTGCGCCTTCGTTTGTTAGGGCAACTTGTTGCTCATATAAAGGACGCATAGGTTTAGCAACTTGTCGCCATCCTTGCCATAAATCTAATAATTCATCGTAATCACGGCTCGTGGCCATTTTAGCTGTCATGTCACCTAAACTTAAACATTCAGCGCCTTCTTTACAGTATTTACCTTTACCGTAAAGGCCACCTAATTTAGCAACAAGTTGTGACAATTTTGCTGTTTTATCTGCATCTTGTGGCGCAGGTAATGTGAGTGCTAGTTTTAATTTATCTAGCTTACGGCGGCTATCTGCATCAAGTTCAATACTATTGAATTTAGTGGCTTCATTAGCTAAACGTACAACTGTTTCAGTCATTTTACGGTTTACTTCAGCTGAAAGCTGAGAGGTATCTTCCGTTATGAAATTAGCGTAAATCCATTCAGCACGACTGGCTTCAAGGTATAAAGCAACAAGCTCTTTTTCAGTTGAATCAAGGAATTGTTTTGCATCAGCAGCTGTCACTTGTTGAACAATACTGGTTACTGGCTTTTTGTCTTCTGCGCTGTTGCATGCCGTAAGCATTAATGCCCCAGCGACAACTAATGCAGTCATGCTTGGTTTAAATATTTTTGTTTTCATTATTAACCCTAGATATGTGTGTTTTTACCCGCGGTTATCATAACAGTGAGAAAAGCCTTGGTAAATTCCCTTTCGTTTTTAATAAAAGGGTAGTTATGAACTAATAAATAAATCATAAAGTTATAAATTCTTGCTAAACTTAAAAAATGATTTTTAAAGACAGTGTTTTCAAAAGGAAATTATAAATGTCTATTTTGTTATTACTAATAGTGACAGTCACTATTATTTTTTTGGTCAAAGATATAAGAATAAGCTTGATCACGCGACCAGCATTTAAAATGTTTAAAAAGGTTTTACCGCCTCTATCTCAAACTGAACGTGAAGCAATGGAAGCTGGCGACATTTGGTGGGATGGTGAGTTATTTAAAGGTTCACCAGATTGGAGTGTATTACATTCCTACCCTAAACCTGCTTTATCTGATAAAGAAAATGCGTTTTTGAATAATCAAGTAAATATACTATGTAATATGTTAGATGATTATAAAATTGTACATGAAGATAAAGATTTGCCTAAAGATGTTTGGCAATATTTAAAAGATGAAGGTTTTTTCTCTTTAATTATTCCAGAGTCTTATGGAGGTAGAGACTTTTCAGCGATCGCTAACTCTACAATAGTATCTCGTATTGCAACACGAAGTTTGAGTGCGGCAGTAACCGTTATGGTACCTAATAGCTTAGGTCCAGGCGAATTATTAATGCATTATGGCACACAAGCGCAAAAAAACTTTTGGTTACCTAAATTGGCAAATGGCACTGAAGTGCCTTGTTTTGCACTTACAGGGCCTGAAGCAGGCTCTGATGCGGGCAGTATTCCAGATACAGGTATCATTTGTGAGGGGGAGTTTGAAGGTAAAACTGTTATTGGTATTCGTCTAAACTGGTCAAAAAGATATATAACTTTAGCACCTGTAGCGAGTGTTTTAGGTTTAGCATTTAAAATGTTTGATCCCGATGGTTTACTAGGCGATAAAAAAGAAATTGGTATTACCTGTGCTTTAATTCCAACAGATCACGAAGGCGTTGAAATTGGGGAGCGCCATAACCCTATGGCAATGGCATTTATGAATGGTACAACATATGGTGAAGATGTATTTATTCCGCTAGATTGGATCATAGGAGGGTCTGACTTTGGCGGTAAAGGCTGGCGCATGTTAGTTGAGTGTTTAAGTGCAGGTCGTGGTATCTCGTTACCGGCATTGGCCACAGCAACAGGTCATGGATGTTCAAAGATGACAGGAGCATATGCTTATGTGCGTAAACAGTTTGGTTTATCAATTGGCCAATTTGAAGGTGTTCAACAATCTTTAGCGCGTATAGGTGGGTTTACTTATAGTTTAGAAGCCATGCGTACTATGACAGCAGGCGCATTAGATTTAAAAGTGAGTCCATCAGTTGTTACCGCAATCGCTAAATATCATATGACAGAAATGAGCCGTACGGTTATTAATGATGCATTAGATATACATGGCGGTAAAGGCATACAGTTAGGGGAAAATAACTATTTAGGTCACGCTTATATGGGCATGCCAATATCGATTACGGTTGAAGGTGCTAATATATTAACCCGTAACTTAATGATTTTTGGGCAAGGTGCGACACGTTGTCATCCATATGTTTTAAAAGAAATGGCTGCAGCGGGAGAGCCTGACTTTGATAAAGGTTTACAAGATTTTGATGATTTACTGATCAAGCATATTTTATTTGCGATGACTAATGCTGGCGCCGCATTAGGGCATGGTTTAACACGTGCAATATTTAGTAAAGCGCCTGTCAGTGGTACAACTGCTAAATATTATAAACAACTTACTCGTATGAGCCGCGCTTTAGCTATCTGTACAGATGTGGCTATGCTGACTTTAGGTGGAGATCTTAAACGAAAAGAAATGATTTCAGCTAGACTCGGAGATGTATTAAGTCAATTATATATATCCTCAGCGGTCCTCAAAAGATTTGAAGACGAAGGCCGACAACAATCAGATTTACCCTTTGTTTGTTATTCTTTAGATCATAGTTTGTATCAAATAGGGCAAGCTTTTGAAGGATTGTTTGATAATTTCCCTTCAAGGCCTTTTGCTTTCATTTTAAGACGATTAGTTTTTCCGTTAGGCAATCATTATAAGCAAGTGCCAGACGCGGTATCTAAATCAGTGTGCTCTCATATGCTACAGCCTGGTGTAATGCGAAATCGTTTATCTCACCTATGTCATGAAGGTGATGCTGGCGGTATGTATATAATGGAGTCAGCATTTATTGCGATGCATAATTGTGAAGCCTTATTCAATAAGTTACATTCTGCTAAAAAGGGTGGCAGTTTAGCATCAGGCTTATCCTTTGAAGAAGAGATTAAGCAAAGCGTTGAAATTAAACTATTTACACAAGAGCAAGCCGATGACATGGCTAAGGCTAATAAATTAAGGTTGGCTGCAATTTCAGTTGATAACTTTAAAAAGGGTGAGTTATAAAGTCATATCAATTTTATATAATTTAAGCAGTATGATTTTGTCATACTGCTTTTTTATATGGTGATTATCTTGCGTATGGGTCATCAACTATCTTTTCAATGAACCATTTTCCTTTTTTATTGATTAGTTTAACACTTCGCATATCGTCCACTTTTTTACCGAGATGTGTACCTGAAAAAATAAGCGTTATTGTTGCTTTGTCACCATAACGTTTTCTGATACTTTTACTCGTTCTATCTATTTCAATGTTTACAGTATCAAATTGCATATTTATCAAGTTTCTTGCAAATTGTCTGGTACTACCATAAGACTTAATGATCCTTGCTAGTTTAGGCGTTGCCATAGACATGGTTTTTTTCAAATCTTTTTCTTCATAAATCGCATAGAAAAAAACAGTTGCCGCATATTCTGGAGAGTCATTATCACCAGACACTTCAGGACCATCATCTGAACAGGCAGTTAAAAACGTCAGAATGAAAAGTGTAAAAACAATACGTAAAGGGTACATGAATAGAACCTTGCGAAAATTTGCAGTTATTTATATTTATGTATTTTAGTTTAATGCTAAATAAAGAGTTGTAAAGTGATGATGTGAATCGAAAAGGTATTTATAAGGAGAGATAAAAAAAACCAGCTAAAATAGTTAAGCTGGTTTTAATGGATGTGAAATCTAAAAAATTTAGATTATTGTACTAATTCATCATCGCTGAATTTATCTGCAAATAATGGGCTTGATAAGTAACGCTCTGCAGAACTTGGTAAGATAACAACAATATTTTTATCTTCATTTTCAGGTTTTTCTGCAATGCGAGAAGCGGCAACAACTGCAGCACCAGATGAAATGCCTGCTAAGATACCTTCTTCTTTCATAAGTCTATGAGACATTTCAATTGCTTCTTCGTTTGTTACAAGCGCAACTTCATCAATCATTTCTAAATCTAAGTTACCAGGAATGAAACCTGCACCGATCCCTTGAATTTTATGAGGACCAGGTGTTAAATCTTCACCCGCAAGTTTTTGTTTAATTACAGGAGAGTCAGCTGGCTCTACTGCAACAGATTTCATATCTAGCTTTTTCTCTACTTTAAGGTAACGGCTAACACCTGTGATAGTACCACCAGTACCAACACCAGCTACAAAATAGTCTACTTTACCGTCAGTTGCATCAAAGATTTCAGGACCCGTAGTTTCAAAGTGAATTTTAGGATTTGCTGGATTTTCAAACTGTTGTAAAAGAATGAATTTATCAGGCGCGCTTTGTTGAATTTCTTGGGCTTTTTCAATTGCGCCTTTCATGCCTTTTGCGCCTTCAGTTAGAACAACATTAGCACCTAATGCTTTTAATAGTTTACGACGTTCTAAACTCATAGTGTTAGGCATAGTAAGTGTTAACTTATATCCGCGAGAAGCTGCAACAAATGCTAAAGCGATACCTGTATTGCCAGATGTTGGTTCAATCAGTTCTTTATCAGTTGTTAATTCACCTGACTTTTCAGCTTCCCAAATCATAGATGCGCCAATACGACATTTGACGCTGAAACTTGGATTACGAGCTTCTACTTTAGCAAATACATTGCCTGTTGTTACGCGGTTTAATTTCACTAATGGTGTATTGCCAATGCTTAGTGAGTTATCTTCAAAAATGTTAGACATGGTATTCCTTTGATCAATAAAAGTAGGAAGTTAATGTTTTAACGATACAAGGTATTAGCTAAAACAAAAGTAAAGTTTGGCTATAAGATATATCAAAACAATAAATTAAAGTGCATTTTTGTGATAAATGCCATAAGAATTATAAAAAAGCAGGCATATCTTTGTTTACACAAGGCCCAGTATTGATTATTCTCGCATAGTTATATCGTATGATTAATATTTTATCCTATAAGGAAAAACCTTTGATAAACGTGCTGTTAGTTGATGATCATGAACTTGTTAGAACGGGGATCAAGCGTATTCTTGATGATGTTCGCGGTTTTAAAGTTGTTGGTGAAGCTAAAACAGGTGAAGAAGCAGTTCAATTTTGCCGTCAAAACCATCCCGATATCGTATTGATGGATATGAATATGCCAGGTATAGGTGGATTAGAGGCAACTAAAAAAATATGTCGTTTTTGCCCCGATGTTAAAGTAATTGTATTAACAGTACATTGTGAAGACCCATTCCCAAGCAAAGTGATGCAAATGGGTGCCCATGGTTATTTAACCAAGAGTGCAGGCTCTAACGAGATGGTTCATGCGATAAAAGCAGTGAAATCAGGTCAAAGGTATATCGCACCTGAAATAGCACAACAAATTGCTTTAGCGCAATTTAGTGGTCGAACTGATGAAAATCCTTTTAAAAGCTTATCGGATCGTGAATTACAAATCATGTTGATGATCACTAAAGGTGAAAAAGTACAAAATATAGCAGAGCAATTAAATTTAACGTCAAAAACGGTTAATAGTTATCGCTATCGCATGTTTGAAAAATTAAATATAGGTGGAGATGTTGAATTAACACATTTAGCAATTCGCCATAAAATGATTGATATTGATTCTGAAGGTTTTTAATTAGCTTTAACCTGAAGTTAAAATAGTTTGAGTACATTAATGCAGTCATTTGATCTAAAAACGTTTTTAAAGTCTTTATCAGAAGAACCTGGTGTCTACAGGATGTTAGATAAAGAACAGCAAGTTATCTATGTTGGTAAAGCAAAAAATTTAAGAAATCGTGTTACGAGTTACTTTCGGGAGAATATTCCTGAAAGTAAAACTCGGGCTCTGGTTAAAAATATTTGTGCAATCGAAGTCACACTGACCAATACAGAAACTGAAGCGCTTTTATTAGAAAATAATCTAATAAAACAGTACCAACCTAGGTACAATATATTACTAAGAGATGATAAATCTTATCCTTATATACTATTAACTGATCATACCCATCCCAGGTTAACATTTCATCGCGGCGCGCAAAAAATCAAAGGCGAGTATTTTGGACCATATCCAAGTTCTGGTGCTGTTTCTCAAAGTTTGCGCTTGATGCAGAAAATTTTCCCCGTACGTCAGTGTGAAGATGCTTATTATCGCGCGCGAAGTAGACCTTGTTTACAATACCAACTAAAAAGATGCTCTGCGCCTTGCGTGAACGAAATAAATGCAAGTGATTATAAAGAGCAAGTAGACTTTGTTCGTTTATTTTTAAGCGGTAAATCCTCTCAAGTTATTTCTGAGCTAGTGAATAAAATGGAAGCGGCAAGTATTGCGCTTAACTTTGAAAAAGCAGCAACTTTTAGAGATCAAATACTTGTATTAACAAAAATGCAAGAGCAGCAATCAGTTTCTGGTACACATGCAGAATTAGATGTTATCGGCTTTGAATCAAAAAATGGTTTAACAGCGATTCATATTTTGATTATTCGTGATCATAAAATTTTAGGGAGTAAAACTTTTTATCCTAAGATCCCGAAAGATTCAATGGATACTGAAGTTTTATCGTCTTTTCTTTCCCAATATTACTTATCAGTGACAAATGGCTCACGGATCCCAAAAGAGGTGATTTTACCTTTTATTTATCCTGAGCAAGCAGAATTAGAAATAGCATTAACACAAGTGAGTGAAAGAAAGATAAAGCTACAGACTGTCGCCAGAGGGGAGAAATATAAATATCTGCAACTTGCTAATAAAAACGCTTTAAATAGCATAGTAATAAAACAAAGTGCACAAGATTCAATAACTAAAAGATATGATTTATTAAAAGAAACATTACAGTTAGATAATATTAATCGCATGGAGTGTTTTGATATTAGCCATACAATGGGAGAAAATACGGTTGCTTCATGTGTTGTATTTGATTCTAATGGACCAAATAAAAAAGAATATAGACGTTTTAATGTAGTAGGGATCACAGGCGGTGATGATTATGCCGCTATGGCCTTTGCATTAAAAAAACGATATAGCAAAATGATCGACGAATCTAAAGTACCTGATGTAATATTTATAGATGGTGGTAAAGGGCAGTTATCTCAAGCGGAAACGTTTTTTAAAGATTGGCATCTGGAAAAGTTACCTTTATTAATAGGGGTAGCAAAAGGAACAAGCAGAAAGCCGGGTTTAGAGACCTTATTAATGGATGCTGGTAGAAAAACTATAAATTTAGACTCACATTCTCCTGCACTGCATTTAATTCAACATATTCGAGATGAATCTCATCGATTTGCGATTGCTGGACATAGGAATAAAAGACAAAAACAACGAAACCAGTCTGTATTAGAAGAAATATCAGGTGTAGGACTAAAAAGAAGACAAGCAGTATTAAAGTATTTGGGCGGAATTCAAGGTGTATTAGCGGCAAATATCGAACAGCTAAATAAGGTACCAGGGATCAGCCCTACAATAGCAGAAAAAATTTATAATCACCTACATGATAAATAGATTAAGCAGGAATATGGTATAGGAGATTTTAATAAATAAGAGAATAAGTGAGCCATAAGCTTATTAACGGATTTGACTTTACGTTATCAATAAACAAAGAGTTCAATTTAATTTTAATCATTTGCATGGTAAAAGATTATGCTTCATGCGAATATACAAAAAAAAGTAAACACAAGTAGTTATGTGGAATATACCTAATATTATAACAGCCTTCAGAATTTTCCTTATCCCAATCTTTTTGGTGATATTTTATTTACCTTATTCATGGGCGTTTTTTGGCGCTGCATTTGTTTTTTGGTTAGCTGCCGTAACTGATGTGCTAGATGGGTATCTCGCTCGTAAACTCAAGCAATCAACTCCATTTGGTGCTTTTTTAGATCCTGTTGCTGATAAAGTAATGGTTTCAGTCGCATTAATCGTATTAGTTGAACATTACCAAAGTATTTATATCACCATACCTGCAGTTTTAATAATAAGTAGAGAAGTTATTATTTCAGCTTTGAGAGAGTGGATGGCAGAGCAAGGCAAAAGAGGCTCTGTTGCTGTATCACAATTGGGTAAAATAAAAACTGCTGCACAAATGTTATCCATAATGGGTCTTACTTGGCAGTTCGATACTTGGATGACCTATTTAAGTTATGCCTGTTTATACTTAGCAACGGTCCTTACTTTGTGGTCTATGGTGCAATATTTACAAGCAGCATGGTCTGATTTGAGCAAAAAAGCTGGTTAAGTGTGCATTTTTACAACGCTTTAGCTGAAAAATGAGCAAACAGTTTAAAAGTGTCATTTTAGTGTTGACGCGTAATATAATCTCTGTAGAATGCGTTCGTGTTGAGAGGGGGGCAACTCCTAAACATCAAAAGCAAAGCGGTTTAAGTTCAGCTGCTAAAGAGTTAAATCTTAAAATATGTTCTTATGTGATGCGGTACTAGCTCAGCTGGTAGAGCGCGACCTTGCCAAGGTCGAGGTCACGAGTTCGAGCCTCGTGTACCGCTCCAAATATTAATTGTTCCTCAATGAGTAATTAATATTCCACATGCCTTCATTAATAATGATAGCAACTCGATGCCCGAGTGGTGGAATTGGTAGACACAAGGGATTTAAAATCCCTCGCTCTTAGAGTGTGCCGGTTCAAGTCCGGCCTCGGGCACCATTTTAAATAATGGTTTATTTAAAAGTGGAAAACGTTTTTAGAAAAACGATAAATTTCTAAATGTGATGCGGTACTAGCTCAGCTGGTAGAGCGCGACCTTGCCAAGGTCGAGGTCACGAGTTCGAGCCTCGTGTACCGCTCCAAATATTAATTGTTCATCAATGAGCATTTAATATTCCACACGCTTTCATTAATAATGATAGCAACTCGATGCCCGAGTGGTGGAATTGGTAGACACAAGGGATTTAAAATCCCTCGCTCTTAGAGTGTGCCGGTTCAAGTCCGGCCTCGGGCACCATTTTAAATAATGGCTTATTTAAAATTGGAAAACGTTTTAGAAAAACGATAAATTTCTAAATGTGATGCGGTACTAGCTCAGCTGGTAGAGCGCGACCTTGCCAAGGTCGAGGTCACGAGTTCGAGCCTCGTGTACCGCTCCAATTTCTTGCTAAAAGAATTAAAAATTAGCCTACAATGATTTAATCGTTATGGCGGAATGGCAGAGTGGCCATGCAGCGGATTGCAAATCCGTCCACCTCGGTTCGACTCCGGGTTCCGCCTCCATTTATATTTATAAATGATTTGTAGTTTCCACACGCATTCATCTATTTGATTGCAACTCGATGCCCGAGTGGTGGAATTGGTAGACACAAGGGATTTAAAATCCCTCGCTCTTAGAGTGTGCCGGTTCAAGTCCGGCCTCGGGCACCATTTTAAATAATGGCTTATTTAAAAGTGGAAAACAGAATAGTTAAACTGTAAATATACTAAATGTGATGCGGTACTAGCTCAGCTGGTAGAGCGCGACCTTGCCAAGGTCGAGGTCACGAGTTCGAGCCTCGTGTACCGCTCCAAAAATTCTTACTATCGAATTAAAATTTAGTATTTATAGCAAAAAATGGCGGAATGGCAGAGTGGCCATGCAGCGGATTGCAAATCCGTCCACCTCGGTTCGACTCCGGGTTCCGCCTCCATTTTTATTGCTCACCAATGCAAGCTATAAATAGTCCACAAAGCTTTAATTAGCAACTCGATGCCCGAGTGGTGGAATTGGTAGACACAAGGGATTTAAAATCCCTCGCTCTTAGAGTGTGCCGGTTCAAGTCCGGCCTCGGGCACCATTGTTAATTTAGTATTTGAAGATGCTCCACACGATCACTTTAAGTGATACAACTCGATGCCCGAGTGGTGGAATTGGTAGACACAAGGGATTTAAAATCCCTCGCTCTTAGAGTGTGCCGGTTCAAGTCCGGCCTCGGGCACCATTTCTATATTGTTAATTCAAAAAATACTTCCTTATATAAACTTTAATTACTTTTAAGTATCCCATTTAATTAAAAATCTATACTTTTAGATAAATATATTATCAATCTATATTTTTAAATATAGAAAAGCGCCATTGCCTGCAATAATTGATAGTACAGAAATAGCGCTATTGGATAATTTTATTTATTTACTTTATCAATTATAAATAACTTAGCTTCATCAGATAAACATCTATTTGAAATATAACTGGTGCTTTTATCTAATGTTAATAAAAAGCCTTTTTCAGTCTGTTCTATTTTGTTTATTTGAGACCATAATGTTTTAGCATCTACAAAATCTGATTTTACAAATACACCATCATCATTAATGATCAAATTAACAGTATTGCCTGATGCTTTACTGAGTCTTTGGCGCATTAACCACCAAGCTTTGTTGTAATAAACATTTAATGCTTCTATCACACCAAGAGACAAAATAAACCAAGCTAAATATTTATCAATTGGGCTAAAAATTAAAATTACGCCAGCGGTGAATAAACCAATGGATTTGTAATACGCTCGTATGCTGGTATCTGTTGTAACAGATTCATCATAGCACTCACTAAAATGCGTTTTATCTAAAACGTAACTGGTAGAAAAAATAAATTCTGTTGGCATTTAACTATATCAAAAATGAATTTTAACTATTTTACCTAGAAGTATTTATTAAATCGATAAAATTTTAAATATGCTAGTAGTACGATTCAGCTAGTGAGTTTTTTGGAGGTTTCATAATCTAAATTAACTAGAAGAAAATACAAAAAGTTCACTTCTTAGGCCAAAACAATCAGTTCTAAATAAATTTAATTGTAGTCATTATGACTATGCTGTATGTTTATATTAACTTCTAAAATGTGTCTCAAAATGAATAATATAACCTCTACAGCCTTAATTGAACTTGCTCTAGATTTAGCAAATAGCCTTAGTTCCAAAGACCGATTTGATCGCTTATTAGATACCGTTCGAAAGACAATTCAATGTGATGCGGTTGCTTTATTATCTTATCACCAAGACTTGTTAAAACCGCTCGCACTGCAAGGTTTAAGTAGAGATACTTTAGGGCGACGGTTTAAAATAAATGAACATCCAAGGTTTGATATATTATGTAAGTCAAAAATACCCGTTAGATTTTCAGCTGAGAGCGAATTACCTGACCCATACGATGGTTTATTGATCGATAAAGAAGGAGATTTACCTGTTCATGCATGCATGGGCTTACCTTTATTTTTTGATGATAAATTACTTGGTTTATTGACCATAGACAGTTTAACGCCACATGCATTTGATGATATTCCTAATCGTACTTTAGAAGTAATAGCTGCAATTGCAGCGACAACATTAAATACGGCCTTAATGATTGACTTATTAGAATCACAAGCATTACATTCACAAAAAGTTGTTGCCGAATTGACTGAAGAAGCTTTAATGCGCGATGGTGGAGAGCTCATAGGCCAAAGTTCAATTATGAATAAGCTAAAACAAGAAATTGATATTGTTGCGGCTTCTGATTTCAATATTTTGATTTATGGTGAAACTGGCGTAGGTAAGGAACTTGTAGCACGTACGTTGCATCAAAAATCATTTCGTTCAAATGGTCCTTTAGTTTATGTAAACTGTGCAGCTTTACCTGAAAATTTAATAGAAAGTGAGTTATTTGGTCATGTTAGGGGCGCATTTACAGGAGCTGATAAAAGTAGAGCTGGTAAGTTTTCTATTGCAGATAATGGCACATTATTTTTAGATGAAATTGGTGAACTGCCATTAGCCGCACAAAGTAAAATTTTACGCGCAATTCAAAATAACGAGATCCAGCCTGTAGGTCAAGATAATGTTGAAGAAGTAAACGTGCGTATCTTTGCAGCAACAAATCGAAATCTTAAAGAAGAAGTTGACGGTAATAGATTTAGAGCTGACCTATACCACAGATTAAGTGTTTATCCCGTTAGAGTACCTTCATTAAAAGAAAGGGCGGGAGATATTCAATTATTAGCAGGTTATTTTGTTGAACAAGTAGGGAGAAAACTAGGTATTGGCCAAATAAAAATGAGCCATAATGCGTTAACATATTTAAACCAGTATAATTGGCCGGGTAATGTGAGAGAGTTAGAGCATGTGATCAGTCGAGCGGCATTAAAAGCACGATCTAGACAAAAACATAAAGAGATCATTACAATTGAAGTTGAGGATTGTGGTCAACTGTCTTCGGATACTTTGAAAAGTGAGATCAAACACGGCATTATTTCTGAGACTGATCTGCACACTGAAAAACTACATTTAAACTTACGAAATGAAACCGCTAATTTTCAGACAAAGCTAATAAAACAGATTTTAACTGAAGAAAACGGTAATTGGGCTGCAACAGCAAGAAGGTTAGAAACCGATCGCGCTAATTTGAACCGTTTATCTAAAAGATTAAATATTAAAGTTACAAAATCAATTTTTTAGCTTTGAATCTTTTTTATACTCTAAATTTAGTGTTGTGAAATTAATTCAATTAATAAGTTAAATATATGTTGCGATTTACGATGAAACTCGTATATTAGTCCCGTTAGTATCTAATTTAAATTCGAGTGTATAATGATTTGTAAAAAAGTGGTGCCAACCAGATCGGAGCTAAATATACTTAATATTTTGTGGAAAGTTCAGCCTGCTTCAGT
Organism: Pseudoalteromonas sp. C2R02; assembly: GCF_018860845.1. Lineage (NCBI taxonomy): Bacteria > Pseudomonadati > Pseudomonadota > Gammaproteobacteria > Alteromonadales > Pseudoalteromonadaceae > Pseudoalteromonas > Pseudoalteromonas sp. C2R02. The sequence goes on along the minus strand of NZ_JAHKQC010000008.1, from coordinate 99,353 downwards.
ACGCCAAGTTCATGAAGTACTCAGTGCAGAGCAATCAACCGGTTATACAACAACATTAAAAACATTACAGGTTATGCATGAAAAAGGCTTAGTTGAACGAGATGAATCTTCCCGAGCGCATTTATATAAAGCAAAAGAATCTGCCGGCAATACACAAAACTCTGTTGTTAAAGATGTGATAGCCAAAGTTTTCAGCGGTTCAAAGTATGATCTTGTTGTAAGCGCTTTAGGAAAAAAGGCAAGTTCAGATGAAATCAATGATATCAGAAAGTTACTAAATACATTAGAAAAGCAAAATAAATAATAGAGATAGCTAAATGGATTTTCTAAATACTTTTATCAACAGCCCTGTTTTTAATTCTTTATCAATTACTTTGCTCCATTTTCTATGGCAAGGTACAGTGTTAGGCTTATTTTTAAGTGCCGCGCTTAAACTCATAAGTAATAAATACGCTAATCTTAGATATAACCTAAGTATATTGACTCTAATACTATGTTTAATTACTCCAATTATTACATATTTCATTGTTTATAAAACTCAATTAACTCATACCCCAGTGCTCGTCAGAGGTAATAATCTATTATCAAACTTAGAATTAAGCACTGTTAGCTATCTTCCTTTATTATCAATCATTTGGCTGATGGGTGTTAGCTATTTAAGTATGGGTTATTGCAAAGCATTACTGTCCATTTATAAATTACCTAAAACGCAAGTAAGTGAACCTGAACAATGGCTAAATGAATTATTTATCTCAATAAAACAGTCATTATATGTGTCTCAAAATGTGCGTTTGTTAGTATCTAAATTAGTCGATGTACCTATGGTAATTGGGTGGCTTAAACCTGTTATTTTAGTGCCAGTAAATATGGTTTCAGGGCTTAGCAATGAACAATTAAAGCTATTAATCGCACATGAATTAGCACATGTTAAAAGATATGATTATTTTATAAACTTAATACAATCCTTGGTGGAGGTATTTTTGTTTTATCATCCAGCAGTTAAATGGATTTCTAAACAGATCAGGATAGATCGAGAATATTGCTGTGATGATATAGCTGTTAAAAATCAAAATATAAAAATAGATTATGCTAAAGCGCTTCTAAATGCTGAAGAACTCAGACCAAATACAATTCCTTCAATGGCGATGGCTGCAACAGGGGGGGATTTAAAGAGTAGAGTATCAAGAGTTGTAGGTGAGCATACATGTACTCCAAAATATGCCAAAAGTGGACTTGCAGGCTTATTAGGTTTATTCGTTGTGAGCTTAATTTTTAGTTCATATAAAGTTGTAGGTATGGTGCAGAGTAAAGACATTACTGAACTAGCAACCCTTAAAAATATAAGTTTAGTAAAATCTCAACCTAAACAAGTCGTAAAAGGTGTCGCGTCACACATTAATGCTAAAACTAAAAAAAGCCATGATATAAAAAAACAACTTCCAGCGGCTATTGTTATTAAGAATAATAAACAAATCAATGATGATAAAACAATTAAGAATAATAAATCATCAGTAGACAAAGCAGATACGCCTAATTTAGATAAGGACAAGGTAGCAATAAAACTTAATGAGTTAAGAATAAAGACAAACAAAAAGCTAATTGATGAATTAATTAAACAACCTGAGAGTCGCAACAATTATAGACACTTACCTTTAAATGTTAGTGCTATCAAAGAAGATGTTATCCAAAATATTGCAATGCTCACTAATGATCAATTAGATGAAAAAGATAATATTACATTAGCGACAAAAAAAGTCGTTGAAGAATATGCGCCATTAGTGATCCCACCAAAGACATTAAAAATGGTCAATCCAATATATACTGAATCTGCACAACGGAGAGGCTATAAAGGGGACGTAGTGATTGAGTTTACAGTTGACTTAACTGGTAAAGCAACAGATATTGAGTTTGTTGGAGAAACTAAAAGACATTTAAAAAGAGCTGTTAGAAAAGCAATAAAGAAATGGGAGTTTTCACCTGGTACAGTTAATGGCAATGAGGCAGTAATGCGAGAAACAAAATTGTTCTCTTTTGTTAAACCCAATAGAGACAAAATGACTATAACAACGGGATCTCGTATTATTAAACACTAATATAAAGAAACGGTAGTTATTTTAAATAACCGTGCTTGTTATCGTTATAAACTTTAACTTTAACTTTGATTAACAGAATTCTCTTATCTAACAAAGTATATAAGTTATACAATTACTGAGTTGTTCGTACGCCCTCTGCATTTTATATAAAGGCTCATTACAAGGCGTTTGATTTATAATTAAAACTCAGAAAGGGGGTAAAATGTCTTATGAAAATGAGAGATTAATCTAACAAAATACAATCAATATTGGTTCAAAATTTCAATGGACATCGGATTTAAGTGTTGGTTTATCCTCAATAGATGAAGATCACAAGTTTCTTATAGATACCCTCAATCAATTGCCTGTCTACATAATCATAGCAGTGATGATGACATTGATAAGATATTTATCACCTTAGTTGATTACACTAAGCATCACTTTGCTCGTGAAGAGCAATTAATGCAAAAAATATCCTTTCCAGATTATAACAATCATAAAAAGCAGCATCGTATTTTTTATCCCGTTTAAATGAGCTGTAAAACATGCTAACGCAGAAGCAAAGTAATCAGCTTGTACTTGTAGAAACGATAGAATTCTTAACGCAATGGTTTGTGGATCATATTGTTACTTTTGAAATTACATTGGGTGAAGATATTTGAGTGAATATTCAATACATGGACCGATAGAAGCCGCGATAAAGCACTTTATATATCAAAAGAAAATGGGCGAAATCAAATAACAACGCTATATGAAGAAGAGGATACTTGCTATATTCGCGAAGATTAAGCTTAAATAAAATGGTACTATAAGCTTATATTGAATCGATTATAAGTTGGGTTATTGTATTTATGAAGATAAGTTATGTATAAGTTTATTTTAGCATTTGTGGTAGGCTTATTATCTTTTAACCTCAATGCTCAAATTCATATTAATGTTGTGACTGAGCAGTGGTATCCATATAATTACCATAATCAAAAAGGGCAAGTAATCGGCCGTGCTACTGATAAAGTAAAAACAATATTAGATAAGTTAAAGTTAAGCTATACAATAAAAAGCTACCCTTGGGCTAGAGCCATGATGATAGCTCAGAAAAATGATAATACTTTAATTTATTCAATTTTTAAAACACCTGAAAGAGTTGATAAATTTCAATGGATTTGCCCTTTACTGCCACCAGTTAAAGTGTATTTATTTAAGCTTAAAAATAGATATGACTTAAAAGTTAATAATTTAGAGCAAGTAAAACAACATACAATTAGCATCAATCGTGGTGATAGCTCACATGAGTATTTACGCTCAGTTGGTTTTGAGTCTGGTATTAATTTAGATGTCACCTCTAGTGATGAGGTTAGTATCAATAAACTCTTTTTGAATAGAGTAGACTTTCTTGTTCAAACAGAATTTACTGCTAACCAATTATTGCGATCATTAAATAAACCCGAAAATAGCTTAACTAAGGTATTAGAATTAAAAAATTATTCTAATAATGCTATTTGTATGGCTTTTAGCTTAACGACAGATCAAAGCTTAGTTAATAACTTTAAAAATGAATTATTAAAGCTCAATCATCAAAGAAAATAAATTTATAAAAGAGATGTTAATGAATAAAAAACAGATCACCAAGTTGCAATTATTAGAGATAATACAATCTTGGGGTGAAGAAAAAATTTCAATAGAAAAATTACAAATTTGGATGCTGGATAACTTTGAGCCTGATGAGGTAGAGATTGGTCAAGGTGAAGATGAGTGCACTGTTGAGGCAATGCATATTGTTATGAATGAATATGAGCTAGCACAAGAAGGAAAATGTCTGCAAGCCCAGTATTTATTAGCGATAAATTATATTAATTGTTCTGAAGAAAATTATAATCAATGTAAAAATGATTTTTTACGCCATGCTTTTTGTGATTAACACTTTTTGATTTTATACCTTTTACTAAATAAATGATCAAAGTCCAAATCATCATCATTGGTGACAATATGAATATTTTTTTCTGTAGCAATAGTGTGGTTAATATATTTAACGCTGTCACCATCAACCATAGCTTTCAAACCATTGACTGATTTATAAAGGTAGTCATGACCTATAACAATAAAGTCTTCATCATCTAGTGTTTCAATGACGACTTTCGACTTAGTGCGTATGGTGTGTGGATCAGCCATGCAGGTATTGAGTATTGAAACCACATTTCCTTTAAAAAATATTTGATCACCTTCAAATGCAATATCATATTGGGCAGCAAGCTCGTCAAAGTTCATATTTTTAAGGGTTTCTAGATAGGTGTTTTGCGTGGCAGTTGCTGAAAAAACACTAAATATAGCTGCTGTTAGGAGTGCTTTTTTAAAAGAAAAAATCATAATGTAAATCCTGTAAGGTGAATACCATTCTAATTTAAGAATGGTATTCATATTGAACGCAGGTGTTACTATATGAATTTTGTTTAATTTCATCTTGCAGATTACATTAAATTACAACTACACTTGCATTAAATTTAGGTAACTGTTAGATAAATTTAAATTAAAAAATTTAGAATGCAAAATTAACTTATGTATTTTCAATAATGTAATCTAAACCACCTGTTATAGCTGCAACTTGTGCATTGATACAATCTTCATCTGTTGCTTTAGGGCTATCAGGGTAAACTTCTGTGGTAGTTGAGTAAGGAGCATGAGTAAAGCCAATACATAAACTTAATTTAGTTGTAGCGTAGTTTATTACACCGAATTGCTCTAATGGTGCGCCAATAATATTGCCTTGCTTATCTGCAGGTGCAATATGCGTTACTTTTTCAACAGATTTTATAATGGCTGTTTGAAAGTCTACAGCAGGGTTTATTGTATCGCCAACAAGATAGAAACCATCAGGAATATTCCAGTTTGTGTGTTCTACCGCATCACGAGCAGCTAAAGCTGGTCTAAAACGTGTATTATCTGTATCTGTTGTTTCATGTAAATCAATATGTGCGGTAATTTGAGTATCAAGAGATGCAATGCATTGCATTAAAGCCGCTGACTCTTCTGCCGGACTATTTTTATAAAAAGAACGATTAGGATCATCAGCATTTGGGTTCCATCTATTAATAGTTTCGTATCCCCAAGGGCTAATACATGGAGTAACAACAATATTAAAATGATTTGTATAATTTAAAGCTTTAGATTCTAAGAATGCTAACGCACCATGTACACCACTCGTTTCATAACCGTGTACGCCGCCTGTCACTAAAATAGTAGGCTTATTTGTGTCCCAATTACGACTTTTAACAACAAACAAAGGGTATTGAGCTTCATCATAAGAAAGTGCACCATACTGTGTGATATCAAAGTCTGACTTAAGCGCTTTAATTTTACTTACAACTTCATCTTGATATGAGCGTTTAATACTTTGCATAGAAAGCCAAAGTTTTTTTTCGTCAACACCCCATTTTATACCTGCAGTGCCTATTTGCTTGTTTGTTTGGTTGCTCATAAAAATACCTTAATGTTAACTACTAATAATAAAAGGTATTATATTTTATACCTTTTAAAAAATGGAAGAATAAACCCCAGCGATGTTTATATCAAGTCTGATCACTGAGAATATCAGCGTTAAATAAATTAATTAAAAATATTGCTTTACCTAAAGTTAACCTAAGGTTTTAAAGTCGCGTCATATTAATCACTCTTGGAGAGTTTTATGCGCAATTACCTTAACAATTACTTTGAAATACTAGATTTACCTTTTAACTTAAAAGAGCATGATTTAATTGAAACTATGATCAACAAACATATTTCATTGTTTAGCTTTAGTAGCTTGAATGTTATTTTAAACAAAGATTTAAGTTTAGAACCAAAGCCTCTTTTTGAACGAGTTATTCAGCAAAGTACGGGGGGTTATTGCTTTGAACACAATAAAATTTTCTACCTTGCATTGGAGCATTTAGGTTTTGAAGTCAGGCCTTTAATAGCGCGGGTGATGCTTAATAACGATCCTGAAAATGGCAGAAGCCATAGGTTGACTTTGCTTACTTTAAATAATCAACAGTATATTATTGATGTTGGTTTTGGTGTGATGAGTCCGAGAGGTTTGATTGCGCTTTCTCAAAGTGATAATACCATTTTGCCTTTTGCACAGTATCAAGTTGAATTAGATGATAGAAATACCTATCGCATTATAAAAACCAATGAGTTAAAACCTGTCACTTTATATCGTTTAGATTTATCAGAAGCGACTGAAACAGATTGTGACATATCTCACTTTTATAGTCATAAACATGAGCAAGCGGCATTTGTAAATCACCTTGTTGTCTCAAGAATAGATAAAGACACACGTTACTTAATACGAAACCTCACATTTACAAAATATGATGATAGTTTAAATACACATTTATCAAAGCTTATTGAGAACTCCTTTGTATTAAGACAGTTACTTCAAGAAAATTTTAAAATATCTATTTCAAATGAGGAAGCTCATTTTATTTACGAACATCAAATGAACTTACTTGAGAAAAATACTAAAAAAGCGTCATAGTTACATTAAAACAATAGAAATCAGTTAAATATCAATATAAAATTTGATTTCACTTAAAAAGGAACTTAGCTGTTACATATGATGAAATCTCTCCCTCTTTTATGCCTATTTACAACATTGCCTGGTTTTGCAAACTCTAGTTTTATTGGTGTTGATTATTTTCACTCTGATATTGAAATTTCAGATGAGTCTGCAAATACGGGTATGGCAGCCTTTAGATTAGGTACAAGTATTTATAAACAGATAGCAATTGAAGGACAATATATATCGGGTAATCAAACCGACAATATCTACAATATGGAATTTGATTTAGAAAATAGCAAAGCTGCTTTTATCTTATTACAATCTTATGCTGTGAATGGCTTTAGTCTTGATGTTTCCTTGGGTTATGCAAGCACCAAAATGACAGTGAGTGGGCCAGAAAATACCTTTAATGGTACAGATGAATATAACGGTTTTGCTTGGGGAGTATCTTTATATCAAGAGATACCTTCATTTAAAAATGCACGCGTAAAATTAGGATACCAGTCTTTGTATAATGACAGTGATTTAAGTATTACAGGTATTTCACTTGGTTTTAATTATCACTTCTAAAAGAAAATAAGGTTTATAAAATGAAAACTAATTTAAAACGTTTATTGCCTAACTTTACTTATAGTGTGTGTTTAGCATCAAGTATTGTTTTATCAGGGTGTGATTCAGATAATAACGCTGAAGCATTAGCTAAAGCTGTAGAGTTAGAATCTCAACGTGCTAAAGGTACAATCATCGAATCTGTTACCATTATTGGTGCGATGACACGTTTAAAAGTAGGTGAAACACATCAACTAAGTGCGTTAGGCATAGATACAAATAACGATGAGAGAGATGTTACAGCTGAGCTGGAGTGGTCATCAAGTGATGCTAGTATTGCAACAGTAAATAACAAAGGATTAGTGACAGCCGTTGCTAATTCATTAGAGCCGCAAGGGAAAGTTATTATCACTGGCACAACGATCAATGATATCTTTGCACAAGGAGAATTGTCAGTCAGTGATGAGGTGATTTCTTCTTTAGTTTTAAAGCAATCTGATCCGATTAAAGGTGATATCAATACCTGTATTGACGCAAATATTGTGGCTGATGTCACTTATGCTGATGATTATACTTCGTTAAATGTCACTAAAGATATTACTTTTTCGGTTGATAGTAATACTACCGCAACGATTGAAACCGGTGGCATATTACATACATCACATGCTGAAATTGAAAATACAATTGTGACAGGTAAAGTAAATAATATTTCAAACCAGATAGAAGTCATATCCAATCCCAAAAATTTAGAAACAATCGATGTCATTGTAGAGGACAAAGAAGTAAGCATTATCACACTTAATGTTGGCGATAGAATTAAAGTGCAATCGCAAGCTAACCTTGTAAATACAGTATCTGAAACGCCTATTAATATTGATAATAATATTAGTTGGCAGGCAAAAAATGATGCTTTAGCAGGGGTTACTTTAAATGGTACAACAAAAGGCAGCCTTTTAGCACTAAAACCTGGGGTTACTGAAGTGTATGCTACTTGTGGTGGTGTTCAAGGCACTGCAACATTAGAAATTAAAGGTGATGCTACGTTAGATACTTTAATGATAAATCAAGGTGAAGAGACAATCACATTTAAGGCAAAAGAGTCTATTGAAATCACTGTAAAAGCGCAATTTGAAGAAACAACTGCTGATATAAATGTCACTGAATTTAGTGAGTTATCTTTTAGTGATAATGAGTTAATAACCAGTGAACTAGTATCAATTGGCACTAACGCAGCTAACTACAAAGTAACAAGTACATCCAGCACAACTGGGGAAGTCATTTTAACTGTATCTTATGATGGTAAATCATCGGTAGCTAAGTTAATTATTGAATAAAATCTATTAGGAGCAATAAAGCTGAATTAATTTTATGTATTCAGTTTTTATTTAAAAAGATTTTTAGCAAAAACTTCATGTAATAACTATGATTCAAGTAGTTGATTTATATTATTACATGGAGTTTGAGTGAAAGTTTATACCGCAAGGCAAGCCATCTTAAATCGCAAAAAACAAGTTGTTGCCTATGAATTATTATTTAGGGATGGTCTAAATAACGCTTTTCCTGACGTAGAGAGCAATCAAGCAACGGCCAAGCTTTTACTTGATAGCCAATTTAACCAAGGCTTAAAAGAGATCACTTCAGGTAAAAAAGCGCTGATCAACTTTCCTGAAAGAGCAATATTAGATTTAATTCCCAGTTTATTACCTGCAGATCAAGTCATTATAGAAATATTAGAAGATGTAAAGCCTACTCCTGAAGTTTATGACGCGTGCAGACAGCTTTTTCATAAAGGATATAAGTTAGCATTAGATGACTTTGTTTATAGCAAACCTTGGGCACCTTTTATAAAGATTTGTCGATTAATCAAATTTGATATTATGGCAACCCCCTTAGATTCAATAGCGCCTTTGATAAACAAGTTAAAGCAGAATAAATCACTTAAATTACTTGCAGAGAAAGTAGAAACAAATGAAGAATACATTCAAGCCAAGGAAATGGGATTTGACTATTTTCAAGGATATTATTTTTGTAAACCGCAAATAATTGAACAAAGTGATGTGGATTCTAGCCAGGCTGCGATAATTGCAATTTATAATGAAGTATTAAGGGATAATCTTAATTATGAAAACATCGCAAAACACTTTGAGCATGATACTGCGTTATCTTATAAGCTTTTGCGTTTTATTAATTCAGGGTTATTTGCAGTAAGAGAAGAGATAGGCTCATTAAGACAAGCTTTGGTTTATTTAGGGGAAGATCGCGTTAAAAAGTTTGTTTGCTTAATCATGACGGCACATTTAGCACAAAATAAACCCTCTGAACTAACGCAATTATCAATTATTAGGGCAAGATTTTGTGAGTTGATTGCAAAAAAAGTATCACCAGGCATGAGTAATAACGCATTTATAATGGGGCTGTTTTCATTAATAGATGCCATTTTAGATAAATCTATGGAAGATATATTGCTTACACTGCCCATTGCAGATTCAATTAAAGATGCATTGCTCGGAAAAAGCAATATCCTTTTTCATGTATTAGAAGTTGAAAAATCATATGAAAAAGCAAGTTGGTGGGCAATGAAACAAGCTTGTGAAAAGGTTAATCTAGATGAGGCCGAGCTTGTAAAATATTACACAGAAGCTATCTCCTGGGCTAATAGTTACAAATCTTTAAATTAGCTACTTTTATGGATGTTTTATATACGCATAAAGTCTTTCATTTTTCTGAATAAACCATCTTTAAATCCTTCATTTCTTGTTACAAATTACCCCTCCAAAAAACAAGCTAATCATTCACCTAAGTATCGAAAAACGGTAAAATATTTATACGAAATTTACGATATATTTAATCTATAAAAATACCATTTTAAGACTTTCTTAGCGTTATATTCCAAGTTGTTGTTAAAGATCTAAATACTCTTGAGTGGTTAGCTCTTTAATAATATTAAGGAAGCAAGTATGCAAATCAATAAACCAAGTATCGTCATTGTAGGTGGTGGAGCTGGTGGTCTGGAATTAGCCACAAAGCTAGGTCATAAGTTAGGGAAAACCAATAAAGCAAATATTGTATTAATTGATAAAAGTCGAACTCATATTTGGAAACCTTTACTGCATGAAGTGGCAACAGGGTCTTTAGATACCAGTATTGATGGCGTTGTTTATTCGGCACATGCAGCTAAACATGGTTTTAATTTTCAGTTAGGTGAATTTTGCAGTTTAGATAAAGATAACAAGCAACTAACAATACGTTTAAATGATGAAACCACCTCTAATTTAAATGACTGTGTGGTGAAATATGATCATTTAGTTATTGCTATTGGCAGCATATCCAATGATTTTAATACGCCTGGGGTCAAAGAACATTGTTACTTCTTAGATTCACATAAACAAGCAGAGCGGTTTCAAAGCGCATTATTAAATCACTTTACGCAACTTCATCAAAATACAGATTTAGATGAATTAAAAATTGCGATTGTTGGTGCAGGTGCAACAGGTGTTGAACTCTCAGCAGAGCTTTACCATGTTGCCCAATTGCTCAAAAGTTATGGTTTAAATAACATGACGGCTAAAAAGCTAAAAATATACTTAGTAGAAGCAGGGCCAAGTATTTTGCCAGCTTTATCTAATCGTATCGCTCATTCGGCAAAACGTGAACTCATTAAATTAGGCGTAGATGTTTTAGAAAATACCCGGGTAGCCAGCGCTAATGAACAAGGTTTATTAACCAGTGAAGGCGTTTTAATTGAAGCCGATATTCAATTATGGGCCGCAGGTGTTAAAGTCGCTGACTTTATAAAAGACCTCAACATTTTTGAGTTAAATAAATCAAATCAAATATTAGTTAACAATACATTACAATCTACAGCAGATGATGCAATTTTTGTATTAGGTGATGCATGTGCTTTTAAACAAAGCGATGGCTCATTTGTACCACCGAGAGCGCAAGCTGCGCATCAAATGGCATCATGTATTGCTAAAAATATTATCAATGAAATAAACCATCAACCTTTAGATAATTTTGTTTATAAAGATCATGGCTCATTAGTGAATTTGTCTCGCTTTAGTACTGTTGGGAGCTTAATGGGTAACTTAACTAATAACTCTATGTTTATTGAAGGTAAAATTGCTAGGCTTATGTATATGTCATTATATCGTATGCATCAAAGAGCCATTCATGGCAGCTTGAAAACATTTGCTTTATGGCTAATTGAAAAGTTAATGAAAGTAGTACGCCCAAGAATGAAGCTTCATTAAGTTAACGCTAAAAACAATCAGGCAAAATACAGTTTCGTATTTTGCCTGATTGCCTTTTTGCACAGATATATTTACACCCTGCCTTATTATTTTAAGAAAGTCACATTCAAATTGCATCTAAAATCAGTTAATCTAGTGTTAATTATGTTACTAAGGTTAGAAGTTTAACTGAGTAACATCAATAATAACTATAAAGTAACGCAGGATGTTTATGTTTCATTCGCTTAAATTCACCACCAAAATTACCATCGCCGCCTCTTTAGTATTAGTACTTGTATTAGGACTATTCACCGTAAATAACTTCATTTCCATGCGCTCACAAACAGAGCAACAATTAGAACTTGTTTTAAAAGAAATATCACAATCAGTATCGCAAAATATTGCAAACTGGTTAAATGGCAAACTTAACATCGTAGTATCAATTGCTGATACTTATCAAACTCAAGATCCAGAGTCAGTGACTTTAATGCAAATTAAACAGGCGAATAAATCTGGTGATTTTAAAAATACTTACATTGGTAAGCTAGATGGCGCATTTGTTTTAAATGATCCAAGCATTGAACTACCCAGTGATTATGATGCAAGACAACGTCCGTGGTACCAATTAGCTCAAAAGCAAAATACTACGGCTTTTACTGCACCTTATATAGATGTTACTACCAATGAATTTACGATATCAGCCGTTGCGCCGATTTTAATCAATGGTCAGTTCTCGGGTGTGGCTGGTGGCGATATTGATATGGGTACCATTACAGAAATTGTTAATGGCATCGACTTTTTAGGTTATGGCTATGCTTTTTTAGTCAATAAAGAAGCTAAAATTTTAAGTCATCCAGATAATAAATATAATGATAAATCTATTACAGATATTTTTGGCCAAAAACTCGCATTAAATAGTGATTTTGTTGAACAAAATATTAATGGTGACGCTAAGCTGGTTTCGTTTATCGAGATCAAAGGCATTAAAAATGTGTCTTGGTATTTAGCAGTTGTAATAGACAAAGATATTGCATTCTCATCAGTTGATTCATTTAGAAATGTAGCAGCGATTTATATGGTTTTAGGTGTTTTTGCCATCGTACTTATGATGCAGTTCTTATTGCGTTATTTAATGAAACCTATGAACCGTGTATCAGATGCCATTAAAGATATCGCACAAGGTGAGGGCGATTTAACACGAAGGTTAGTTGTCGAATCAAACGATGAATTTGGTGTTCTTTCTAGCTATTTCAATGATTTCATTGAAAAAATACATAGCTCGATTACTCAAGTCAAAGATACAACTGTTGCGTTAGAAAAGTCAGTGGAAAGTTTAGTAAACAGCACAGAATCAACACTCAATATGTATAGTGATCAAACAGACTGTACAAATAGTGTTGCAAATGCAGTTACTGAGCTCACTTCAAGCGCAGCTGATATTTCTGACAATGCGAAAAATGCAGCAAGCTTAGCTAATACAGCTAATAGTGAATCGGAGCACAGCCAAAATAGCTTAAATGACAACATTAAAGAAATAGACCATTTATCACAAAAAATGATATCTGCACAAAACTCTATTACAAGTTTAAGTCAACATACCGCAAGCATTGGCCAAATTTTAGAAGTGATAAAAGGGGTGAGTGAACAGACTAACTTGCTTGCTCTTAATGCAGCAATTGAAGCGGCTCGTGCAGGAGAAGCGGGTAGAGGTTTTGCTGTTGTTGCTGATGAAGTAAGGCAGTTAGCGCAAAGAACACAAGATTCAACAAAAGAAATTGAAATTACCATCGCGCAATTGCAAGAAGGTTCTTCAAAAGCTGTGACTGTGATCACGCAAAGTCAAAAGGATTCAGAAAATAGTGTGCAATCGGCGCGTTTAGCGGGTGAGCAAATGGCTAAAGTTACCAGCACTATTTTAGAAATTGATCAGGTTAATTTAAGTGTCGCAAATGCCACCCATGAGCAAAATCAAGTAATAGGCTCATTAGATAAAGAAATTACTAATATCAGTGAGTTAAATAGTACAGGTCAATCAAATTTAAATAGCACTTTAGAAGAGTGTACGTTACTTAAAAATGAGTTTTATGAACTAGAAAAAATGTTATTAAAATTTAAAGTCTAAGTTAGCCAGTTATGCTTAATATTGGTTATATTAAGCATAATTTAGTTTTTTTTATAAATCTTTAATTGTTACCTATTGAAATATAAGGTTTTTATATTTGGCATGTGACTTGCCTTTTAATAGTCAAACATTTTAAATATATTGAAAAATTATAGGGATAAATAATGTCAGTAGCCACACAAGATAGACCCATTGAAAGTGTTCGACAAGAAGTAATCGATCAGCTAATAATGAATTATAGCCATGGTGAAATATCGTTAGAAGCATTTGAGTCGCGTTTAGATAAAGCGATGAATGGCACTGATCCACTGACTATTATTGAGTTAACTAAAGATTTAAACTTAAATGTTAATACAAAATATCAAGATAAGAAAAAAAGCGCGCTAGGGACGCATTATCAACAAGGTAAGACTAAAGAGCTAGATAAATTGGTTAATGTACTAGGCTCAAGTAAGCGCAATGGGCAATGGCATGTACCAAAAAAAATCACGATAATTAATGTTCTAGCAAGTGATACTCTCGATTTTACCCAAGCCAGATTTACACACCCAAATACGCAAATAGAAGTACTCAGTATTTTTGGTAGTGTTGATATTTTAGTACCAGAAGATGTGAATACTCATTCAAATGTAAATTGTATTCTTGGGAGTATTGAAAATGACTCTACAGCCCTTTTTAGTGCTGATGCGCCTACAATTTCGATTGAAGGAAAAGTCATATTAGGTAGCTTAGATATTAAAATAAAACAGCCAATAAAAGAGAAATGGCTTAGGTTTGCAGATAGCTTAAAGGCATTGTTTAACTAATGTCAATTTAACTAAAAATTTATTTAACTCGGTTAAGGTTATTCAAAATCAAACATCAAAAAAGGCTGTTATAAAACAGCCTTTTTAGTATTCAAAATTTGTTATAAAACTTTACCAAGGAATTTTATCAAGTTTTACTTCTGTGCCTAATAAGTTTGCAATCTTTGGTACTAAACGTTCTTGTTCAGGGCTTACTAATGAAAATACATGACCTTGTATATCATCAACAGTTACTTTTGGCGCATCAGCAAACTCAAATTGTTTTGTAGTTAATACATCTTTAGATAACTCTTGCTTCATCGCTTTCGCTTTGTTTTCAACTTTTTTCACAGTCTTACGTGCTGTTCGGCCTGCTCTGTGAATGTAATCATTGCTGTTTACTGGCAAATCAAAGTTAATGACGTAATAAAGGTTATCAAAATCAATACCGCGAGAAGCAATATCAGTCGCGACTAAAAACTTAAACTCTTTATTTTTGAAGCTGTCTAAGCGTTCTTTACGTCTTTTTTGTTGTACTTCGTTATGAATGCCTTGGTTTGAAAAACCATTTTCAGTTAATAACTCAGTTAGGTCTTTCACATCTTGTTTTGTACGTGTGAAAATAAGCGCTTGATCACATCTCAGCATTTGTAATAGCTTGATTAAGTGTGACTCTTTATGTTTTCTGTAACAACGATACATGGTATGTACAATTTTTGACTGTGCAGGCTGTAGTTGTTCCGTTTTAATTTCTTTTTGGTGTGATAAATTGTCTTTACTGAATTTAGCCAATGTTTTGCTATCAGTTGCAGAGAATAAAACAATTTGTCTTTTCTTTGGCAGGGCAGTAAGAATTGTTCTTAACTCTTGTTGAATGCCCATACTCACTAATCTGTCAGCTTCATCCATTACAAAATGTTTTAAGTTATCAAGCGAAAAAGTGCCTAGTTTTAAAAGATCAACTAAACGCTTAGGTGTAGCGATAACAATATCAGCACCACGTTTAAAACGCTTAACTTGAGATTCAACTCTTACACCACCAAAAATACTGATAGTACGTAAGTTTAAATCTTTACCATAGTTAGCAATTGATAACTCAAGTTGTTGTGCAAGTTCGCGTGTTGGCACTAAGTAAATAGCACGTACAGGGCGTACTTCATCTTGACTATGATCAACCTGACTTAATTCTTGTAATGTAGGCAATAAATATGCAGCAGTTTTACCTGTACCAGTAGGGGCAATAGCATATGTATCAGCGCCAGATAAAACAGCGCCAATAGACTTCTTTTGTATAGTGGTAGGTGTTTTATAACCCAAGCGTTTTATGTTTGCTTGTAGGGTCTTGTTTAGGCCTAATTCAGCGAATATCGTCATTTTGATCAACTTGTAACAAATAATGGCGGGCATTATACCTATAATTTAATAAAAATACTTATGTTTCATTAAAGGCATTATTTTTAAAACAATTTTATCTATAATTTTTCTATATATAAAATCACTTCACCCATTTTTAGACCAAATTTTATAATATCAGTCTTATTAAATAGTCTTTTACTATCTAACAGATACATCCAGTCATCAAGTGTGACTATATATTCAGTGCCCTCTACTTTTAGCTTTAAATCGTATTGCCACGTTAAAACACTGCCAATCACCTTTCCTTGTGCAATGCCAATCACGTCTGAAGCCGTTCCTTCATATACGCCATTATTTTGTTTGACTACGGTCCAAGTTCTAGTCGACTCTTCACCGTCGCTAAATATAAACTCTTCGTATATGATACCTGTGTTTCCTTGCCATCTTGCATTGATATCAACAGAAAAATGTCGTGTCATTTTTCCTGAACGATCAAAGACAATGCCATACGCCACAAGTTTATTATTGAAAAAATCTTCAAATTTAAAGGTGGGAGTTGTATTTTGGTAATCATCTAAATTTGGACTAGAGCATGACCATAAAAATAAACTCATTAAAATTAAAAATACATTTTTCATATTATTTACCTATTAAACGTTTACGTAGTTTTGGCTCAGATGTATTTTCTGAAAGCCAAATATCTAGAAATGCAGGGCCAAAGCCTGGGTCGGATATCTCACCTATAAGTAGATTTTTGTGCTCTTTTGAAGTGAAGTAAAATTTACTTGTTTTATATGGGTCAACTAAGATAGTGAGCCCATTTCCTTCTTTTATATCTGGCCAAATGGCGTCTAATTTTTTAAGCCAGAGATTTTCATTAGGCTGTTTTAGTTGAATATGTTGCCATTGTTCTTTTGTGGCTTTTAACAGATCTTCTTTTGATATATCCCTTAAATAGGTTATTTTTAGGGCCTGAGGATAGCTATCTGGTTGCCAATTTTTGTCTTTACTCAGTAGTTCAATATCGTAAACATCAAAAAAAAGAACAGACATCTTGGCATGACCAATTTTGTGAAGGTCTGCCAATATTACAGCACTAGAATTGAAACTCATAAATACAATTATCATTAATAAATACAAATACTTTGTCATAATTTTTGTGCCTCATTATCATGATTAAACAGTACTTTTAAAGCAATGTAATATTTTACAAAAATGGGTAGCAGCAGCGCCCAAATAAAACCGTACAGGGATATAAATTGAAAATCTGTCAGTGTTGTCTCAAATGTATTTAAATTTAAGGCGCCATAGTAACTTGCAGGTCCTAAAACTAACCCGATTAGTGATATATATTTTACATTAATCGCACTTAGCCAATGAAGACAGTGATTGAATGTCACTGCAAATACACACCAAAGTAACATCAATGTACTTGGTAATTCATTGTTGCTAGTTATTATGACATTGAAATATATCATCAAGCAATCAACCACACAGCCAATTACAGCAATATTCAATAACCTAAAATCATCTAATTTGGATGGGCTCATAATAAAGTGAATTACAATGAGCGCAGCAATAAATAGAGCGCCTTTACCTGGATATAATGCAGCAATAAACCATGAAATTTGATAAATAGATAAGTTAATAATGTTAAAGTACTTCATAACGACCTCAAACCAGAATTACTTATCAGTATCAAGCTATATAGTAAAATTAACCACTTATAGATAAGTCATTATTTGTTTATCGTTTTCATCCAAATAAAGAGGCTTTCTGGCAACAATGTGATGGGTACTTATCACCCTTTCTAAAAAAGCACCTTCACAATAAGCAAAATAGTAATGCCATAATCTTTGGAAAGTTTCATCAAACCCATACTGTTGGATTTCATGCCAATTATTATCAAAGCGAACTCGCCAATCATTGAGCGTTCTGGCGTAGTGCAAACCGATATCGTCAACCTTATCAATCATCATATCAGTAGAGTGTTTTATGTGTTCGCTCATCACAGACACTGACGGGAGGCAGCCTCCAGGAAATATATACTTTTGTATAAAGTCTATATTCTTACGATAAGCATCATATCTTTGGTCTGCAATCGTTATTGCTTGAATAAGCATCTTGCCATTGGGTTTCAAAAGGCTGTTACATTTATCAAAGAAGCTTGTCATAAACTCATGACCTACAGCTTCTATCATTTCAATCGAGACTAATTTATCAAATTGACCATCTAATAAACGGTAATCTTTTTTTAATAATGTGATGCGGTCCTCTAATCCCAATTGTTTAACTTTTTCAGTTGCATAATCATATTGCTCATCAGAAATGGTGGTTGTTGTTACTTTACAACCGTAATTTTGCGCTGCAAAAATTGCCAATCCGCCCCAACCAGTCCCTATTTCAATCAAATGGTCATCTATTTTTAGGTCGAGTTTTTTGCAAATAATATCAAGTTTATTAATTTGCGCTTGGTCAATTGTGTGATTCGACTCATCATAAATTGCGCACGAATACATCATAGTAGGATCAAGAAAGCGTGTATAAAGGTCATTGCCTAGATCATAGTGCGCTAATATATTTTTCTTAGAACCATTTTGTGTATTGGCATTTTGTAGGTGTAATAGCTTGTTTTTTATTTTAGCCAATAGGCCTTTGTTACTTTCAACAGAATCAAGCGTTTTCTGACTTCTAGCGAATACTCTAACAAGTTGTGTTAAATTATTAGATGTCCACTTTTTATCTAAATAAGCTTGTGCGACATCAACACTACCGCCTCTGATAAAGTCTTTATAAAGCGTTAAATCATGAACACAAATGTGACCTTTAAGTTTGGCAGATTTATTACCTAATACTGTTATATTAGTACCTTCATGTACTTCAATTTGGGCATTATCAATGCTATTAAGTGCCTTAAAAACGATGTGTCTACACTTTTTATTAAACCAACTTATTTTTAATTCACGACTCAATGATTGTGTAATTTCCATGTTTACCTCAGCTTTTAGAATAGGGTACAAATGGCACACGCTTAAAGAATAATTTAAGTGCTTGCCAATAAATCAGGGTGACAATTTTAAAAACCATGAGAGGTAAACTGACCCAACTTTTAATCAGGTTCAGAGAGCTTAAAGGTTTTTTCATCAGGGCTAAATGAGCATCGAAAGTAGGGTTATCTTCCCCTTCAAAATGATTTGCAATTGACACGATGAGCTTGTCTTCTGGGGTGGTAACACGCCATTTATATTTCATATTTAATTGCATAAAAGGTGATACGTGGAATGTTTTTTTAGTCATATCACTTTTTAGAATATTAATTAAATAATAATGTCTTTCGTTCCATGGTGTATTACTTACTTCAGCCAACATCAACTCACATGACCCTGTTTTGTCATAACAATAAAAAAAGTTAACTGGACTGAAATAAAGACCTAAGCATCTACATTGTATTAACATAAACACTTTTGAGCCATCCCATTGCCCACCCAGCGATTTCACTTTATTAGCTATACGTGCTTTGAGGTCACCAGGTTCATTTATTATGTAATCTTTTTGATTAAATTTAATGGGACTAAATTTTGAGGTGCCAAATAGTTTAAATTTTTTAGATATCTGGTTTATCTCATCAATATCAATGCCAAACATCGACATTTTATATTTAAACTTATGTAAAACTGGGCTGAATCGGCGATGTAAAACATGGCCACTGAATATACCGCTTTTTAGAGTCATAAAGTGACCCCAAAACGCTTGGCAACACTTAATGCGCTATGTACACCATCCTCATGAAATCCATTTCTCCAATAAGCACCTACAAAATGTGTGTGTTTTTTACCGCATATTTCACTGCGTCTTTTTTGTGCTATAAAGCTTTTATTGTTGAAAACAGGGTGATGGTAAGTATATTTATCGATAATTTTATTTTTATCAATTAGTGCTGTTTGATTTAAAGTAACGCAGAAAGTATCTTTTGATACAATGCCTTGCAGTATATTCATATTGTAAGTAACACAGGAAGGTTTATTTAATCGCGCATCTTTATTTTCGTCTAATAAATAGTTCCAACTAGCCCAAGCAGCTTTTCTTTTTGGTAATATGTCGGTATCTGTATGTAAAACAACTTCATTAGGTGTATATGGAATATTAGATAGTATTTCTTGTTCTTGCTCTGAGGGTGATTTTAATAACGCTAATGCTTCATCTGAATGACAGGCAAAAATGACCTCATCAAAATGATTGATTTCACCATTTTTAAAATGTATCTCGATGCCCTTTGACGTTCTTTCTACAAAATCAATTTTTGAATTTAATTTTATTTTGTTTTTAAAATTGTGGGTCAAAGGATCAATATATTTGTATGAACCACCTGTAATAACATACCATTGCGGTCTGTTTGTGATACTTAATAAACCATGGTTATAAAAAAACTGAACAAAGAATTGCAGAGGAAAAACAAGCATATCTTTCAAACTAGAAGACCATATAGCAGCACCCATAGGCAAGATATAATTTTCACAAAAGTTATCTGAAAAATGATGTTCTAAAAGAAAGTCACCTAATGTTTTATCCTCATCTACAGTATTTTCATATGTATTGATTGCGAGTTTATTAAACTTTAATATTTCCTTAATGAGCTTCCAAAATGAAGGTTTTAAAAAGTTACGTCTTTGCGCAAATAATGTATTGATGTCATGACCATTATACTCTAATCCACTGGCATTATTTTTTACACTAAAGCTCATTTGCGTTTTTTGTTTTGGCACGCCTAACTTATCTAGTAACTTTAAAAAATTGGGATAGGTACGATCATTACAGACTATAAATCCCGTATCTATTTTATATTCTTTATTATTATACTTAATGGGTTTAGTCGCAGTATGTCCGCCAATATAATCATTTTTTTCAAATACAGTCACATGATGCTTTTGGTTGATAAGATGTGCTGCAGTAAGGCCAGAAATACCTGAACCTATAATAGCGATGTTTTTCATTTTTGAATCATCCTTACTGCTATTTTTTGCCAAATAAAAAATGGGAGATATGAAAATAGCTTCATTATGAAAGTAAAAAGTGGAGGAATGTTAATTTCTGATTTGTTTTTATTAAGCCCTTTAACAATATATTTAGCTGCTAAGTCACTAGATATGATCCCTGGCATACTAAATGTATTTTTATCAGTAAGTGGTGTACTCACAAATCCCGGATTGATCAGACTAACGTTAATATTATGTGTTTTTAGATCTATGCTAAGAGATTTTGCTAAATAATTAAGGCCTGCTTTAGAGGCGCCATATGCTTGTGTTCGTGTTAAAGGTAAAAATGCGGCACTTGAACTGGTGAAAGCCAAGTTACCATTAGGCTTTAAATGTTTAAGTAGTACTTGCAGGCAATATCCGACCGATATCAGGTTTGTATTGATAACACGAGCAAACAACTGTCCATCAAAATTGATTGGATCGTCTATATACTCACAATCTCCAGCGTTAAGAATTATGATATCGAGTTTAGGTAGATTCTTAGAAGCTAACTGAATGTCATTTATATCTGTAACATCACAAATAAATGGTCTGATTTTATTATTTGAACGACAAAGTAGATTCAATTTTTTAAAATCTCTTCCGCCAGCATAAACTGTATGACCTTCATTTGCATACAGAGAAGCGAGGGCTTTGCCTATGCCTGATGAAGCGCCTGTAATAAGGATATGTTTCATTTTGACGCTCTATTATTAATCCAATTTATCACACCACCTAACACAGGTATGTGCTGATAAATTAAATTGCCCAAATCAAAATAATCCCTGTGGTAGATGACTTTTCTATCAACTATCTTTAACCTTGAATGGCCGTGAACTATGATACTTTTTCCTTTATTTAGGCTTTGATGTTGATAAGTCATATCCCAATAGATGGCGGCTTCGTTTTCACAATTGAAACTGTTTGTAATCTCAAATTGGCAATAACTCACATTTGTGTACATCTTCTCGAAATATTGAATTAAGTTCTTACGACCATTTACTGTATGTAATGGGTCTTGAAAATGTATATCGTTATGATAAATATCTTCTAAGGTATTTAAGTTATCTATATTTAATTTATTGTATACATCTATAAACTCATTAACCCACTGAGCATTAGGCTTAAATACATCGTTAAAGTCATGAATTTTTTCAGATCGATTAATCATTTTTATACCCTAAATTTAATCTCACACTTTATAAAATGCCAAGGCTTCTATGCGCGCATCTTTGTGATTAACAATTGGCTCATAATACTTATCTGATAAACCATTGCGTGAAATATAATCATGTGGAAAGTGTATTTCTTTATCAGGAATATCTTTCAACTCAGGTATATACATACGAATGAACTGGCCTGTAGGATCAAATTTTTTGCTTTGAGTTATTGGATTAAAAACCCTAAAGTAAGGTTGTGCATCACAACCTGTACTCGCAGCCCATTGCCAACCGCCATTATTTGCAGAAAAATCACCATCAATCAGGTTTTCCATAAAAAAACGTTCGCCCCATTTCCAGTCAATCAGTAAGTCTTTCGTTAAAAAGCTGGCGACAATCATACGTAATCTATTATGCATCCAACCTGTATTTTTGAGTTGCCTCATAGCAGCATCAACTATCGGGTAGCCTGTTTTACCTTCACACCACAATTTAAAATGCTCAGGGTTATTTTTCCATGGTAATTCATTGTATTTAGGTATAAATGTTTGATTTTTACATAATTTGGGGTAGTGGAATAGTAGGTGTTTATAAAAATCACGCCATGCCAGTTCATTGATCCATGTAAACGCATCAGCTGCACTATTTTCTAAGATATGTGGGTGACGTGCTAATACACTCAGCAGTAAATGTTTAGGGCTAATAGCACCAATGGCAAGATAAGGAGATAAACCAGAAGTACCTTTTATTGCAGGTATATCGCGGTTATGTTTATAGTTAATGAGTTTATCTGAGATAAAATCATTGATTACTGATGTAAATATCACATCGACTAAAGGCCATTTATTTGAGCATATTTTTTGGGTATTAAAGCTGATAGTGTTTTGCTTAGGTAGTGATTCATTGTGATCATTTGTGAATTGACAGATAGAAACACTGTGCGACACTAAATATTTCAGCCAAGTATTGCGAAAAGGGGTGAATACTTTGTACATTTCACCACTGCCATTTAAAATATCACCTTTGGGCACAATAACATCAGACTCTAAAAGCTTTAAAGATAATCCCAATTCTAAGATTTTTTTATCTCTTAAACATTCATTTACTTCTAATTCACTATTAGCATAAATGTTATTTATTTGATGTGTTTTAGCATACTCATGAAGCGCATTAATTTGATCATCAAAGTGGTGGCTTTCAATGTGAACTAACTCAATACCTAGCTCTGCTAATTGATTTTGTAATAGATTAAGATGTCTTTCTAAAAAATCTATTTGTATTGGTGCCATATCATGTTTACGCCATTGCTCGGGAGTAGAAATAAAAATGGCCTTAAAAGGGCCATTTTTACTTGCTTCAGTAAGCGCTGGGTTATCTATAATGCGCAGGTCTTTGCGAAACCATACTAAATTCATTAATAGCCATACCTTAGCTTTAAATCATCAGGATAAGGTGAAAAATATACTTGAGCATTCAAATATGATTTAGTGTGCTCTCTCATGTAATGATTTATCAGTGTCAATGGTACGAGTAACGGAATTAAACCTTCTCGAAATTCATTAATCTTATCTGTTAGTTCTTGTTTTTGTATCTTACTTAGCTGCTTTTTAAAATAGCCCTGTAAATGCTGTAAAGTATTCGAGTGACTTTTTCTATTGGATAAATGTTTTAAACCTGCCATTAAACCTGAAATGTAGTGTTGAGATAGTTCATCTAATGGTAAATCGGCACGCGCTAATAATTTACCTAATGACTTATAACTCGCTAAATGATGGCTCATTAATAGATACTTGTGTTGCGTATGAAACTGGATTAATTTATGTTTTGTTAATCCAGATGCAACTAATTCTTGCCAATGTTTATATGTATATACTCTTATAATAAAGTTTTCACGCAGTGGCATATCATTCAAACGGCCGTTTTCTTCACATGGTAATAATGGATTTTTTTCCATTATTTGTTTTGCGAATAAACCTATACCGTTAGATTCGCTGCCTTTACCATGATCGTAATAAACTTTTACTCTTTCCATACCGCAGCTTGGGCTTTTTTGGCAAAAAATAAAGCCACTTAATTCATCTATATTATCAGCAACATTACTGCCGAATTGAGTCAGCTTTTCGGTCACATCACCAGTACCATCGGGTCTGCTGACAACTATTAGATCGTCTTTTTTTATTTGGCGAATGGTTTTTCGTGGTATGGGCAAGCCAATTGCAACCTCTGGACAGTAAGCTTTATACTGAACATGTTTACCGAGTTCTTCAGTGCAAAATTGAGACTTTTTATGCCCTTTATCAAATCGAACTTGTTCACCTTTTACACATGCACTTATGCCTAATGTAATACTAGATTGTGGTGTTTTCATAATGTGCTCCAGATGTATTAATAAATGAAATTGCCAATAGGGTTTAAAATACGTGCAAGCCCTTTAGTAAATTGTAGTGCATTACTAGAAACTGTATAACACAAACAACCATTTTCTGTTTCTGGTGTGTGGGTATGACTTTTGTCTAACCAAATAAAGTCACCTTTTACGTAAGTGCCTAATTCATCCTCAAAGCTACCATCTAATAACAAAGTTAATTCAAATCCTTTGTGTGTATGAGCTGGTACATTACCTTCAGGATCTATGTGCAATAAACTGGTATGTAGCTCACCTTCATTTAAATCTAATCGAGCACGAGATAACTTGCCTAAGTTTTGCCATTGAGACTGATTTATTGAATCAATCGCTCTAGGCAATTGATACTCATTATTTCTTACTTTAACAACTTTAAGTTTTTTAGGCGTTTCGATATAAATTTGCTCACTTGACGTTATATCATCAATCATACTCGAAAAATCAATTGATTGCGGAATATGAATTGATTGATTATGATCATCAAACTCGTTATTTGATTCACTTAACGTAAGCGCTTGCAATTTTTTATGACACTTAGGGCATAGCTCCGCATGCATAGAAATTGCAGCACTGATAGAGGCTGGTAATTCGCCTTTTACATGTAGTTTTAGTAATTCATGTTTTGGATGGTGTGTAATCATGAATCGTCTCCTAAGTGTGATTTGAGCTTACTTAAAGCAGTTCTTAATCTAGATTTAACTGTGCCTACTGGTATGCCCAGTTGCACTGCAATTTGTTCTTGTGATAATTCCTGAAAGTATACGCCTTTAATTATCTGCTTTTGCGCTTGTGGAAGTTTATCAACATGCTGCATTAAGCTTTTATTTAGAAGGTGATCTTCAAACTCAGCTGTTTCTAAATTTTCAGACTCAACTAGCGGCCAAATGTCGTCACTGAGCATATCTTCGCGATTAGATTTTACTTTTCTAAGCATATCGAAAGAAACGTTACGCATGATGGTATAAACCCAGGTAGTTACAGCACCTTTATCAGCGTTGTACATGTGTGCTTTTTTCCAAACATTGGTCATAGTTTCTTGCAAAAGTACATTAGCAGAAGCTTCATTATTTAATTGCTTAATACCAAAGCGTATAATTTTAGGTGCAAACCAACTAAATATTTGTGCAAAAGCATCTTTATCTCTTTCTAGAGAAATTAAAGACAACCACTCTTTTAGTTGCTCTTTATCATCTTGCTCAAGCAATGTTTTATTTATACTCATATCAGCAATGTTTCTTTTACTATTTAATGAATGCTGCATAAAAGCTACTTAATTATTTGTGAACATAGTAGCCAATACGATGTGGGAAATAAGAAAGATCAAATAAATTTAAATTAATTTATTTTCCTTTAATTACAGTATGCAAGAAGTTTTCACATTGCTCAAAGTTAAGGGCGCTTATTTTTACTTTATTTGAAGTTGTTATCGGTAAGAGTTCTAATATACGTGCGCAAACCCAGGCCTTATCTTCAAATTTCTTTTCCGAATAAAGTTCACTTAAATTTTTTGAATTCATAAATGCGGTATTTAAAAACTGAACCATGTCGTTTTCTTTAATCATGGAATCGCAAAAGGTCTCGTTAGCCCAATGGTGTTCATGATGTATTTGCGCCTTGTACAAACCATCAGGTTCACAATATTTATTTGATAAGGTGACAAATTCTTTTGCTTGCACATCTATAGACAGTAAACCGTCTTTTAAAGCATCAAAATTGACAATTTCAACTAATACGCCATTATCTGCAATATTATCTTTATCGAACAAAGTGATGATGAAACCCTTTGTTGAAAATGATTCTTTTACGAGTCTGATATAGCGAGGCTCAAAGATCCTCAGTTTCACTTTTCCACCGGGCAGTATAAATACAGGTAACTCAAATATACCTAATTCCATAAAAGCTTCTTTCAATTCAAATGATGTTACACAATACGTATTATGGGAGGTTTTAGATCACCTGATCGTTTTATGTTTTTAATCGTATACATATTAAATAGCTATTAGCAGGTATACAAACGATGCAAAATAACTTAGATCAAAAAATGTTTTTAAATGCTTTTAATACGATTATTGAGAAAGGTGAGAAAGAACAAGGTTTTTATCATCTGAATGATGTTAAAGCTTGGCATGATTATGATGGATATTGCTGTTATATTTCATACAACAAAGTAGAAATGACTTTAATGTTTCATGGCAAATATTTACTTGATTATAAAAATGAAGGCTTACTGGAAAGCTTTATTAAAAAAGTATTGCAGATAAATAAAGGTACATAGAATGAATTTAAAACAAATTAATGAGATCAAAGGTGTTATCTTTGACTTAGATAATACTTTAGTATCTTCTTCTCTTGATTTTAAAACCTTGAAGCAAAGCATAGGCTGTTGCAGTGATGAGGATATTTTAGAGTTTGTAAATAAAATAGAATCCAAAGAGCACAGGCAACAAGCTGATGCAAAAATTTTAGCCCATGAATATGATGATGCAATGAGTTCAGAAATTTTAACAGGCGCGCATGATTTAATTGCTCACTTAAACTCATGCGACATTCCTACTGCAATAGTGACGCGTAATAGTAAACAATCAAGTGAGCATAAAATAAAGAAACACAGTATAAATATCGAAAATGTCATAACCAGAGAAATGTTTCCTCCAAAGCCCGATCCGACTGCTTTAAACCACATTGCCAATCAATGGCAGCTTCAAAATAAAGAAGTGCTATATGTAGGTGATTATTTATATGACATACAAGCGGCTGAAAATGCAAAAATGCAATCGTGTTTAATCTCTCATTTTGAAGAAAAACCTTATCAAGATCAGGCCGATATTGTGGTTGATACATTATCTGAGCTTAAACAACTATTAATTAAAATCAATTCAGATGTTACTTAAGTCATATTTTATTCATTAAATCTTATTGACCTTAAGTTAACTTGAGGTTTTATAGTCCTTTTCATCAACACTTTTAAAGGATTATTTATGTCAACTGTTATCTCTATTGCAAGATTAAAGCGTTTTTCAAATTTAATTTGGGTAATGCAAATCGGTAATTTTTTTATTCGCGGCACTTATTACATGGTTTGGCCATTTTTGGCTGTTATTTTATATCAAAAATTTAATTTATCGGCATCTGAAGTTGGCTTATTGCTTACAGGTTCATCGGTTTTCTCAGTGGTATTAGGCTTTTATACAGGTAATTTATCAGATAGGTTTGGTCGTAAACCTGTGATGCTAGTAGCTGCATTATTAGGAGTCATAGCCTTTGCTTGGTTGGCCGTAGCAGATACATTATTTACATTTTGTACTGCCGTGTTTTTAGCGACCTTACCGCGATCATTGTGGGATGCCCCGAGTAAAGGGGTATTAGGCGATGAGTTACCTGATGCTAAAGACAGAGAGTTGGCCATGCAAATGCTATATTTCTTAGTCAATGCCGGTGCAGCTATTGGCCCATTAATCGGTTTATGGGCAGGCTTAACCGGAGAGCAATCTAGCTTTTTGTTTACTGCTTTTGCCTATGCTGGTTTATTAGGAGCAGTAGTGGTAACTTTCAAAAATAAAAAGAAGAGCAAACAAAATCAGCATAAAACGTCTCATAATTTTAAGCAGATTATCGCTTTGTTATCTAAAGACCATGTATTTTTGCTGATTATGCTCGCTAATATGCTCATTTTATTTATATACGCACAGGGCGATTCAAGCTTAATTCAATATTTAACTCGTGCTGAAATACCAGAGTTAGTTACCCTGATTTCATCTATCATTGTTTTGAATTCATTAGTAATTGTGATATTTCAATTCCCATTATTAAAATTGATGGAAAACATTGATATAAAAAACCGGATATATATCGGCATTATATTATTAGCAATTTCACAATTAGTATTTGCGTTTAATCCTGTTGATTATTATTTTGGTTGGTTGCTAGGGACTTTTGTATTAAGTATTGGCGAAGCCATTTTATTCTCAAATATGAATGTGCACTTAGATCGACTTGCACCTAAAAAGTTAAAGGGCAGTTATTTTGGTGCTGCTGGATTATGTTCACTTGGTTTTTCTTTTGCACCTTTGCTTGGTGGTATTGTTTTAGATGTGTGGGGTGGGCCTACATTATTTTTAATCGCATCTGGAATGAGTGTGGTAACCATATTTTTATACCAAACAAGTGATAAGTTAAAACGGCCTGATTTTGAGGCTATGGAATTAGTTTAAATCATAAGATTAGTAACCACTTAGTGTGGTTACTAATATAATACAATTATGTTTTACACCAAGGTGCATTTCTACATCGTTTTTCTAAAAAGTCTAAAAATATTCTAACCTTAGGCGGCAAATGTTCTTTATGAGGGTAAACAGCATAAACACCAACGGGGTCGAGTTCATAGTCTGTTAAAATAGGTGTTAGTTTACCTGTATATATTTGCTCACAAATTCCTAGCTTAGCAAGTGCAGAAATCCCTAAACCACTTTGAGCAGCGGATACTACAGCATCAACTGAATTTGTTTTTAAACTGCTATTAACTTGAACCTGAGTCGTATTTCTAGTGGTTTTATGAGTAAATAACCATTTTAAAGGAGAGGGTAATATAGACAGGTTGATCCATTGATGATGCACTAAATCTTCAGGTATTTTTGGCGTACCATAACGTGCTAAATAATCATTTGATGCAAATACCAAAGTAGGGCTGGAACATAGTTTTTTAGCAATTAAATTAGAGTCTTGTAACCATCCTATACGAATTGTTAAATCTATGCCTTCTTCCACCATATTTACGACACGATCTTCTAGTAATAACTCTATTTTAAGCAAGGGATAAAGGCAGCGTAATTCTTTAATAACAGGAATAAGCTGATCTCGACCAAAGGCGATTGGACTGGCGATTCTTAATGTACCAGTTGGTTGATGCTGATATTGGCGTAGTTCATTAATGGCAATTTCAGCACGATCAACGATTTGCTCGCAGTGTTTAAAATAAATATCACCAGCTTCGGTTAAGCTGAGCTTACGAGTAGATCTATTAAGTAGACGTACACCTACTTCTTGCTCTAATAAACTCACTTGTTTACTTACCGCTGATTTAGCAATGCCCAACTGGCGAGCTGCCTGCGAAAAGCTTTTTGCCTGCACTACTTTTGTAAACACGCCAATGCGTTTTAACTCATCCATATTTATCTTGATTGTTCTCTTAATAAGAACAGTGTTATATAAATAGTCAATCTAGTAAAGATTTCAATAACTGTAATAATGAATTTGTTGAAATTTGAGATAGATATTTAGGAGAAAGGATATGACAACTGACACATTATTTAAACAAGTAGATCTCGGTGCAGGTTTAATACTAAACAATAGAGTCGTAATGGCCCCGTTAACGCGATGCATGGCGGATGATGAACTAGTACCAACGCAGGCAATGGTAGAATATTACGCAAGGCGTGCTGATACAGGCTTAATTATAACTGAAGCAACGTTGATTTCTCAATCTGGACAGGGTTATCCAAATACACCAGGTTTATATAATCAGCAACAAGTAGATGCTTGGAAAGAAGTTACACAAAGAGTACATCAAAATGGTGGTAAAATTTTTGCGCAATTGTGGCATACAGGCAGGGTATCTCACCCTCACTTTTTAAATGGCGAAAAGCCTATGGCACCATCGGCGTTAGCTATTGAAGGTCATGTGCCTCGTATGGAAGACTTGCATTATGGTGAGCCGCAAGAAATAACTCCTGAGCATATAAAACACGTGATAACTGATTTTACACTAGCTGCGGCCAATGCTAAAAAGGCAGGCTTTGATGGCGTTGAAATTCATGGCGCAAATGGCTATTTAATAGATCAATTTTTACATTATGCAGCGAATGAAAGAGAAGATGAGTGGGGCCAAACGCCAGAAAATATGAGTCGTTTATTGTTTGATGTAATAGATGTAGTTAAAAAAGAGATAGGGCATGTAGGTGTACGTTTATCTCCAGCAGCTTATTTTAATATGGCACATGATTCAAAAGATGTTGCTGTATTCGATTATGTATTAGATAAATTAAATTCACTTGAACTAGCTTACGTGCACACAGGTATGTTTGAAGATAGCCATATAGATTATTTAGATGGCACTGTAACCCAATATATTCGCAGAAACTATCACGGAACAGTCATTGCGAGTGGGGGTTATACAGCTCAAACCGGTGAGCAAGCTATATTACGTGGCGATGCTGATTTAATTGCAATTGGTCGACCATTAATTGCTAATCCAGATTACATCGAGAAAGTTAAAACTTCAAAAGTTTTAACTGAATATGATGACAGCATGTTGGCAGAGCTTATTTAGTAAACCTTAAGACGTTTTGCTAATTTATTTAGCGTTGCCGACGAGGTAACGCTGATTATTTAGTTATACTGAATTCACAGCTCATCAAAATAATGCTTTTTGAAATAAAGATTCTACGACTGTTTTATCTATGGGGTTAACATTTCTAAGGTGAATATTCAGTAACTCATTTAAGCTACTTTGAGTCAATAAATGCTCATCTATGCTTTTTAAAAATGATTTAGTTACTTTATTTTTAGTGCACATTAAATGCCCTAAAATATATGGTGAAATTGAAGATATTGCATAAGAGCGCGCCTCTACTTTAACGCCCATGTCAAAAAGTTGATGGGGGTATAATAAAGCAAATTCAGCTCGTTTTTTTATAAACATGCCTAATACGCCGCTATCTTGTTCGGCACTATGTCGTATCAGCTTGTTGTTATTAGATATTAAAGAAATTTGTTTATCTAATGCATCACCGTATGATATTTGGCTTGATATGAGCAATTTAGCGTGTTTTCTGTTGGTGAATATATCATTTAGATTAATCGTATTATCTACAAGTAAATGATCTTTCAGGGGCGCTTTATCACTACTTTGATAAAGCCTTCTACTGAGAAATAAGTTAATTGGCTGACTAAATAAGAATTTTTCTAGACGGGCTTGATTTTTTACTTTATTAACAACGCAGATATTTTTAGTTTGATTCATTAGGGTTAATGAACGTTTGGTTGTCATATATTCAAAATTTATATTGGCAAGTTGTTCTTTTAAAGCAAATAAATTACTTTCTACACTTAAATTATCTTTAATATTATGAGTTTCGAATGCCTGTAAATCAATTAAGTTATCTGTATGAATAGATATAACATCGGCTTGGCTTAGGTTAGCTACAAACAAAGAACAACAAAATATAACTAAACTGAATAACATTGAATTCATCAATAACCTACATCTAATTTTCTTATAAGAATGATTATAGTAAATTTTTAAAGAAATTATATGAACTGATAATTCACATTTTTTAAATTACAAAATTACACTTCTTAGTTAGTTTTATTATTTGAACATTTATAGTCATCATACGCTGTCACTTGTGCTAAATAATGTGTGATGTTTTTTGACTCTGAAGTAGTAAATTTAGCTTGAGTAATATTTAATGTTTGAATCCGATCTATACGAAATTCTCTATAGTGATCACGTAATTTACAAAAAGCAATAATGGTCCATGTTCCGCCCCAAAAAACGAGACTTAAAGGCTCTATTTCTCTGATGCTGTTATCTTTTTTAGCATCAATATAGCTGATTTTAAGTACATTAAATTGTTGAATGGCTTGTCGTATTATCGCTGAATAATTACTATAAGTTTTATCTATGTGGAAATCAGGTACGATAAAAGGCACTGGCTGATTTTGCTGAAGGTGCTCAGGAATAATAGCTTCAATTTTTTCAAATGCGCTGGCGGCACTTTTAGCTAAAGTTTTATCGCTCCATGCTTGCACCATTTTACTACCAAGCATTAAAGCCATTAATTCATCGACTGAAAACATCAGCGGCGATATCTCAAAATGGCTAGGTAATATATATCCTATCCCGGCTTCACCCTCAATAGGTATGCCAGACAGTATTAAAGCTTGAATATCCCGATAAATAGTACGTTCTGAAACTTCTAATGTTTCAGAAAGCGTTTTTGCGGTAATAGCTAAACGACGACCTTTTAATAAAGTTACTAATTGAAATAACCGTTCAGCTTTACGCACTTTATATCCTTATCTGAGTTTTATAAGCTCTATGACGCTTTAGCTTGGTTTTCGCACTGACTTTGAGCCAGTATATCTAAATGATCTAATATAACAGAATCTTTTTCGATACATTTTGCAAACTCAACACAAAACTCTGAATCAAAAAATGCTTGTTGCGCAAGTTGCGCCTGCTCTAAGGACTCCCAGTAAACGATATCAGTATAAGTCGCAGTGGAATTACTTTTACATAATGAACGATACAACATACCCGGTTGTTCATTTAAAAACTTTTCAAACGCATCATTTGATTCTAAAAAATCAGTATCAGTCACATTTTCATTCAGTTTAAAGTGTACTATTTCAACAGCCTGTGCCATTTTTTCTCTCCTTCGATTAAGTGAGCGACAAGTGTAACTGAGCCTACTGACAATAAGTGTCAGGAGTGTGGAAATAATATCTGATTTGTTTTTATATATTCTGATTTTTGTTAATCTTTAATTTAATATATTTAAAAGG
The DNA here is from genome assembly GCF_018860845.1 of Pseudoalteromonas sp. C2R02. Classification (NCBI taxonomy): domain Bacteria; kingdom Pseudomonadati; phylum Pseudomonadota; class Gammaproteobacteria; order Alteromonadales; family Pseudoalteromonadaceae; genus Pseudoalteromonas; species Pseudoalteromonas sp. C2R02. The sequence goes on along the minus strand of NZ_JAHKQC010000008.1, from coordinate 66,559 downwards.
TTTAAAGATTGTTATGTGGTTGGAAAACAAAGTACTAGAAGGTCAATATATAATTTTAGAACCTTTACATGAATCACATGTAAAAGGTTTAATTGAGGCGGTAAAAGATGGTGAGGCGTGGAATATTTGGTTTGCTAATGTACCTCATTTTGAAGAAATGGCTGAATATGTTAACCAAGCTATAAAAGCAAGTGAAACGGGTAATATCGCATATGCTGTAAGGTGCAAAACAACGGGGGATATTGTCGGAACAACTCGGTACTATAATGTTGAAAGTCAGCATAAAAGGGCTTTGCTTGGTTATACTTGGTATAGTAATTCTGTGAGAAGAACAGCCATAAATACAGAATGTAAATATCTATTATTGAAAAACTTATTTGAAAATCACCATGCTTATGCTGTTGAATTTAGAACTCACTTTTTTAATCAAGCATCTAGAAATGCCATTGAAAGATTAGGTGCTAAACAAGATGGTATTTTAAGAAATCATCAAATAATGAAAGATGGATCACTAAGAGATACTGTTGTTTATTCCATCATTTCTACTGAATGGCCTGCTGTAAAATGTAATTTAATAAATAAGTTAAATTAATTATTAGTTTATCGAGAATATGAGACTTGAGTTATTCTAAAGGTCATTTACTAAATGACTTCGATGTTTTTCAAATGCATTCCAAAATTCATCTATTTTCTTTTGATTCGTTTGGTAGAATTTTTTATTAAATGCTGCATGCCATTTAGTTTGTAAAAGACTATGTTTAGTTGCAGTAAGTTTATGTTCTAACTTTAATTCTTTACTTAAATACGTGCCTATCTGTCTATCGATAACAAATCCATCTAGCTTGCCATTTGCAACAAATTTAAGACCTTGTATGGGAGTGAGGTTTAACGAACTTAATACATTTTTATCTTCTAATATTTTACTTACTACATAACCTAAAGGTGCAGATAAACCATGTTTTGCTACAGGATAATAAACATCAAGGTTTAAGCCATTTTCATCGATTAATAGCTGTTTTGTTTTATCTAAATCGAAAGGGCCATTTTTTTGAATGAAAATAGCGTATTCCCCTTGAAATAGATAAGGTTGTTGCAAATTTTTATTTTTAGGGAAGGCGAATATTTGGCTTCTTTCGTTTGTTTGTATCATAGCAAATAGAGCATTAGCTTGGTTTTGTTTCACTAGTTTCTGGCATCTTAACCAAGGTTTAGATATTAAATTGACTGTGAACCCTGCATCTTTAGCGGATAATAAAATTAAATCTATCATTAATCCTTTTGGTTGATCATTATTTGAAGTCGAAAAGATATAGGGAGGGAAATTTCTATCCTCATAGCAAAAAGTTACGATAGTTGCATAAACCGAGCAAGAATTAAAAAATAACAAAAAAATGAATGTTTTCATTAACAATCAACTAGGGGGCAAGTCTTTTTATATTAGCAGACTATTAAAAAGTATTTATGGACTGGGATATTTTTGTTAATTATCGTCATATTATAAATTCAAAAAGACAGTTTAAATTTTATATTGCATTGCAGATTGCAAAAAAGAGAAGCAACAACATTATTTTTAATTTTAAATCAAAAGGTTAGTTTTGGTTTGATTATTGAATATAGCTATCTTTAATATTAAAAAAATATTAAGGCCGCTATGATGAGAGAAAATATATGGAATATTATATTAATAAATACATTGATTGGCTGCGGAGGGGGAGGTGATGGAGCTGAGTCTAAAACTCCTCCACCTGTAAGCATCACTCCTCCCGCTGAAACATCATATTTACTTACCGATAATCCAGTTTCAGAATCTGCACAATTTAGTCAATATATCTCACATTCTATTGCTATTTTGCCAGAAGATTATGGTTTTAGCTCAAGTGAAGTTTATTTAAAGATTTATACACTCGATCAAAAAGTCTTATTTTTAGGGAAAGTCGCCAGTATGAAGGCTTTTAGTTTACACTTACCTTCATCAGTTGACAGGGTATATTTTGATTTATTTTCACCAGTTACGACAGAAGAGCAATTTACTGGGGAGATAATATTATGAGATTATTTATTTTTCTGAGCTTGTTAATCCTAGCCTTACCAGCAAAAAGTTTAGAGTCAATTGCACTTAAAGATAAAATTAGAAATGGTTTTGCAGATGTAGATTTATTTGAAGCACAGATAAATAAAAAAGATCCTGATGCTGCAAAGTTAGAAGCATTCCGAGAAAGTAACAGCGGGAAATTAGTATTTGCTATTGATGTAAACGAATCCGCTAATGGTACTGAAAAAGCGCAAAGTCAGGGCGTAACGGTTAAATCTGCTTATATCACCATTACAAGTGGTGGTGTAAGTACACAATACAGTGATTTTAGTACACCAACAACAACACTTGTTGCAGAGTCTGGAGAAACAAATAGAGAGCGGTACTACACATTAATTGGAGAAACAGGTTCATCCCGTATCACACCAAATAGTGATGGAGTAGCTGATTATTTTGATGGTGTTTTAACTATAATTGTTGGTGATGCTCTCTCATCAGCAACATCAGCCATTCTTACAATAGAGTTTTTAGATACCAATGTAAGCTTGGGTGATCCTGAGGCATTTTATGATTATTCAAATGGTCCTGAAGATATCGCTATTATTACGCAAGAAGATGCATCATATTTAACGACACTCGCTCCTGGAGAAGATGAAGCACCATTAGTGATAGCGCAAAACCAAATAAATAACCCTGTTGATTCATGGGTATATTACCCTAGTAGTGATTCATATTACATTGTGACCTATGAAGATAATTACCCTCAAAGGGGTGATTACGATTTTAATGATTTGGTAATTGGTTATAGAGTAGGCTTTGGTATGAATGATACTGAAGTCGTATCATTAGTTGCAACGGGTTATATGATAGCAAGAGGTGCATCATATACACATGATTGGTATTTACATTTACCGTTTTTATCTGATGTGGATGGCACTGCGACTATCAATATATTTGAAGCTGGTTCAACTAATCAAATAAGTGGTTACCCAAAATTAGAAGGTATAAATAATACCTTTGATATTAAAATATTAAGTGATACTAAAAGTCTAATGAATGTACCTGGTCAGCAGTTTGTAAATACATTAGCAGGACAAGCTGCAATTCAAGGTAAAAAGTTTAGTGTTGCTTTTGATTTAGATGAAAGAGTAGCATTTAATCAAGTTCCAACTCCGCCTTACGACCCTTATATATATACGGAAGTAACAGGCTATGAGTTACATTTACCTGGTAACCCTACACGCCTTAACTTTTCAACTAATAGTGGCAGTGCTGATATTCAATATAAAGATGAGTCTGGTTATCCTTATGCATTAGTTTTTCCTGATGATTGGGTACCACCGCTAGAGTATGTTGATTTAGGTGATGCATACGATTTATTCCTTGATTACGCAACAAGTTCAGGCGTACAAAATCAGACTTGGTATCTATCGCCAAAGTCAGAAAAAACAAAAACCATAACAAGTGCATTTTGGAAATGGTAACAATAAAAAAGACTGCTTATTTTTATAAGTAGCCTTTTATTTATTTTTACAGCACCATAGCGGCAATCCAGCCAAAAATAAGTAGTGGTATATTAAAGTGGATAAAGGTTGGTACTACTGAGTCCCAAATATGGTCGTGTTGACCATCAACATTTAAACCTGATGTTGGCCCTAAAGTTGAATCAGAAGCCGGAGAGCCCGCATCACCTAATGCACCAGCAGTGCCCACTAATGCAGTAGTCGCCATGACAGAAAATCCTAACTCTAAACATAAAGGCACAAATAAAGTTGCAATAATTGGCACTGTAGAGAACGAACTGCCAATGCCCATCGTTATTAATAACCCAACTAATAAAATAACTGCTGCCGCCAATGGTTTGTTACCTTCCATAAAGCTTGCAGCACTTTGCACTAAACTTGCAACATCACCGGTGGCTTTCATCACAGACGCAAAACCTTGAGCCGATATCATTATAAAACCAATCATTGCCATCATGGCTACGCCTTTCGTGAAAAGGTCTGAGCTTTCATCCCATCTTACTGTGCCAAAAATCGTGAATATTATTACACCAGTTAATCCTCCTAAAATCATAGAGCCACTAATATTTTGTGCAGCTAGCGATAAACTGATGGCTAATAAACCAATAAACATCACCTTTGACTTATTTTGTATTTTTACTGAATCTAAATCGAATTCTGTTTTTGTTTCATACACGCGTTTTTTTCTGTAACTGATAAAAATAGCAATAAATAAGCCTATCACCATGCCAATAGCAGGGATAATCATCGCCATTGGTACTTGGGTATTTATAATATCTAGTCCATTCTCAGCTAAATTTTTATGTAGAATATCGTATAAATAAATACCGCCAAATCCGTAAGGTAAAACCATATAAGATGTTGCTAAACCAAAGGTTAAAACACACGCAATGGCACGGCGATCTAGTTGTAGTTTATTTATTATGAACAATAGTGGAGGTACTAAAATAGGTATAAAGGCGATATGAACAGGAATAAGATTTTGTGATGCAATAGAGCATAATAAAATCACAGTTAATAATGTAAAACTCAGCAATGTTTTAGATTGCTCAGAATGAGAACTCTGTACTTTAGATAATAATTTATCTGCTAAAATTGAAGTTAAACCAGACTTTGAAATAGCAACTGCAAAAGCACCTAACATAGCATAACTTAAAGCAATTTGTGCTCCGCCTGATAAACCTTGGTTAAAAGCATCTAATGTTTGCGTTAAACCTAAGCCCGCAACTAATCCAGATACAATCGCACTGACAGTCATAGCAACAATCACATTTAATCTCACTAAAGTGAGTACTAACATGAGTAATACGCCAAATATCACAGCATTCATTATTTTCTCTTTAATTGTTATTAACTAAGCGCAATCAATTGTTAAATATTGAAATACTCAGGTCATATAGATTTAAAGGCGTATTGTATACAAATTTAAAGAAGGAAAGGTAGGGATATTTTATAAGGCATAAGATTTAGAGTTATGTTCATATAAACTATGGATTAATGGCTAAAAGTTCAATTTCAAAAATGAGTAATGAGCCAGGTGGAACTTGACCTACTTTTTGATTGCCATAAGCTAAATGAGAGGGGATAAAAAACCTAAATTTATCACCAACAACCATAAGTTTTATGCCTTTTTTCCAGCCTTTAATTACTTGATTCAAGTTAAAAGTAATAGGTCGACCTCGCGCCTTTGAGCTATCAAAAATATCACCATTTAGAAATGAACCGTGATAATGCGCTGTCACTCGGTCATTATTCTTAGGGTGTGTGGTACCATCACCTTTGATTATAATTTGGTATTGTAGTCCTGATATTTTTTCAATAACGCTTTTGTCTTTTCGGTTTTTACTTAAAAACTTCTGACCTTTTGTTATGTTTTTCTTAGCTTCTAAATCGAAAGCACTAGCTTGATCAGCATGCACTAATGACATGAATGTCATTAAGAACCATACACTCAATTTATTCATTAAATCCCCTGTTATTGTTTTTAAATTCTTCTGTGATTATAAGAGAAACTGATAAGCCACTAATTTAGTTTAATAACATTATGCTATAAAGCAAAAGAAATATAAAAGAGGTGAAACTCATAAAAACTAAAGGTTGGATTAGGATGTTTTAGAGTTATCGAAATACTATAGGTTGAGTATTATGCATGGTTTTAATTAATGAAACATTTTAGAAATGGTCGGAGTAACAGGATTTGAACCTGTGACCCCTTGTCCCCCAGACAAGTGCGCTACCAAACTGCGCTATACCCCGACTTTAGATTAGATGTTTTATACTACTTAGCATTGGGTGATGCTGACATCTGGCTGTTATATTACTTACCTTATACTGAAAATCAACACATTAACTTATTAATCAATTTGTTTGCCGATAATATAAGCATTTTTTTCATTTTTTGATATAAAGCTAATCTAAACAAGGGTTAACTGGTTGTCGATTAGCTTATTAATATACCGAAAGTGTTTAACTTTTGGATGAATTAACCCAGTTATTAATTTCTTTTTCCATTTTATCTCTAATAAAAGGCTGAGCTTCTTTATTTGGGTGTATACCATCTTGTTGCATAAACTTTTTTTCAATGGCGATATCATTCATAAAAAATGGAAGTAGAGTTGTATTACTTTGATCTGTTACTTTTTTAAATGAATTTATAAACATTTTACTGTATCTAGGACCATAATTTGGGGGAATTTGAATGGTCATTACAGCGGGAATAGCACCAAAGTTTCGGGTTTTTTCAATTAATTGTAATAAATTATTTTCTAGCGCTTTAATTGGGAAACCACGTAGGCCATCATTGCCGCCAATTTCAATTAATACGAAATCTGGTTGCTGCGCCTTTAAAATAGCGTCTAAACGGCGTAATGCGCCGCCACTGGTTTCGCCACTAATACTGGCATTGATTAATTTTATGGGCTGTTTTTTGTTTTCATACGTATATTGTAACAAATGCACCCAACCTTGCTCTTGCTTTAGACCATAGCCTGCACTTAAGCTATCACCTAGAATAAGTACTTTTGATGCTGAAGTAGCTTGAGTGCTAAGCGTCCCAAGACAGAATAAACATAAAAAACGAACTAAAATACGACTATAAGTACGATGGAATTTTGAGTAAATCATATGACTGAGCTTTCACAATTAAATTTTATTCAGGTAAGGGCGTTATCTAAAAAGGTAAATACCCTTGCTGGCGAGTTACCTATCCTTAGCGACATTAGCTTCAATGTCAAGCCCGGTGAATCAGTTGCGATTGTTGGTGCATCTGGTTCTGGTAAATCAACCTTGCTTGGTTTACTTGCAGGGCTTGATGCCACCAACGAAGGGGAAATCTACCTAGACTCTGAACCTTTACACGATTTAGATGAAGAGCAAAGAGCAGCCCTTAGAGCAAAATCTATCGGTTTTGTTTTCCAGTCTTTTATGCTGGTACAAAGTTTAACTGCCATTGAAAATGTAATGCTGCCAGCAGAATTAGCTGGGCATAAAGATGCTAAACAACAAGCCATGGATTTACTGACAAAAGTAGGCTTAGCGCATAGATTAGAGCATTACCCATCGCAGTTATCTGGTGGTGAGCAACAAAGGGTTGCTATTGCCAGAGCTTTTGTTGGTTCGCCAAAAATACTATTTGCCGATGAACCTTCTGCAAACTTAGATACTAAAAACGGTCAATTAATAGAATCATTATTATTTGAATTAAACCAAGAGCAAGGCACAACTTTATTATTGGTAACCCATGATGAACACTTGGCTGAGCGTTGTAATCGTATTTTACATATCGATGGCGGCAACCTAATTAACGATAGTAATGGGGCGCGTGCCAATGCAGGATAAAGGTGAAAATAATAATGCTTTATGGGTAAAGCTTGCTTTTAGGCTTTTTTTTAGAGAGCTTAAAAGAGGTGAGTTAACCATAATATCGGCGGCAATTGCATTGGCGGTATTAACGGTTTTAACTTTATCTTCAGTGACTGATCGTATTGGTCAATCAATAGAACAAAAAAGTAATACCTTTATTGCTGCTGACAGAAAACTTGGCAGTGCACATCCCTTACCTAAAGAATACAAAGAAGAATCTTTAAAATATTCTTTAAAAACAGCGGATCAATTATATTTTGATACTATGCTGTTCGCTAATGATGAAATGCAATTAAGCTCAGTGAAGGCGGTATCGAAAGAATACCCTTTACGTGGCGAAATCGTTATTAAAGATGCACTAGCAGAATCAGTCAGTGATTACTCCGTAAATACAGGGCCAACACCTGGCAATATTTGGTTGAGTGAATCTGTGCTATATGCGTTAGATATCGAAATTGGTGAGTCAGTAGAAGTTGGTGCGATTAATTTAATTGCAGAAAAAGTATTGGTTGAAGAACCCGATGCACCTTTTAATATTTTTTCAGCCAGTAAACGTGTGCTAATTAATATTAATGATGTGCCTGCTACACAAGTGGTGCAACCTGGTAGCCGAGTTTACTATGCAATGTTATTTGCCGGTGAAGAAGCTGATATTGTTTCTTATTACGAATGGTTAAAACCCAATTTGTCTGAAAACCAAAGCTGGTGGGGCGTAAAAGATAGGCAATCTTGGTTATCTGGTTCTGTAAACCGTGCTGAAAAGTTTTTATTATTAGCGGGTCTATTAGGCATTATGCTAGCAGCAGTTGCAATTGCGGTTTCGGCAAAACGTTATTGTGAAAACCAATATGATCCAGTTGCCATGATGAAAACTTTAGGCGGAAGCCGTTCAAGTGTTCGTAAAATATTTATGCTGCATTTATCTTTAGTGACTGTTTTTGCAATTGCACTTGGGTTAATTTTTGGCTTTGGTTTACAACTTATAGCGATAGATTATTTAGCACAAAATATGGACCAAGCTTTACCAGAAGCGTCAATGCGACCTTGGCTGATTTCAATTGTAACAGGTGCAACTTGTGCGTTTATGTTTTCGTTAAAGCCGCTACTAGATTTATTTGATATTCCCCCTTTAAGAGTTTTAAGACGCAATTTAGGTGATTCAATTGCAGTAAGCCGTATTCACTTGTTAGTTTCAGCAATAACTATTTTTGGCTTAATGTTGCTATTTAGTGGTCAGTTAATGATATCTAGTATTTTGTTTTTATCATCTGCTGCTTTGGTTGGTATTTTGTATGGCATAAGTCGCTTATTATTTAAAGCGGGTAGAGGTGTAGGTTTAAGCCCCGGCTCTAGTTGGTCTTTGGCAATTGCATCATTGCAAAAACGTGCGAGCGCTAATTCAGTACAGCTTGTGAGCTTTGCATTAGCTATTAAATTATTATTGTTTTTACTGGTACTAAAAAACGACATTATTAATGATTGGCAGTCGCAGTTACCTGTTGATGCACCAAATGCATTTTTAGTTAATGTTACAGAAGATCAATTAAACCCAATTGAAACCATGTTAGCTAAAGAGGGGATCTCAACAACTGGTTTTTACCCAACAGTAAGAGGGCGTTTAAATGAAATTAATAATGAGTTGTTAGCTCGGGATTTTTCTGAACAAGATAACGAGAAAAAAGATGAAGAAGCGAAAGCGGGAATTGGCCGAGAGCTAAATTTAACTTGGCTATTGGAAGTGCCTTCGCAAAATGAAATTACACAAGGTAAATGGTTTGATAAAGATGTTAAAGGTGAAGCATCTATTGAAGAAGGCATGGCAGAGCGTTTAGAAATTAAATTAGGTGATACAATTGGTATATTGATAGGCTCAGAAAAGTTTAATGCTAAAGTCACAAGTTTTAGAAAAGTAAACTGGTCTAGCTTAAAACCTAACTTTTTTGTAATATTAAGTCCTGATCTGTTAAGTCGCTTTCCTGCAACGTATATCACTGCGTTACATGTACCCAAAGAAAGTAAAAAGTCACTTAATGCGCTATTAAAAACTTATTCAACTATCACTATGATAGATGTAGATAGTTTTATTAAGCAAATACGTTCTACCATAGAGCAAGTATCTATTGCGATTGGCTTTGTATTAATTATTGTAATGTTTTGTGGTGGCTTAGTGCTGATTTCTCAAGTACAAGCAAGCCTGCAAGAAAGAATGCAAGAAGTGGTTATATTACGTACCTTAGGCGCAAAAGGGCGCTTAATTAAGTTAGCGACTTTATATGAGTTCTTTTTACTTGGCTTAGTTGCGGGGTTAGTTGCTGCAATATTTAGTGATATTGCCTTGTTATTAGTACAGCAACAGTTATTTGAACTAAGTGGTAAACTACACCCATTCATTTGGCTTGTAGGGCCTGTTGTTGGTGCCAGTTTTGTATCAATTTTAGGTTACTTTATGATAGCTAAAACGTTAAAGAAAAATACCTCAGACTTACTCCGAGTGATGTCTTAATAAGTGGCTAAAGGCTTCCTTTAGCTCAGGATAATGGAAGCGGTAACCTGCTTTAGTAATATTGTTTGGCCGTACATTTTGACCATAAATTAAAAGTTCGGCCATTTCCCCAAGTAATAATGTGAGAATTTTTGCAGGCACTCTAAAAAAATTAGGTCTGTTTAGTGATTCTGCCAACATACTTGAAAACTCTGCATTCGAAACAGGGGTAGGTGCAGTTGCATTAAATACACCTTTTAAAGATTGCTCTTCAACTAAATACATTATCATGCCAATAATATCGTCAATATGTATCCACGACATCATTTGACATCCATCAGCAATGGGCCCACCTAAGGCAAATTTATAAGCGGGTATCATTTTACATAAAGCACCACCATGAGGAGATAAAACGATGCCAGTTCGGATTATACAAACACGGGTTGTATCTGATTGTGCATTTAGTGCAATAGATTCCCATTCTTTACATAACGTATGGCTAAACTCTTGGTTACATTGATCAAAAGATTCATCAATTGGTTGGTTGTTTTGTCTACCATAAAAGCCAATAGCGCTACCAGAAATAAAAGTATGGGGCGGTGTGTCGGCATCTCTAATTTTATTAACCAATTCTTGGGTTAATTGCCAACGGCTTTGTTCTATCTTTTGTTTTTGTTTTTTGCTCCAGCGTTTTTTTAATATGCCTTCGCCTGCAAGATTAATCACAATATCGAATTGATTAAAATCTATTTCAGATAATTTATGAATTGCATGTATATGAGAGCCAATTTTCACATAAACTTTAGTTGCATTTCGAGACAATACAGTGACTTTATGATGATTATCTAAAAATGGGATCAATGCACTGCCAATGAGCCCAGTGCCACCCGTAATTAATATGTTCATTAGGTCCTCTGCTTTAAATGATACTTTTTAAATGTAGTTAATTGATAGTCAACTTATTATGCCTAATAAATAGATTGTATTAGGCATAGGCTACGGGTATAAGTATAGCCAGAAATCACTTTTATCAAATTTTAAGTACAAGGAAATAGAATGTCTAAGCTGTTGGGTGCTAATAAAGCATTTGTGATGTTTGCAGCATTGGTTGTGATATTAGCTGGGATAAAAATGTCTAGCGATATTATAGTGCCTATGTTGTTAGCTTTATTTGTTGCGATTATTTGTAATCCGCTTATTAATTATTTAGCGAAGTTTAAAGTACCAAAGTCGTTGGCTATTGTAGTTGTTTTTATACTTATTTTATTAGTAGGTATGTCTGTCGCAGGTTTAGTAGGCCAGTCTCTTAACGATTTTTCGCAAAGTTTGCCAGAATATAAAGTTTTACTACAAGAAAAATTTGTATGGTTAGTTGATATCGCAGCTAAATATAATATTTTGATAGATAAAGAGCAGATTTTATCTTTCTTTGATCCATCAAAAGTAATTGATGTTGCAGCTAATACACTATCAGGGTTAGGCTCTGTAATGGCAAATTTATTTCTGATTGTATTAACGGCTATTTTTATGCTGTTTGAAGCACCTGTAGTAAGCAAAAAAGTGCATTTAGCTTTGGCTGATCCGCAAATGAAAATGAAACATATAGACAGATTTTTAGATTCAGTGAATTCTTATTTAGCCATTAAAACATTAGTAAGTTTAGGAACAGGTGTGTTAGCCGGTATATTCCTTTGGATTTTGGATGTTGATTATTTTGTATTGTGGGGCGTTTTAGCTTTTATACTGAATTATATTCCAAATATCGGTTCTATGATTGCCGCTATTCCTGCGGTATTACTTGCATTAGTACTACAAGGACCTGCAATAGCCGGTATTGTGGCTATGGGGTATATGACAATAAATACAGTAATGGGTAATGTTGTTGAACCAAAGTTTATGGGTAAAGGCTTAGGGTTATCAACTTTGGTGGTATTTTTATCATTAATTTTTTGGGGCTGGTTACTCGGAACCGTTGGTATGTTGTTATCAGTACCATTAACTATGATAGTAAAAATTGCACTAGAAGCAAGCGATGAAGGCCGTTGGTTAGCAGTATTATTAGGTAACATCGAAGAAGAAAAGACGAGTTAATTTTTTATAATTTTAGATGTTTTGTAGGCGGGGATTCATCCGCGAAGATTGTAAAATATAAACTAACAAGATCCCCGATACAACACCTCGGGAATGACTGCTGTAATATGTGTGTCCGGTGGCAGAATCGTGCTTATATAGATGTTTCGTAGGCGAGATTTTGCTAGCATGGATGTACGTAGTAGAGTAAAACAAGGGATAACGTCGTGCACATGTTAAGCCAAAACGCTTGTAGGTTCGCCTTCAGGCGTAATGCGTGAATCAAAAGTCATAACAAAGTAAGGCTGAAGCTAAATCTACAAAAAGCACATGATTTAAAGCTGATTTTAATGGCTATAGATTGCATTAAAAAACGGGGCAGGCCTCCGTTTTTATATAACACTTTTTGTTATTGAAGCTTTAATATCTCAATATGCTTTTGTATTGAATGTAGCTCACAGCGTTTAAATGCAATCGCTGCGGCTATGGTATCTGGTAAGCGGTTTAAATAACGCCATCTACAATTGTCTTCAACATATTTATCGAACTCTTGCTCTGCACGTTTAAATACTCTTAATAACTGTAAGTTTCCAGTTTCATTTTGTTTTTTTTCTAAATCTAACAGTATTTTATTTGCCCACATTTCTGCTGTGCGCTTTTCTAATACAATTTTACTATCTAAACAGCGTAAATAGCTTAAATTAGTTGTTTTTTCATTATCACAGCCATCATTAAATTGTGCTTGGCTTACAAAACTTGTAAATCCTAACACTAAAATACAGCAGGCTTTAGTTTTGTTTGTAATTAAATTCAACATTAAACAGAGCGCCTCCTAGGTCACTATCTGATATTTTTAGCATACCTTGATACGATTGTACTAAATCATTAACAATTGCCATGCCAACACCATGACCTTTTTCATAAGTGTCTAGTCTGGCGCCTCTTTGCGTCAGTAATTTGATTGACTCTTCTGGAATGCCAGGCCCATCATCTGAAATTTTAATTGAGAGCATATGCATAGATGTATTTTGTTTTTCAATTACTTCAATTTGTACAATTGCATCACAGGCTTTACATGCATTATCTATTATGTTGCCAATTAATTCCATTAAATCAGTTTTATCGCCTAAAAAGTAACTTTTGTTTGGTACGTTAGCGATAAAGTGAATATCTTTATCCCGATATACTTTTTTCATGGCATTAAGTATAGAATCTACCACAGGTTTGATTGGTGTTTGTTTTTTCCAAGTATCTGTGCCGCCAGTTGCTGCGCGTTTTAATTGATGTTCGATCATGACATTAATGCGATCTAATTGTTCATTTGCATCGGCATCAGTGGCTAAAGGGCTTGATTTTAAAACTGCTAAGGGTGTTTTTAACGCATGAGCTAAATCACTCAATGATGCACGATATCGATCTTTTTGTCTTTGTTGTGAGTTTAATAACAGGTTTAAATCTTGCGTGATTTTTTGAAGTTCTACAGGGTAGGTCCCCTTTATTTCATCACTATTACCTGATTCGATTGCGATAATTTCTTTGTCTAATCTTTGCAATGGTCTTGCACTCCATATAAACCCTATGATTAATAAGACAGTGATCGCAAATGCCATTATGATCAGCCAATCTCGTAATGTATGCCTAAAACCTAGCATCATGTCTCGAAGGGCTAAATCATCTTTTAATAAATAAAAGGCAACATTATGGGAGGTATTATTTATTTCACTAATAACAGAAAAGCTCAGTTGCCAATAATCTTTATCTTGGTAAGTGATTTTTTCAAATTGGGTTTCACCAGCATGAAGCGGCATGATGTTAGGCAGAATTTCTTTGCTGATTGCAGATTCAGATTGCCACTGTTTATCTTCATTTAAATAAATGAAGGCAACCGTATCAGAGTTTAAACGATTAAGCTCAGGTGTTAATAATACGGCTGGCATGCCAATGCCGTCTTCTTGAAAGTCAACTTCTGCTAAAATTGAGTATAAGTGTGCTTCTAGGGTGTTTTCAGTGGCTTCAACCAGTGAGGAGTAGTAGGCTTTACCTATTGAAAAGAATAAAATTGGCAAGGCGACTACTAATAAAAATATAAGTATAAACCCTTGCCTAATTTTTAGTGATATTTCACCTGTTACCATTGACTTTGTAACCTGTATCCTCGGCCACGTAGCGTTTCAATGGGTTTAAATATATTTTCAGGGTCTAGTTTTTTACGTAAACGTAATACAAAAACTTCAATTACATTTGAATCTAAATCAAAGTCTTGATCGTAAATGTGTTCAGTTAATTCTGATTTTGAAATTACTTTTTGCGGGTTTACCATTAAGTACTCAAGTACTTTATATTCGTATGCTGTTAGCGTTAGCTCTTTATCGTTTACCCAAACTTGTTGTGAGCGTGTATGAATACGAATAGGTCCAGCCATCATTTCTGGATTAGCTTGTCCTGCACTACGACGAATAAGGGCGTTACAGCGTGCTATTAGCTCTTCACCGTGAAATGGTTTTGTTAAGTAGTCATCTGCACCTGCATCTAAACCTTCCACTTTATCTTGCCAGCGATCACGAGCAGTTAAAATTAAAATAGGGATATCTAAGCCTGCTTCACGTGCTTTTTTAATAACAGAAATGCCATCCAGTTTTGGGAGGCCTAAATCTACAACAGCTAAATCTAACGGGTATTCAGTTAAGTGAAATAATCCAGCTTCACCATCGTGAACTAAATCTACACTATAACGTTCTTTTTCTAACGCCCCTCTTAAATTATCAGCTAAATGTAAATCATCTTCTATTACTAAAATTCGCATTAATTTTTACCTTTTTTAACTAAACCACTTTTTTTATTAACTGTCACATCTAGCACGCGGCCTTTTGGCTGTAATACTCGTACTTTATAATGCTTGTTGGCGTCTTTAACTTTTAATACTTTACCTGGATACTGCTTTTTAACGAGATGCGCTGCTCGCTTTTTTCCCATTGAATTTTTAACACTTCTATCTTTAGCATCTGCTACTGTAGAAAAAATCAAAGTGAAAGCTAAAAATGTATACATTATGTGGCGCATGCCTAAATCTCCAGAACAACAGTTTAATAAAGAGTCTTAATGAAACCAAGTACTTTTAAAGTCTTAACGATTATTAAATTTGACATTAATACCGCATTGTTTAAGTTTAAAGCATGATTCAAATTTTATCACTTAGAATAACAGTTCAGGGTGAATTTAAACTGAATGAGGCGACAGTAGAGCCGCCACTTTAATTAAGGTAAAACTTTTTTGAAAGGCTTAACAATTGAGTCTTTATATATGTTGGCCTCAACATATGGATCGGCAGCAGCCCATTCGCGCGCATCTTCTAACGAGTCGAATTTTGCAATCACTAATGAACCGGTAAAACCTGCTTCACCAGGATCTTCAGAGTCGATTGCTGGTAAAGGGCCTGCTGCAAATAGCCTGTCTTCATTTTTTAAGGCTTCTAATCGTGCAATATGTGCAGGGCGAACTTGCTTTCTCAATTCTAAACTATTTTCAACATCTGTTGAGCAGATCATGTACCACATAAAAATTCCACAAAATTAAATAATAAAGCTAAATAGTAACATTATTGTGACAGTTTTATAGAATTGTTATAGAAGAATTAATGTAAAAGCTTGAAAGGGGCACTGCAAGGCTGATAGCATCAGTCGAAAGTTATAATAATAAAAGTAAGGTTGTATATGAGTGCAAGTCGCGAGCATTTTAGTTCACGTTTAGGATTTATTCTTGCAGCAGCAGGCTCAGCTGTTGGTATCGGTAATTTAGTTGGTTTTCCAGTTTCTGCCGCAAAAAGTGGTGGCGGTGCTTTTTTAGTCATTTATGCTTTGTTTGTTATCTTTTTATGTTTACCCGTGATGATGGCTGAAATGGCAATGGGCCGTAACGCACAAAAAGATCCATTAGGTGCGTATAAAAAACTGTCAGGTAATGATGGTAAATGGAGTTTCGCTGGATTACTTGGGGTATTTACTCCTTTTATGATTGCTGTATTTTACATGGTGATCACAGTTTGGATATTTGGTTATTTGGCTCAAACAGCCTTTGGTAATTTAGATCAATTAGCTGATGCAAATAATTTTGGCACCTTTATTAATCAAAATAGTTTATTTGTTTATATGGCCGTTGTAGCCATAATTGTTAATTTAATTCTATTAGGTGGTGTTAAAAAAGGCATTGAAAAGGCGGCTAAAGTATTAATGCCAACCTTGTTTGTATTATTAGTGGGATTAGTGATTTATGTACTGACTTTAGATAATGCAATGGTAGGTGTAGAGTATTACTTGGTTCCAGATTTTTCACAGATCACAGGTAAAGTGTTAAATATTGCCTTATCTCAAGCTTTCTTCTCGCTTTCTTTAGGTATGGGCATATTAATGACTTATGCATCTTATATCTCTAAAAAAGAAGATATTGTTGGCGCTTCAAAAATGGTAGCACTTGCAGATTCACTAGTTGCATTAATTGCAGGCCTTATGGTTATACCAGCAATATTTAGCTTTAATCCAGATGTGAAAATCGATGAGCTTTCATCTTCATCAGTATCAATGATTTTTGTTTATTTACCTAAAATCTTTTTAGCGATGCAGGCGGATATTGGTTACTTTGGTGCATCTGCTATCGCGTTTATCTTCTTTTTATTAGTATTTTTTGCTGCGATTACGTCACTTGTTTCTATTATAGAAGTACCGACAGCCACTTATATTGAAGAAAAGAAAGTAAGTCGTAAAAAAGCACTTATTATGATGTCATTTACTATGGGCTTATTAACTGTGTTATGTACATTATCATTTGGCATGGTGGAATGGTTAACGTCATTTATGAATTATGGTGGCGGTAGCAAGAGTTTATTTGATCTAGTATATGATGTTTTTTACGATACGATTCTGCCATTAAATGGTTTGATGGTATGTTTATTTGTTATGTATCGATGGAAAAAAGCCAAACTGTCTGAAGAGCTAAGCCAAGGTTGTGACTCTTATATTGGTAGTTGGACTGAGAAATACGTTAACTTCTCTTTATCTACATTTATACCTGTGATCTTATTACTAATATTTGTAAATACTGTTTCAAGTAAGTTTTTCGCATATAGCTTGTTAGGTTTTTAATTTAAATAAGCAGATAACAAAAAGGGAGCCTATGGGCTCCCTTTTTACTTTATATGGCTGACACTCTCTGAATGAGCTTAATCTTTTTGCTCTTCGTCTGGTATGTATTTAAATAGCATCATGATAGTAATGAAGATAAATACAAAGGTAATACCGGTTAAACCAAATACTTTAAAGTTAACCCAAAAATCTAAAGGGAAATTGTAAGCGATATAAATATTTAAACCTGCAATGAAAAGCGTGATTGCACTCCACATTAAATTGATTCTATCCCAAACAGCTTTAGGAATATCAATCTCTTGCTCTGTATCAGAAGCACCTTTTAAAATTGATGTCAGCATTTTTTGCATCAAGTTTTTGTTTAAAGCGTATCTAGAGATCAGTAATGTTAAGCAAAGTATTAAATAGATAACTGTTGCTTTCCATTTTATAAAAGCTTCATCTTGAAAGATAAGTGTCATTGTTCCGAGTACTAGCGCAATGCCAAAAAACACCCACGTTTTAGTCGCCACCTTACCATCTTTAAAATAGTAATAAGCAACTTGTAATATAGATGTGCCAATTAAGACACCTGTAGCCCAA
Organism: Pseudoalteromonas sp. C2R02; assembly: GCF_018860845.1. Classification (NCBI taxonomy): domain Bacteria; kingdom Pseudomonadati; phylum Pseudomonadota; class Gammaproteobacteria; order Alteromonadales; family Pseudoalteromonadaceae; genus Pseudoalteromonas; species Pseudoalteromonas sp. C2R02. The sequence goes on along the minus strand of NZ_JAHKQC010000008.1, from coordinate 48,874 downwards.
AAAATATCGACTAGTTTAAATGTCGCGAAAAATAAGATCAGAGGAATATATTCTATTAAAGCCTGCATAATTAACTTTTTAAATTTAAGATGCGCTTTTTTACCAGTAAGTAACGAGAGGTACAAGTGCTACAAGGTAAAATGGATGAATTAATCTTTGAAAATTTGATTAGTATTATCAAATGATCTTTAAGGTTGATAAAATAACAATTCATTAATTATTTAAATCTAACTTCACACTATGTTATTAAACTCATCTCCTGTTGATAAAATTATATTCAATAATCGTACTTTTTTTATTAAAAGAGATGATTTATTACATGAATCTTTTTCGGGAAATAAAGGGCGAAAATTTTATGCTTTTTTAGAAAGTGATTTTAGTGAGTGTGAAAAGTTGATTAGTTACGGCTCCGCACAAGCAAACTCTCTATTTTCATTATCAGCATTAGCAAAGTTGAAAGGTTGGAAATTTGATTTTTATGTGTCTCATATATCTGATTTTATGAAACAAAACCCTAAGGGAAATTATCGCGCTGCACTTGAAAATGGCGCAAATATTATTGAAGTTGAATCTGATAAAACACTTGAACACTATCTGGGCAGTAAAATATTACCCAATGAGAAAAAACACTTATTTGTGCCTGAAGGTGGACGCTGCCAGTATGCGAAAAAGGGTATAGAACTTTTAGCTCAAGAAATCATCTCTTGGGCAGAAGTTAACAATATAACAGCATTTAAAGTTGCTTTACCCGCAGGTACGGGAACAACTGCATTATTTTTACAGCAATCTTTTATACAGCAGGGCAGTAACTTTGAAGTGCTTACGTGCGCTTGTGTTGGTGGTGACTCATATTTACAAAAGCAGTTTTTTGAATTGTGTGCTGATGAAAATTTTCATCCTACAATTATGCCAAGTGCCAAAAAATATCATTTTGGTAAGCTGTATCGGAAGTTTTATGATATTTGGCGGGATTTAAATGCCCAGGCAAGGATTGAGTTTGAGCTACTTTACGACCCATTAGGTTGGCTAACATTAATTGATTATATTGAATCTCAAAATATCCCAACTGATTATCCTATTTTATATATTCATCAAGGCGGTTTGTTAGGTAACGAAACCATGCTGCCTCGTTACCACCGTAAGTATGATAAGTAGCTTCAGTTAAATTAAATAGTTACTGATAAAATCGACCATTCTCTATGAAATAAACACTTTGCTGTAGAGCAGGTATAAACCTTCTTATATTAAAGTGTTTTTCAGACACTAACAATAAGTCAGCCATACCTTTAACTTTCATGCTTTCAACAGATACAACACCATCATCAGGTCCAGGTAGTAACAATGAAGTGAGTAAATTTGCGTTATAGTTACCAGCAATTATACCAAGTTCAAAATCAACCTCACCTAATTGGTTTACCCAGCTATTAAGGCTTGGGCTGAGTTGTTTCCCTGAAGGGCCTATTTTATCTTTATACCATTGCGTATCTGAAAATAAGTTAGTAAGCTCTGTGCCTTTATTTGGCGGGCTTAGCATTACAACGCGTCCTAAAGTAGGCATAGGGTTATTTTTTAAATAATGCCTAACTAAAATTCCACCCATAGAGTGGGTTACAAAATGAATCTTTTTAGCACCATTGTTTTCTATGGTTTTTATTTGTGGAGCCAAATGCTCTTTCACTAAGGTTTCAATATTATATTTGGTGGAGGGATAACCCACATTAATAACCTGGAAGCCTTTATCTACTAAAAATGTCTCGGCTGGTTTCATGGCGATTGCACTTCTGAACATGCCATGAAGTAAAACTACATATTCGGACTCATCATGCTGTGAGAGCATGCCTTCTATGTTTGTTAATGTATGTGTTTTTTCAGGTTTGCCAATAAATGAAAAACTAATAGCCACTAAAATAATGATTTTTAAAAACCAGTATTTTCGATTAAAAATATTTAAATTGGTCATATAGATAATGCATTATTCTTGATGACAAGAGTGTATTTTAGTTTTGTTGAGAATATGAAATAAGGTGAGTAAAGGTGAAATAAAGTGATAAAAGGAAAAGGTAGATTTGATATTTAATATCAAATCTACCTTTAGCAATTACGAATAGTGATTAAACAAACTATAAAGTTGCTGCTTTCATATTCTCAGTAAAAGCCTTTAATTGGCTTAGCATAGTGCTTGAATCATTTAAGTTATCTTCAATAATTTTTACAACAGCTGAGCCTGATATTGCACCGGCGGCACCAGAGTCAAGTGCTTCTTTAACATGTTCAGGCTTAGAAATACCAAAACCTAATAAAGATGGCGCTGCGTTATATTCGCGAAGCTTACTGACAATTGAACTTGCTGGCATTGTTGCTTTAGTTTCAGTACCCGTAACACCTGCCCTTGATAATAAATAAGTATAACCTCGGCCATAAGATGCACAGGTTTTTAATGTATCGTCGTCAGCATTCGGTGTTGCGATAAAGATAGGATCTACACCTGCTTTTTTAGCTGAAGCTCTAAATAACTGAGATTCGTGCAAAGGTACATCTGCAACTAAAATAGAGTCTACGCCAGCATTTTTAGCGTCTTGATAAAACTTATCTAAACCGCGGGCAAACACTAAGTTGGAGTATAAAAGTAAGCCAATTGGAATATCTGCATTATATTCACGTACTTTTTTAAGGATTTCAAAACATACATCGGTATTTGAATTCGCTTCAAGTGCACGAATATTAGCCTTTTGAATAACTGGGCCATCGGCAACTGGATCTGAAAAAGGAATGCCTAATTCTAGTGCATCGGCACCACCATCAATTAAGCTTTTAATGATATCAAAGCTCAATTCTTTATTTGGATCCCCAATGGTTACAAATGGTACGAATGCGCCTTGATTATTAGCAGCTAAAGTTTCAAATTTTGCTTGGTATCTATTTTGAGTTATCATTATTTAGCTCCTTTTTTAGCTGTTTTTTCTGCCAATACGTCTTGAACGTGCGCTAAATCCTTATCGCCACGGCCGCTTAAGTTGACAACTACTACGGTATCTTCAGTTTGTTCTTCTGCATATTTTAAAGCGTATGCAAGTGCATGGCTTGATTCTAATGCTGGAATAATACCTTCATTTTTTGCAAGAGTTTGAAATGCCTCAAGTGCTTCATCATCTTCAATACCGACATATTGTGCACGACCTGTTTCATGTAAATGTGCATGTTGCGGACCAACGGCAGGGTAATCAAGGCCAGCTGAAACAGAGTAAGACTCTTCAATTTGGCCGCTTTCATCTTGCATAATATAAGTATAAGCACCGTGTAATAAGCCTTTAGTGCCTTTACATAAAGTGGCACCATGTTCTTTACTATCTAGGCCTTTACCTGCAGGTTCTACACCGATTAATTTAACTGACTCTTCTTTAATGAAATCATTAAACATACCAATGGCATTTGAACCACCTCCTACACAGGCAATCACTGCATCTGGTAATCTACCTTCAGCTTCTTGGATTTGAATTTTAGCTTCTTCACCAATCATTTTTTGAAATTCACGTACTATTGTCGGGAATGGGTGAGGGCCTGCTGCCGTGCCTAATAAATAATGCGCTGTTTTATAGTTTGCAGACCAGTCTCTTAATGCTTCGTTTACAGCATCTTTTAATGTGCCAGAACCAGCTGTTACAGGTATCACTTCTGCACCCATTAATTTCATTCTAAATACATTTGGTTGCTGACGTTCAACATCTTTTGCACCCATGTAAACTTTACATTTTAAACCTAATAATGCACATGCAAGCGCAGTTGCAACACCATGTTGGCCAGCGCCAGTTTCAGCGATAACTTCTTTTTTACCCATGCGTTTAGTTAATAAGGCTTGGCCTAAAACTTGGTTAGTTTTGTGAGCACCGCCATGTAATAAATCTTCACGCTTTAAGTAAAGTTTTACTTTAGGGTTTTTAACCATGTTTCGGGTTAATGTTAATGGAGTAGGGCGACCTGCATATTCATTTAACAAGGTCGTAAATTCAGTCTGAAATTCTGGATCTAGCTGTGCATTGTTAAATTCTTGCTCAAGTTGTTTTAGTGCCGGTACTAATAGTTCTGGTACAAACATGCCACCAAACTGACCAAAATAACCGGGTTTGTTATCTGTATTATTGTTAAAAGATTCCACTGTTCATTCCTCATTCATTAATTCTGTTTTGGTATCTGGGGCTTGAAAACCCCAAAATTAGTACTGTCTTAGCTTGGTGAAAACATCATTGATTTTAGTTTGACATTTTTTGCCAGGTTCAATTTCCACACCTGAATTGATATCTAAACCTGTAGCGCCTAAATTACTTGCTTGTTTAATGTTATCGCTACTTAACCCACCTGCAAGCATAAACTCATCGTTGCAACTTTTTAACATTGACCAATCAAATGCTTTGCCAGTACCACCGGGTAAATTATCGCTATGGGTATCAAATAAGTAACGATCTACTTCTAGTGTAAGCTCAGGTATTTCATCTTTAATCGCGACAGCTTTCCATACTTTACATGTTTTAGGTAGCTTAGCTTTTAATGCACAAATAAATTGTGCATCTTCAGAGCCGTGTAGTTGAACAACGCTAAGTTTTAATTGATGCGCGTATTCAGCTATATGGTCAATATCAGCATTTACAAATACACCTACAAAAGAAAGTGGCGCGCTATCTACAATTGCTTTCGCACAGTCTAAATCAACAAAGCGTGGGGATTTAGGATAAAAGATTAAACCGCCATAAATCGTACCGGCATTATATGCTGCTAAGGCATCATCACAACGCGTTAATCCACATACTTTATTTTCACCTAATGTCATTTTTCGACAGGCGAGTTCCATATCATCTTGCGCCATGATAGAACTACCTACTAAAAAGCCATTACATAATGGTGATAGACGTTTAACATCATCATGGGTATAAATGCCAGACTCAGAGATAACCACTTTATTATCAGGTATTAATTTACGTAATGTTTCTGTCGTTGCTAAATCAGTACTCAAATCTCGTAAGTTACGGTTATTAATACCAATAAGTTCGGCGTTTAGCTCAAGTGCACGATGTACTTCTTCTTCGTTGCTGACTTCAGTTAATATGCCCATATTTAATGATTTTGCTACTGATTCTAACGCTTTGTATTCTTGATTGTCTAATACCGAAAGCATTAATAAAATAGCATCGGCACCATGCAAACGGGCGAAATAGACTTGATATTCATCGATATAAAAATCTTTACCTATTAGTGGTAGTTCTACTTTATTTCTCACTGTTTGTAAGTAATCAAAACTGCCTTGAAAGTATTTTTCGTCCGTAAGTACACTAATACACGTTGCATAGTTTTTATAAACTGACGTAATTTCATCTAAATCAAAATTAGGACGTATTAAACCTTTAGACGGCGATGCTTTTTTACATTCTAAAATAAAATGTGTGCCGCCATTATCAGTGCTTTTTAATGCTTCATAAAAATTACGTGTCGAAGGTTTAACGTCATCAATAAAGCCTGATAACGGACGTTCAATTTTACGTTGTTTTAGCTCAATGGCTTTATCTGCAACTATTTTTTCTAATACGTTAGCCATGTTAAACCTCTGAATTACTTAATGAGACTATTTTTTCAAGTGTTTGCATCACAGTACCTGATGCTAGTTTATCAGCTACTATTTTAGCGGCTTGTTTAAAGTTATCAGCTTTGTTTGTTAAATATAAAAGGCCCGCAACATTTGCGATAATAGCGGCATTGTGGGCTGGTTTGCCTTCGCCTTTTAAAATAGCCAAAGTCGCTTGTGCGTTATATTCTGGGCCTTCACCTGCAATTGCTTCAAGCGGATACTCATCTAAACCAAAGTCACTCGGAGTGAGTGTTGATTCAGTAATTTCACCATTATTTAATTCAACGACCTTTGTTGAGCCATGTAAGGCAATTTCATCTGTACCAGAACCATGTACCACTAATGCGCGTTGGGTTCCAAGCATATTAAGTGTTTGTGCCATGGGCATACATAAATCAGGATCATATACGCCAAGTAATTGTACTTTTGGTGCAGCCGGATTTGCTAATGGGCCTAAAATATTAAATAAGGTTCTGGTTTTTAATGTTGTGCGTACTGGCATCGCATGTTTTACGCCCTTATGGTAATTAGGTGCAAACATAAAAGTAAATCCAGTTTGCTCTAGGCATTGTTGGGCAAGTGATACAGGCATATTGATATTAATACCAAGCGCCACTAATAAATCAGCAGAGCCTGAATTACTCGATACGCTTTTATTGCCATGTTTAACCATATTGATGCCACAGGCTGCAGCTACGATAGCTGCAGTTGTTGATACATTGATTGTATTTGAGCCGTCGCCTCCTGTGCCACAGCTATCAGCTGTAATATCAAGAACAGTATTAAAAGGGATAGCATGTTTGCGCATGGCCGCAGCAGCACCTGCAATTTCAGAAGCCGTTTCACCTTTAATTTTGAGTGCGATTAAAGCTGCGGTTAATTCGATTTCAGATAATTCACCTTGCATCACTGTACTGAATAATTGTTCTGATTGCGTTTTGTCTAAGTCTTTTTGTGCAATTAGAGTATTGATTATATCTTTCATTATGAAATTCCTTTTACAGTTGTATTGCTTAAATAGGCAAGGCTTTGTTTTAATAACTGGGCGCCATCAGGTGTTAAAATAGATTCTGGGTGAAATTGAAAACCGAGTACTTTATCTTGCTCATTTAAGATCGCCATTGGGATATCTTGGTAATGGGCAATGATAGTAAGTGAATCAGGGACTTTAGTTGCCATTAAAGAATGATAGCGAGCAACGGGCATACGGGTACCTAATCCTTCAAATATTGCATGTTGTGCAAGTTCAATGGTTGATGATTTTCCATGTACAGTTTCGCCTGCATGGCCTACCGTGCCGCCGTAGCTTTGAGTAAGGGCTTGATGTCCTAAACAAATACCAAGAATAGGAAACTTACCTTTACATAACTGTGTTAAATCCATTAAACACCCTGCGCTTTTAGGCGTACCAGGACCTGGAGATAAAACAAGGATCACAGGTTTAGTTTCTGATGACATTTGCTCAAATATGGCCTGTGCATCTAAGTTGTTACGATATACAACTAAATCGGCGCCCATTTGTTCAAATTCATCTACTAAGTTATAACTAAAAGAGTCAAAGTTATCTAAAAAATAGATTTTATAATCAGTTTGATTAGACATGATTTTGCTCCTCGAAACTAGAAATAATGGCTTTGATCACCGCTTGTGCTTTTGCACGAGTTTCATCGGCTTCTAATTGCGGTTCAGAATCATGAACTACGCCTGCACCAGCTTGAACATAAGCGATATTATTTTTTACGAATGCGCTGCGGATCACAATACAGCTATCCATAGTGCCGTCACCTGTTAAATAACCCACTGCACCGCCATAACTACCACGGCGTTTTTGTTCTACTTCACGTACCAGTTGAGCGGCTTTTACTTTTGGCGCGCCAACTAAGGTGCCCATGTTCATACAGGCTTGATATGCGTGTAGGGCATCAAGCTCTGGTTTTAATTGCCCAACAACGCGAGAAACCAAATGCATTACTTGAGAATACCTGTCTACTTTTAGCAGTTCTTTAACATGGCGAGTACCTGCAATAGAAATACGCGCAACATCATTACGTGCTAAATCAACCAACATTAAATGTTCAGCACGTTCTTTTTGATCATTTCGTAAATTGAGTTCAATCCGGCTATCTAAATCTGGATTTATACTGCCATCTTGATGTTTACCTCGCGGGCGTGTGCCTGCAATTGGATAAACTTCTACTTGACGGCTTAGTGCACAAAACTTTAAAGCAGACTCAGGCGAAGCGCCAAATAAGGTGAAATCCTGATCTTTCATATAAAACATATATGGACTAGGGTTTTGCTGTTTTAAATGCTGATAAGCAGAAAGCGCATCTGGACAAGGTAAACTAAAGCTACGCGAAGGCACTGCTTGGAAAATATCACCATCAACGATATTCTTTTTAAGTGCTAAAACCTGTTTGCAGTATGCTTCATCACTAATATCAACACTGACATCAGGCGCTTTAGTTATTTGACTGTCTTTACCTGTGTAAGGTCTTACTTGTTCACATAACTGATTGAGTTCTTCTAGTTTTTGTCCAACTTCAAAACAATTAGCATGTACATCAGGACCGTTAAATACATTACCAATTAAATCAGTTGTTTTTTCTTGATGGTCAATAACTACTAATGTTTCAGCTAAGTAAAAAACATAATCTGGACAGGTATTATCTTTATTTTCGACATCAGGTAATTGCTCAAAGTTAGCAACCATGTCATAAGCAAATACACCGCCTAAAAATAATGAAAAAGCGTTATCAGCAGTTGATTTTATATTGTTAATGCAATTACGCAGAGCACTAAATGCGTTATCTGCTTTTAATCGAGAGAACTCATCTAAATCAGCTTGATATGGCTGATAAGTTAAAGTGAGCGTATTATCATGTAAAACGGCATCACAATTAGCTACTTTTTCTTTTAAATAAGGCAGCAACTGCATGCCGTTATTTGATAAAGCAACTAACTTAACCTGCTGACCATTACATTCGATTCTAATAGCTGCATCTACTAAAATAAGACTTTTTAAACAGTCTTTAGAATCAACTTCTGCCGACTCTAATAATAAGCTATTTTCTTTATCTAATTTCGCATAAAGCGAAAGTGGACTTTGGATATATTCCCGAGCCAAAGTGATGCTTGAAACAGCACCTGGCGCTTTTGTTATATGCCTAAATATCAAAACCTCATTCCTCTAGTATTTTGTATTAGTAATTTATTTAGAAAACAAAAAACCCGCATTGTGAATGCGGGTTTGGACATAAAAAAACCCGCTAGCTGCGGGTCTTAGAATCTGTTAGGTACAACAGCTCATCACCCGAAAATTACGAGTGCCACCACCAAATAATATTTAGTGTATTTACTTTAAATGTATGAACTGAGTTTGTCATTAATATGTACCTTTATTTAAGTAGCTATAGTAGAGCTCAAATTGTATATTCTTGTCAAGAATTTTATCTTGAATTTATATAACCGATTGTAGATAACAAAAATATATTGTTATAAATACCGTAAATATCATATGTATGTTCGTTTTATAATGCTGAAATTGGTATACTTTCCGCATATCCCAGCGCTAAATTTAAAGTAGCTCAAATGAAGTACGATTTACATAGCCATACAACATGTTCTGATGGTCGACTATCTCCTGAAGAATTAATAGACAGAGCCGTAGAAAAAGGAATCGATATATTTGCGATCACAGATCACGATACATTAGATGCGTTACCTATTGCTCATGAGCATATTAATCAAAATAACTTAGATATAAAGCTTATTAATGGTATTGAAATATCAACTCGCTGGCACAGTTTCGAGATCCATATTGTAGGTCTTAATTTGGATGCTCAATCGACTGAGTTATTAAATCTAGTCAGTGAACAAAAGCAAAAAAGAGACGCCAGAGCACTTGAAATAGGGCGACGTCTGGAAAAAGCCGGTATTGTTGATGCCTACCAAGGGGCAAAAGATTTAGCAGGTGATGCACATATTACCAGAGCGCACTTTGCTCAGTATTTAGTTAATCAAGGTAAGGCTAAAAATATCCAAGGGGTATTTAAAAAGTATTTAGCTCGAGGTAAGACAGGTTACACACCAAGTACTTGGTGTGATATGAAAACTGCAATTGAAGCTATACAAGCAGCTGGGGGTCAGGCTGTTGTTGCACATCCTGGGCGATACAAAATGTCTAATAAATGGTTACGACAGTTATTATCTGATTTTAAAGCTGATGGTGGCGATGGTATGGAAGTCGCTCAACCGCAACAAGCGCCAACAGAACGCCAGTTTTTAGGTGCTTTAAGCCGAGAGTATGGCCTGTTATGTTCACAAGGATCTGATTTTCATTTCCCTATGACTTGGCTTGAGCTTGGAAAGAACCTATATTTACCAAAGGATTGTACACCAGTATGGCAAGACTGGGCAGTATAATATAGCAGCGTTTTATGACGCTTTGTTAGTAAAAATAAGGAATATTATGAGTCAGTTTTTTCATATACATCCAGAAAATCCGCAAGTTAGATTGATCCGTCAAGCAATTGAAATAATACACCAAGGTGGGGTTATTATTTACCCAACCGATTCTGGCTATGCAATAGGGTGTTGTATAGGTAATAAAAAATCAATGGAACGAATTGAAAAAATTCGTGGATTAGAAAAACATCATAACTTTACTTTGATGTGTCGTGATTTATCAGAACTTGCAAGCTATGCAAGGGTAGATAACTCTTTGTTTAGAGTTATCAAAAATAATACGCCAGGGCCTTATACCTTTATTTTTAAAGGCACTAAAGAGGTCCCTAAACGTTTATTAAATGATAAGAAAAAAACAATTGGTATACGTGTTCCACAATGTGAAATAACGCTAGCTTTGCTTGAAGAGTTAGGTGAGCCTTTGATGTCTTGCTCACTTATTTTACCTGGACAAGAGCATACTGAGTCAGACCCTGAAGAGATACGTTTTAAATTAGAAAAACATGTAGATTTGATTATTCATGGTGGCTTTTTATCTGAGCACCCGACAAGTGTGATTGATTTTTCTGAAGATACGGTGAATATTATCCGTGAAGGCTCAGGTGATGTGAGTGTTTTTGAGTGACATCTGAAGTACAAATCCAACCATTAGCCTTATTGAATGGTAAGGCAATGGTTAAAAAACCAGCTGATTTATATATTCCTCCTGATGCCCTTGAAGTGATTTTAGAAACTTTTGAGGGCCCGTTAGATTTATTACTGTATTTGATCAAAAAACATAAGCTAGATATTTTAGAGTTATCGGTTCATACCATCACTAAGCAATATGTTGCCTACGTTGAGCTAATGAAAGATTTAAAACTGGAGCTGGCGGCAGAATATTTAGTAATGGCAGCTCTGCTCACACAAATTAAATCCAGATTACTGTTACCTGTTCATAAAGAACTTGAAGAAGAAGATGTTGATCCAAGAGTTGAGCTTATAAAACGTTTAAAAGAATATGAGCAATTTAAAACCGCAGCAGAAAACCTTGATGAAATTCCCAGATTAGAGCGTGATATTTTTGTTGCTAAAGCTTTAATACCCAATAAAACCATACCTGACACTTTATTACCCAATGTTGATATGAAAGATATATTATTGGCATTAGGCGATATTATGGCTAGGGCTAAAAACTACACGCATCATCATATATCAGCTGAAACGTTATCAACGCGTGAAAGAATGAGTAAAATTTTGCAGCAACTAAGTGAAACATCTGAGTTTGTTGAGTTTAGTGAACTGTTTGAGTTGAGTGAAGGGCGTAGTGGCGTTGTTGTGAGTTTTATCGCTATTTTAGAGTTAATTAAAGAGCGTTTAATTGAATGTGTACAGTCAGAGCCTAGAGCACATATTCATGTGCAATTGATCAGATAAAATTAATATAAATATTTCGATTATCTAAGATAAAGCAGGCATAATACGCCGTTATAATTATGTCATGAATGAGTAGCTTAAATTGGGTGAGAAAAGAATTTCTGATGAGCAATTGGTCGAAATTATTGAAGCTGCTATATTTGTTGCAGGAAAACCTGTATCGCGCATGGTATTAAAAGAAACAGTATTAGAAGAGTTTAATGTTTCTCTGAAAAGAATTAAAGAATGTTTGGAAGTGATAGAAGACCATTACTCAACCAGAGGTATTCAGCTTGTAAAAGTGGGTTCTGGATATCGGTTTCAAGCAAGTAAAAATTTAAGTCCCTGGTTAGGTAAGTTATTTCAAGATAAAACGCCTAAATATTCAAGGGCATTGTTAGAGACGTTAAGTTTAATTGCTTATAGGCAACCTATTACCCGTGGAGAAATTGAGCAGGTGAGAGGCGTGGCGGTTAGCAGTCATATTATTAAAACATTATTAGAGCGGGGCTGGGTTAAGGGCGTTGGCCATAAAGAAGTGCCTGGTCGTCCGGCGTTATATGCAACAACAGCTGCATTTTTAGATTATTTCTCTCTTGAGGGCTTAGATAATTTGCCATCGTTGCCTGAGCAGCAAGAAAGTAAAATAAATCAAATGATATCTTAAGCTGTTACCTGATATAATAAACGTATATATCTATCTGAGAAGATACAACTAATAGGGTAAACCCTATTAAATAAAGAGCGAATAGTAAATGAGTGAATCAATCGTAAGCGATGAAAAGTTACAAAAAGTATTAGCCCGTGCCGGAAAAGGCTCACGCCGCGAGATGGAAAAAGTAATTGAAGCAGGTCGTGTTAGTGTTGATGGTAAAGTTTCAAAATTAGGTGATCGTGTTGGTCCGAATCAACAAATTAGACTTGATGGCCATGTCGTTAAAATTGAAGCTGAAGAAAACCGTGTTTGCCGTGTTTTAATGTATAACAAACCTGAAGGTGAGTTATGTACACGTAAAGATCCTGAAGGACGTCCAACTGTATTTGACCGTTTACCTCGATTAGATGGCGAACGTTGGATTGCAGTTGGTCGATTAGATGTAAATACATCGGGTTTATTATTGTTCACTAATGATGGTGAATTAGCTAATCGCTTAATGCGTCCAAGCTATGAAATTGAACGTGAATATGCGGTGCGTGTATTTGGTGAAGTTGAAACAACGACATTAAAAACATTAACAACGGGTGTTGAACTTGAAGATGGCATGGCGAAGTTTTTAAAAATTACGCCTCGTCCAGGTGAAGGCATAAATCGTTGGTATAATGTATTACTAACAGAAGGTCGAAATCGTGAAGTAAGACGCTTATGGCAATCTCAAGGCGTTGACGTATCACGATTGATCCGTGTTCGTTACGGTAGTTTGTCTCTTAACCCAAAGTTACCGCAAGGTGGTTGGGAAGAGTTAGCGTTAGAAGATGTAAACTATTTTAGAAAGTCAGTTCAATTACCAAACGAAACTGAAACTAAATTATCTGTAATGCCTGAAAAACGCAGCGAGAAGCGTGCTAAAAATCAGCGTATTAGAAAAGCAGTTAAAAAGCATCAAACACGTGCTAAGCAAGTACAGAAGAAAAGAAAGAAATAATATATTTTAAGTATTGAATATGAGTTATTTTAAAGCCCGACATTGCTCGGGCTTTTTGCTATTAAAAAATGGGATTAGAATTATTGGGCATCTACCGATTGGCCATTAGTACCTACCGAATCATCGCTCATCATATATAGGTATGTTGGCATTAATGATTCTGGCGTGGCTAATTTTGATTTATCTTCACCTGGATAAGCTGCATCACGCATTTGCGTTAATGTTGCACCAGGATTAATGCAATTTACTCTAATATTTGTTTTTTCAACTTCATCAGCCCAAGTTTGCATCATGCCTTCAACTGCAAATTTTGATATTGCATATGGGCCCCAATGTGCACGACCTTTACGTCCAACACTTGATGTTGTGAAGATGATAGAAGCATTATCTGATTTACGTAATATAGGGAACATGTATTTAGTCAGTACAGCTTGTGCAGTGACATTTACTTTCATTATCTTTTCAAATGTTGATACACAGAAAAACTCTAGTGGACCTAGCGAACCTAAAACGCCAGCATTATTTAATAAACCATCTAATTGACCAAATTCATTTTCAATTGTAGATGCTAAGTCACGGTAGTTTTGCTTAGTTGCACCTTTTAAGTCAAGCGGTACGATTGCTGGTTTTGGGCCGCCTAATGAAACGATTTCATCATAAACACATTCTAGTTTAGCAACTGTTTTACCAAGTAAAATAACTGTAGCACCATGTTTTGCATAGTTGATGGCTGCAACACGGCCAATACCATCGCCCGCCCCAGTAACTAAAATTACTTTATCTTTTAGTGCGTTTACATTTGCTTGGTAGTCTTTCATTGAAAAATCCTTGATACAACTAAGCCATTACTGGACTTAAAATATTAAATTATGGCTATTTTACCATAGGAATTTGTTGATAAAACGAGAAGTTGAAGTTTTTATTCAAATTTAAGTAGCGAAAAAAGATTGTTTACGTTAAATTTAACTGGTCTAATGTCTCATTAATGAATTTATACAACTTATTTACAAGTGTAATTGCAAGAATTCAAATAAAAAGAACAAAGTGAAAACGGAGCTAAAAATGAAAAAAATGCTACTCGGAATGGCTATATCAGCTGCATTGTTAGGGTGTGGTGGAGAAAGTCTAGAAGAAGTTAAAAAAGACGCTGTAGTTGTCATTCCTGCATCTACTGTTATTTTTGATCCATCAGCTGGTGTATTATCAATCCCAAATGATTTATTGTTTCAGGGTACTACTGATGGCACTTTAAATATCCCAGTAAAAGATCCTGCTAATATTGCGGACCCTTTAACTGCCGTAAGTCGTTTAGATGGTTGGTCAACAAATACAGCTTTTACACTTGCTATTGATTTACCACAAGGTGTGACTTTAGATGCTGCAAGTGTACAGAGCCCTGATTCTATACATATTTACGAAGCTATCATGGGTGGAGACTTAAAGGATGCGGATTGTAACCCTTTACCACAAGGTGCTGGTTGTAAAATTGTTGGTGAGTTAACTTTTGGTGTTGATTATGTCACTAAAGTAAGTGGTGACAATGTTGCTGTTATTCCGCTTAAACCACTTAAAGCAGCTACAACGTACTTATTGACGCTTACAAATAATTTAAAAGATAGCACGGGTAGTGCGGTTGATGGTTCATCAAGTTATAATTTAGTTAAGCAAGATATCAATACTTTACCTTTAATTACAGATGCGCAATTACAGTTGCAAGGGTTAATTAATAGCTTTGAGTCAGTGATTTCGACTCAAGGAATTGCTAAAGAAAACATTATTTATTCTATGGCAATGACAACGCAATCTGTAGGTCAAGTGACAAGTGTTGCTAAGCAACTTTTACTATCTGGGCTTTCAGCTACTCCGATTGTGCCAATGCCTGTGATAAATGTACAAGATACGACTATGTCAGTTGCTGATGTATTAGTGGGTGCTGGGGCGCTTGATCCGAGTGATGCACAAAGTATTGCTTTATACAGCTCAGCTAATTATTTACGAGGCAGTGTAAGTTTACCGTATTACTTACATACGCCAAGTGTAGAAAATCCTATGGCACCTTTAAACACGTGGATGAATGCACTATGTGATTCAGGAGCTGCACTTGCAGGGTTAACTGCTGCTTATCCAGAATTAATTCCTGAAGCACCAATTAGTACAAATGATGCGATTTGTATGTCTTTTGGCTTACGTGATTTCAGTACTTCTGAAAACCCGGTATTGGCAAACTTAGATACTGAACGTAATTTAACTAAATTTAATCCAATTCCAAAAATAAATAGCTTTCAAGACATTGATGTTCAGATGACAACACCAGATGTTAATGTTGCCAATGCTATTAGACCTGGATTAGGTTTACCGCCTTTAGTTAAACCAGAAGGCGGTTGGCCTGTTGTCATTTTGCAGCATGGTATTCCATCTAAGAAAGAAGATATGCTTACGACAACTGCAATGCTTTCGTTATTTGGTATCGCAAGTGTGGCAATTGATTATCCGTTATTTAACTCTCGTGGTTTTGATTTAACGGGTGATGGTAATAAAAATATCGATGCTTCAGTAAATCCACTGGATTACATTAATCTTCAAAGTTATACGACAACATCATCAAATGGTAAACAAGCAATTATTGACTTATTAGGTTTACGTTTTGGTTTAAATTTCTTAAATGGCGCAGATATCGACAAATCTAAAGTTTACTTTACAGGTATTTCATTAGGCTCTATCGGTGGGGCACCATTCTTAGCGATGGCGAACTCGCCTGTTGCAGGTCAGCCAGATCAAGTCAACGATATGTTTAAAGTGCAAGCTGCGACATTGTCTGTGCCAATGCAAGGTTTAGGTTTTGGTGCAATTATTGAATCTAATACCTTCGCACCATTATTACAATCAGTATTAGCCTATGGAGGTGACGCTGGTTTCCAAGCTTATTTTGCTGAACAAAATGCTGGTGGATTAACACCTGCTGACGGTGCTGTTTTCTTAGGCTTCTTAATTCAAACTTATGGTACTTATCAAACAACTTTATCTCCTGAAGATGCAGCTGCGTTAGCTGGATTAATGGTAGAAGCCGCTACGGCATTCCAAATGGCAGTAGATGATGGTGACCCAATGAACTTTGCTGCAATTTTGAAAGCAACTCAAACACCATTGCTTGTACAAGAAGTGGTAGGTGATGGTGGTGATAATTTACCAGACCAAGTTTTACCTAATGTTGTACCATCTTCTCCAGTTTCAGGAACAGAGCCTTTAATTGCTTTATTAGGACTAAATGGTGTTGGTGCGACGTTAGTTGATCAACAAATGCCGGTATCAGGTGTTGTACGTATGACAGCAGGTCATCATTCATCATTAATCAACCCAGGTCAAAGTGATTCACCAGATGCAATGACAGCACTAAGAGCATTTAGTGAAATGCAATCGCAAATGGTTAATTACATTTCATCTAATGGTCATATGATTTACATAAAAGACACTGAAATTGTAAAACAAGACTAATATTTAGTTTTATAAAAAAAAAACTCGGATTTATCCGGGTTTTTTTTATACCTAAAATTTAATATATAGCCTTACTATTTGTTATGTTTGAATAACATGATAAATTCACGGTAATTTAAAAAAGTAGGATTTTTAATTTTGGAATTTTTATACGAATACGGTTTATTTTTTGCAAAAACTTTAACATTTGTTGTCGCTATTGGCGCGATTATCGCATTAATTGCAGGTGCAGCTCATAAGCCGAAAACTAAACGTGGTGAAATTGAATTAGATGATTTATCAGAGCAATTAGATACTTTTAAAGAGCAATTTTTACAAGATACATTAAATAAAGATGATTTAAAGAAATACAACAAAGAACAAAAAAAACTCGCTAAAGAAAATGAAGGGGATAATAAACCTAATTTATATGTTTTAGATTTTAATGGCAGTATGGATGCCCATGAAGTTGATAGCTTAAGAGAAGAAATTACCGCTATTTTAATGATAGCTAAGCCAAAAGAAGACAAAGTGTTACTCAGACTTGAAAGTGGCGGTGGCGTAGTACATGGTTATGGTTTAGCTGCATCACAATTACAAAGAATAAAAGATGCTAATTTAAATTTAACAATCTGTGTTGATAAAGTTGCTGCCAGTGGTGGTTATATGATGGCATGTATTGCAGATAGGCTCGTTAGTGCACCATTTGCGATTATAGGCTCTATTGGCGTGATTGCGCAAATACCTAACTTTAATAAAATATTAAAGAAAAATGATATTGATTTTGAGCAAATCACAGCTGGAGAATTTAAACGTACACTCACTCTATTTGGTGAAAATACAGATAAAGCAAGAGAGAAGTTCTCAGAAGAAATTGAAGAGACACATGAGTTATTTAAAGACTTTATAAATGTTCATAGACCCAGCCTTGATTTACCATCAGTAGCGACAGGTGAGCATTGGTTTGGTACTACGGCACTTGAAAAAGGTTTAGTTGATGAGCTATCGACCAGTGATGATATTTTATTATCACATAATAAAGATAACCAAATATACAAAGTGAAATTTGCAATCAAAAAACCTTTAAGTGAAAAGTTTGCAATTGGATTAAGCTGCTCATTAGAGCGCGTTTTTATTGCAATTTATTCAAAAGTTAGAACCTCTTTTATTGCAAAATAAGATGCAGATTCTAGATATAAAAAAGGCCTAGTTTTTTAACTAGGCCTTTTTTATGAACATAATTAACTTGTCTCTAAAAAGAATTACTTCTTCTGAAAGTTCATTTCTTCAAGCTTTTCACCAGCGTGTTTATCGTAGAAAATGTCTTCATCAAGTTCACCTTCTGTTTTTGCGACAACACAAGTTACCATACAATCACCCGTTACATTAACTGCGGTTCTTGTCATATCTAATAACCTATCAACACCCATAATGATTGCGATGCCTTCGACCGGTAAACCAACTTGGTTTAGCACCATAGCTAGCATGATCAAACCCACACCTGGTACACCTGCTGTACCTACTGATGCTAACGTTGCTGTCAATATTACCATTAAGTAATCAGATGTTGTTAAATCTACTGCAAATATTTGTGCAATAAATACAGTAGCAACACCTTGCATGATAGCAGTACCGTCCATATTGATAGTGGCACCTAATGGCACTGTAAATGAAGCTACAGAGTTTTTAGCGCCTAGTTTTTTAGTCGCCGTTTCTAAAGTAACTGGCATAGTGGCACTTGAACTAGAAGTACTAAATGCAAATAAAGCATTCGCTTTCATTTTTGTTAGGAAAGTGATCGGGCTTAACCCTGTAATTGATTTTAACAAAGTAGGGTATACAACAAGTGCATGAATAAATAAGGCAATCAGTACAACAAAGAAGTATTTTACAAGCTCATAAATAGCATCGTAATCAATAGATGAAAATAGTTTAGCAATCAGACAGAAAACACCAATAGGCGCTAAGTTCATTAAAATCGTGACTAATTTTAAAATTACATCGTTTAAATCATTAAATGTATTTGTTAAACGTTTTCCCGGCTCACCACTTAATGTCATAGCAATACCAAACAATAATGCAAATACAATTACTTGAAGCATATTGCCTTCAGCCATTGCTGAAATAGGATTGGTTGGAAACATATTAATAATTACATTAGCCAATGAAGGCGCTTCTTTTGCTGCATATTCAGCAGATGTTTGAAGGCCAGGTATTTTATCAAAATTTACTAAGCTAGCTAAGCTAATTGCAATCGTAATAGCAATTGCAGTTGTTAATAAATAAAGCCCAATTGATTTACCGCCTAATCGTCCTAATTTGCTAGGGTCGCTTAAGTTACAAGTACCACATACTAAGGATACAAAAACTAAAGGTACAACTAACATTTTTAAACTTGCAACGAATATCGCTCCGCCTATGGTTAATAAACCATCAACAAAGAACCCTTTAATTGCTAAATCAAAAAAGCCTAAAGAAAAATATACATCATCTTGATCACCAATGATCCATTTAAAAATGGAACCAACGAGTAAACCTAGGATTAAACCTATTAGAATACGAGAGGTGAGAGAGAGTGACTTATTATTGTGTAACTCATTTGTCATGTCGTGAAAACTCAATCGTGTTAAAAGCCGTATAGACTACCAGCCAATTAGATTTATTACAGTTAATATAGATAATTTTTTTTAAAATATGTAATTAATATGTGTTTTGCACCAATTACTTAATGGAAATCTGTAATTTATAGGTTAATATATGGTAAATAACTCTAATTATAACAAGCTAGGGAGAGGTAAATGCCTTTAATCCGATTTTTTTGCATCATGCTGATAAGCATAGCAATAACCGCATGTGGCGGTGGTGGTAGTCTAGAAAGTCCAGGAGGCGGTTCTTCAGATAAATATGAATTGGTAGTGACCTTGGTCAGTGCGGATGGAGGTGATGGAATAAGTGAGGTATCAAAAGTGGTACCAGGAAAGCTTATTGCGAACTTAACTAAAAATGGCAACGTATTTGGCAATCAATTAATCACTTTTACTATCGGTGAGCAAGGCATAGGTGTATTAAATCCAACATCAGGTACAGCCCAAACAAATAACAATGGTAATGCTGAAATTGCTCTACTAGCAGGTACAGT
The DNA here is from genome assembly GCF_018860845.1 of Pseudoalteromonas sp. C2R02. NCBI lineage: Bacteria > Pseudomonadati > Pseudomonadota > Gammaproteobacteria > Alteromonadales > Pseudoalteromonadaceae > Pseudoalteromonas > Pseudoalteromonas sp. C2R02. Next base: position 29,145 of record NZ_JAHKQC010000008.1, on the reverse strand, counting down.
TGCAGGTGGTGGCACTGTTTCAGCAAGTTATACAACTGCTGATAACGATACTGTTACTGTTACACATGTATTTACAAGTAAGGGTGATGACGGCGATTCTGGTGGCGAAGAAGGTGCGTTTAAATTAGAAGTTTCTGTAGCAGATAGTAACGGTGATGCTTTTACACAAGATAATCCAATTACATCTGATAATGAAGGCATAGTAAGTGCGAAAATTACAGAAGACGATGTGGCTATTGCAAATGTTTTAGTTTCTTTTTCAACTGAATTTACAGGTGAAATAAAACCAAGCGTACCTGGTACTGCTATTACAGATTCACAAGGTATCGCAAGAATTGATTTAGCCTCTGGAAACTTTAAAGGTGCAGGTAAAGTGATAGCGAAGTACGCTCCTGTAAATGGTTCTGAACTTGTAAATGAAGCTGTTTTTTACTCTTCGGGTGACGGCGCTCCAATTGATTCTGCTATTGCTGAAATACAAGTTAAATTATTAATCAATTGTAATCCTGGTTGGGATGATAATAGAGATAATGTTGAACTAGACCCAACATCTCCAGATACTGGATGTGAAGTTGTTAATCGTTTTGCATCAGATGAGCTGGTCGATATTTTTGCTAAGATTTCAGATACAAATACTGGTGATGGCTTTAGTAATATTTTAGTCGCATCAGAGACTACTTCTGGTCGCTTACTTCCAGAATCAGGAGCTGCATTAACAGATCAGCAAGGTATTGCCTTATTAAAATTACAACCTGATGTTGATGGTGGTGCTGGTGAGGTGACTGTTTCAGCAAAAGGCGTAAGTAAATTAACTGCATTTTCAGCAAGCGTTGCTGAAATATCGATGACAATCGATAATGGTTTACCAAATAAATTAGATGCAGATGGTGTTCCGATTGAAAATGAGTTTATTCCTTTAGCAGCAGGTTCAACTACAGTTATAACAGTAAAAATCCTTGATAGTGAAAATGCGTTGATTAAAACTCCATTAGAAGTTGAGTTTTCTTCGGGTTGTAGCCAAAGTGGTAAGTCTATCTTAGATGATAAAGTAACAAGTACAGGCGGAATCGCAACAGCTACATATAAAACTGCGGGCTGTGATCTGAGTCAAGGTGATACGGTTCGTGCGAGTGTTTCAACGGGTGGTTCGGTTGTCATAAAAGAAACTGTGATTCCTGTATCTGCGGCACCAGTTGCGTCTATTGTTTTTGATAACGTTACAAATACAGTTTTAGCATTAAAAGGCACTGGCGGCCAAGGCAGAACAGAGAACTCGCAAGTTACATTTAAATTAATTGATAGTCTAGGCCTACCATCTACTCAATCTCGTTTAGACTTTAAATTATCATCTGAAAATGGTGGGATTAGTTTATCAAGTAACTCAGCTGATACTGATAGTGATGGCTTTGCACAAGTTCAAGTTAACTCTGGGTATATACCTATGGCTATCAGAGTTCATGCTTGTTACATACCAGATGATCAAATACCGGCATCACAACTTGATGACGTAACATGTTGGAAAGAAGTTTATGATGCTTGCCAATTAACGGGAGATGCAAGACCGAACTATTGCCCATCAGGTGAATTAAACTTAATTAGCTTAGATGAACAAATTATTTCTGTTTCTGATTTATTATCAATAAGTACTGGTTTACCTGATAATAATAGTTTTACCGCATCGCCTGAAATACTTAATGTTGAAGCGTTACAATATACAGGTGTAATTGATGATTTAAGTATTTACCTTGCAGATCAGTTTAATAACCCTGTCCCAGACGGTACAGCAGTTTATATTACAACTGAAGGCGGCGCTGTAGGTACAATAGATGGTGATTCTTTTAATCCTCAACTTGAATGCAGAACGGTTGATGGAGTATGTGTTGCACAATGGAGAAGTCAAAACCCTATTCCATTTAATGAAACGAAATGGGGCAATAGAGTTGGAGATTATAACCCTAAGCAAGTTTATCAAGCTAAAAGAGCGTTTTTAGTTGCAAATGGTAATGCAGAACCAACTCATGATGAGATTAAGGCAGTACTAAATTCACAACTAAATGCAGTAGTTTTAGAAGCCACAAGAAACTGTGACTTATATAATGGAGCTTGGGCACCTTGTTTAAATGGCATTAGAAATGCTGCTTTCTTTGATGATGGTGTTCCTTTAGGCGGACGTTCTACGCTACTTGCGATTTCAAAAGGTGAAGAATCTTTTGTTGATTTAAACTCGAATGGTCTTTTTGATTCTGGAGAATACTATTATAGCTATGATTTACCTGAAGCATTTATAGATAATAATGAAAATGGTACTCGAACTGCAGCTAGTTGTAATGAAGTTGAAGGCTCTGAAGGAGATGCTTGTGATCCAATTAATACCGATGGCGGTCACGGTGAAGCGTATTTCTCCGATATAAATGTTAATGGTCAACATGATTTAGCCGATGGTAAATTTAATGGATTACTTTGTACTGAAGCAGCTGAAGCGGATGGTAAATGTAATAAAGAATTAATTGACGTACGTAGAAACTTTGAAATAGTGATGTCTGGTAGTACTGCATATTCAAGATTTATGGTTAGTAAAAACTCTGCTGGAGTGACTGCTGATTGTAGTAGTACTACTACTTTAATCTTAGAGGAATCTGAGTTTACTGATTTTTGTGATGTGATGTCTATAGATATTTCTGCTGTTATGGTAGATGATGATAGTGATCCTCTGACACCTGACGTTGATCAAGGTTTAACAGGAATGAGTGTATTCTTCTACTTTACTGATATTTACAATAATCCTATGCCGCAAGGTACTACCATTACTTTTAGTGCGGGCAATGGTGAGTATTCTGGACCTACAGATGATGTAGTTGGTAATACAACTAGTACAACTCCACAAGTTTATGGTTTTAGTGTTGTTAGAGAGGGGACAGGTAATAAAAGCTTAGCGGGTGTAGTTGAAGCTAAAATTACAACTCCAAAAGGAAATATTACACTTCCTGCTTTAACTATATTAGATGATAGATAATTAATCTTATTAAAATCATAAGGCTCCTATATGGAGCCTTTTTTTTGATTGAAAAATAACTAAATGGTTAAAAAACTAACAAATTAAGGCGCTTATTCAATTTTTTTTAATTTTTTTCTTGTAACACTGGCACTTTATGGATATACCTTTAATAATACAGCCCTAATAGGGTATTAATTTAACTTTTGAATAATTATTGTTCACATATAGGTTCTCATGGGCAAATCGTTAGTAATTGTAGAGTCTCCAGCAAAGGCTAAAACAATAAATAAATATTTAGGCAAGAACTTTGTTGTTAAGTCCAGTGTTGGACATGTTCGCGATCTTCCTACTTCAGGTTCAGGCAAAAAGAAAACTACTGCTACAAAAACGCCTGCTGAGGTTCGCAAAATGGGTGCAGAAGAAAAAGCAGCCTATAAAAAGAAAAGAGATTATAAAAACTTGGTAACAAGAATGGGGATTGATCCTGAAAAAGGATGGAAGCCGCATTACGAAGTATTACCAGGTAAAGAAAAAGTAGTACAAGAATTACAAAAACTAGCTGAAACCGCCGACACTATCTATCTCGCAACCGATTTGGATAGAGAAGGGGAAGCTATTGCATGGCATCTTCAAGAAATTATTGGTGGTGAGCCAGAAAAATATAAACGTGTTGTATTTAATGAAATAACAAAAAATGCCATACAACAAGCTTTTGAAGCCCCTGGAGAGCTTAATACCGATATGGTATACGCTCAACAAGCCAGAAGGTTTTTAGACCGTGTGGTTGGTTTTATGGTATCCCCTTTACTTTGGCAGAAAGTAGCTAGAGGATTATCTGCAGGTCGTGTGCAATCTGTAGCTGTGCGTTTATTGGTCGAGCGAGAGCGTGAAATTAAAGCTTTTATTCCTGAAGAGTTTTGGGATTTACATGCTGATGTAACTTCAAAAGAAGATGCATTACGTTTAGCTGTTACTAAATTTAATGCAAAAGCATTTAAACCAGTAACAGAAGCACAAACGCAAATCGCAGTTGATGCACTTAAAAAAGCTGACTTTATTGTTAAAGCTAATGATAAAAAGCCTAGTAAAAGTAAACCAAGCGCGCCATTTATCACATCTACTATGCAACAAGCTGCAAGTACACGCTTAGGCTTTGGTGTTAAAAAGACCATGATGATGGCTCAGAGATTATACGAAGCGGGCCATATTACCTATATGCGTACCGACTCTACAAATTTATCTCAAGAAGCAGTTGGTAAGTGTCGTGAATATATAGAATCGAATTTTGGTTCTAATTACTTACCTGAGGATGCAATTAATTATAGCTCTAAAGGAAATGCACAAGAAGCGCATGAAGCTGTTCGTCCGTCAAATGTTGAAGTGCTTTCTGGACATTTAGATGGTATGGAAGCCGATGCAAAAAGACTTTATGAATTAATTTGGCGACAATTTGTTGCATGTCAAATGACACCCGCACAATATGATTTAACGACTATTACAGTAGAAGCAGCAGGATATGAGCTGAAAGTGAAAGGTCGCGTACTTAAATTTGCTGGTTGGACACAAGTTCAGCCTTCAGTACGTAAAAAGAATGAAGAAGAACAAGCCTTACCTGCAGTTGAGATTGGAGATAAGTTAAATTTAACTAAACTTGATCCTGTTCAACATTTCACTAAACCTACTGCCAGATTTGGTGAAGCAAGCTTAGTTAAAGAACTTGAAAAACGTGGGATTGGACGTCCTTCAACTTACGCTGCTATCATCTCTACAATTCAAGACCGTGGTTATGTACGAGTAGAGAACAAACGTTTCTTTGCTGAGAAAATGGGTGAGATTGTTAATGATAGATTAGTTGAGAATTTCACTGATTTACTAAACTTTGATTTCACAGCTAAAATGGAAGGTAGACTTGATGACATCGCTGAGGGTGAGCGTATTTGGACTCAAGTACTTGATAAGTTTTATGCTAATTTCTCAGAACAACTTTCAGTCGCTTCAAAAGAAGAAGATGAAGGTGGCATGAGATTGAATGAAATGGTTGAAACCGATATCGACTGTCCTACTTGTGAACGCAAAATGGGCATACGTACCGCTTCAACAGGTGTATTCTTAGGTTGTACTGGGTATAGCTTGCCACCAAAAGAGCGTTGTACTCAAACCATGAATTTAGTCTCTGGTGATGAAGCTATTGCTGTCGACTCTGATGAGGCTGAAACTGAAAGTTTACGTCAAATGAAGCGTTGTCCTAAATGTGAAACTGCAATGGACTCATATTTAATAGATGAGACTCGAAAGTTACACGTTTGTGGTAATAACCCAGGATGTGATGGTGTTATTGTAGAGCAAGGTACATTTAAGATTAAAGGCTATGATGGCCCTTTAATAGAATGCGATAAATGCGGCAATGATATGCAATTGAAATCAGGTCGATTTGGTAAGTATTTCGGTTGTACTAATGAAGAGTGTAAAAATACTCGTAAATTGCTTAAAAGTGGTGAAGCAGCGCCACCTAAAGAAGATCCTGTTCATTTAACTGAATTACCATGTGAAAAATCAGATGCTTATTTTGTTTTACGAGATGGTGCCGCAGGTATATTTATGGCAGCATCTAGCTTCCCTAAATCAAGAGAAACAAGAGCTCCAAAAGTTTCTGAACTTCAAAAGTTTAGAGATCGTATTTCTTCTAAATTCTATTATTTGGCAGACGCCCCAGCTAAAGATCCTGATGGAAATGAAGCTGTAGTACGCTTTAGTCGTAAAGCTAAATCTCAGTATGTAATGACTGAAATTGATGGTAAAGCGACGGGATGGACTGCCAAATTTGTTGATGATAAATGGGTAGAAGAAGCCAAAGCTAAAAAAGCTCCAGCTAAAAAGAAAGCCCCGGCAAAGAAAAAATCACCGGCTAAGAAAAAAGAAGCGGCTAAAAAAGAGAGTTAAAATACCTTTAATTTTGTTGTATAAAAGCCATATTGCTTAAATCAATATGGCTTTTTTGATCACAATCTAAAATCGACTAATATGGATTACGCTCTATTCTAATGGTTGAATATCGGAGTTTTGTATAATATCAATTCCAATAAATATGTGATCAATCTAAATGGTCTAAATATACAATAGCTGTGTTGTGCCTGCATGGATGCAGGTACTTAGGTTTAGTCTGGAACCATAAAGCTCTTTAATCCCAATAGGCCGCTATTGCTCATTCCAGCACCTTGCCTATATGGATATAGGTACTTAAGTTTAGCCTAGAGCTATAAACCTGTGCTCTTGAAAAGTTATCCTAATTTATATTAGAACACTAGCTTAATAGCTGAAACCAAGATTGGTATAAGTCAGATACCAGTTATTAGCAATTAATTGATGATTAAATTATAGGGCGTACAGGTTTACCTGTAGTTGGATACTTATGAGGTTTACTGCGTTATAATGTCGGGCGTAAAAATTGATTTGTAGGGAGTTCAGTGACAAAGATTAATAGATATCTTCAACATTCACATAAAAAAAGACCAAAAGCAGAGCTCATGGTCTTGGAGTTAAATTATTTTATATTGTATGACACAACGGCTTTCTAATATGATAATAAAATCAAACTACCATTTCTTTTTAGGTGCAAATAATACATCTAGATCATCTTGCTCTTGCTCTGCCTTTTTCTTAGCATCAGTTGCATTAGTAGCTTTTAAATCTGTTGTTATTTGTGAAAGGAAACCTTCTAATTCAGCTTTCTTTGAACTTATGTACTCATCTGTATAGGACACGGAATCAAGCGTATTAAGTGCTTTTTCAAAATATTGTCGAGCTGAGCCTAACATATTTGCAGCGCGTGCTGCATTACCACGCTTAACTTGGCTATCTATATTTATTTTTAACTGTATTTTTTCCAATCTTTTATCTTCTGATAAGAAAATTTGCGTATCGACTCTACCCTTAGAGTGCTCAGAACGAAGCAAGTTACGTAACTTTTTAATGCCTTGTACTAGGCCTATTATTTGTTTTTCATTATCAGGTAATACAACTTTTTCTGAACCTGAGCTGTCACCTGTCTGTGGATTAGACACTCTTTCTGTCGCTTCACGTAAGCGACTTTTTATCTCTTTAGAGGTAGGAGATAGCTCAGACATTGATTTCAAAGAATCAAATATTCTTTTTTGCATCACAGCAATGATTGATTTTGACATGGGAATATTTGAAGAATTCATCAAGACTGATTCAGTTTCTTCAATTATTTTTTTATGTTTTGCCAATTCTTGTCTACGTTCAACTTCTTGTTTTTCTTTATGCTGTTGCATAGCATTTACCCAAACGGCAATTACTACTAAAGCAACAATCAAAACAATGATGATAGAAACTATCATATGTGCATCTCTTTAAATAAAACGAATAATCAAACTTAATCTTACATAAATATAGTAACTTATACCAATTTAGACGATAAATTTTTAAATTAATTCTAAGGTATTTTTAAAGTGAAAATACTACCACCTAATAAACCACCATTGTTGAGTTCGATACTGCCTCTTAAATTGTTTGTTTCATGGGCATTTGCAATTAAATTTGCAAAATATAACCCTAAACCAGTGCGGTTATTAATTAAATTGGTTGAACTCATTTTATCAGTTGGTGAGTTTAGCATTAGATCAGGATAACCGTTACCATCATCATAAATATTAATTTCGAGTACTTTATCTACGATTTTAGCTGTGATTAATATTTTTGATTTTGTATACCTTAAAGCATTAACTAAAATATCATTGAGTAAATTGCTGACTAAATCTAAATCAAAAAACCAAGCAAGCTCTTCTTCAACATCACATGTACATGTTATTTGTTTATTATCTATGTACATTTCATTTTTTGCCCAAAGCTCATCGACTAATTCATCAATATAATGCTCTTCAACATTGAGAGGAAAATTTTTATTATTGTTTTTATATAACGCCAGTAATTGTAATAGGTTGGAATTTACTCTGGCTATCTCATAATGTATCTGAGCAAGTTCTGCACGGGTTTGATTATCATGATCGATTTTTTCATTTATTAAATCAATGGATTGTAACAGCATACATAATGAGTTTTTCATATCATGCATGCTAGCACCTAGTACGGTAGAAAAATCAATTTCAGTTTCTTTCATTATTTCACTTTTCCAGTTTGTGTCGCTAACTGTGCTTTTATATGGTTAAATAAATTTTGGCTATGGGTATATCTGTGATCTGATGGCTCTAAGTTTTCTAAAGATTGCGCACATAAAGTTAAAATAGCTGATTCAACATGCTGTTTATTGTCAGATAAAGCAAGCTTGTATAAACATTGTAGCAAGTTTAATGCGACATTTGCGTTGCTTGGGGCATTCAATAAAGCGGTTTTAAATGCATTCATAGCTGTAACATAGTCTTTTTGCTTAAATTTAAGCATGCCTTGTTTATTATAATTCTGAGACTTCTTGGCATTTTCTTGGGTAAATAGTTCTGATTGTTCTATACCTATCGTCTGCTCGATAATGTTTTTTATTTCATTATTTTCAATGTGTTTTTCAATAAATGCAATTTCTGAGATTAAAAACGGTTTTAATTTATCCGGGTGGCTTGATAAATTTTGTAATAAGTTAATGATCCCAGTCAAATTACTATCACTTTTATCAAGTAAATATTTAAGTAATAGTTGATGTAGTTCAACGGCTGTTTTTAATTGAATATTATTAGGATAATTTTTTGTGATTGTCCTATAAACTGCATTATATTCTTTTGGCGCTCGTCTTGATAAAGCGCCAAAAGAGCCAAGTTGAACCATACAGATTACTTGTAATGTATTAATGAAATCATCTGGCAATATTTTTATAGAGCTTCGGCCTAATAAAAGTACCTTTTTAAAAGCGGAATATGCAGTTTCAATCTCTAGGTATCTTAGTGCTAAATAACCTAATTGCCTTTGCCTTATTAGTGAGTTCGGGGAAATTTCTATGGCTGTTTTTAATAAATTAAAAGCTTGTTCATAATCACCTAAATTACAATAAGTTTCCCCTAACAAATCATATGCAGCGAGCGCGTATTTATTTTTACAAATAATCCGCTCTGATAAATCTTTTACTTTTGGTAACATACCTAAACCGGCGTAAGATTTTGCTAAGCCCATAAGTGCCCAGTTCAGTTCCTTTTGTTCAATCACACTGTTATAAATATTAGCCGCTTTTGCATACTGACCCGACTTTAATAGAATATCGCCTTTTATTTTGGTACAAGGCATTGCTGCGCGTTTATTTTTTAATGGCAGCACATCGCATAAAGAGAGGGCTTGATTTGGTTTGTTTTTATTTAAACTAGCATAGATAGGCTGTAATAATTGGTTTTGCTTCATTAATTTATCTAATCGTGCTTTTAACGAATTACGCGTAAAAGGTTTTGCTAAATAATCATCAGGTCTGTATTCAAGCGCTCCCATAACCAAGTCCATTGCGGTTTCGCCGGTGATCAATACAAAAATAGTATCAGCTTTAAGTAAATTTCTATGATTTAATTCTTCTAGCAATTGCAACCCGCTTAAACCTTCGCCTAAGTTATAATCAACGAGTATCATTTTATGATAATGTTCGGCGTATATTTCAAGCGCATCCTCAGCATTTGTACAGGTATCTACATGGCGTGCGCCAAAGCTTTCTACCATATTTTTAAGTGATAACCTAAACTCTGAGAAGTCATCAATTATTAAAAAAGAAATGTCAGAATATCTGTTGAGTGAATTGTTCATATTGTCGTATAAAATCTTAACATAGTTTAAATTTAGGTGTATTTAGTTAAAGTTTAAAGGGAATGCATAAATAATTGCAAAATAATCAATTTAGAACTTGGAATAATAAGCACAAAGGATTATAACTATAAGTAATAACAAGAGAATTAAATATAATGAAATTACAGCAATTAAAATACATCGTTGAAGTACTAAATAATAACCTAAATGTTTCTGCAACAGCTGAAAATTTGTATACATCTCAACCTGGGATCTCTAAACAAGTACGTATGCTTGAAGATGAATTAGGTGTACAAATTTTTGGAAGAAGCGGCAAGCACTTAACGCACGTCACTTCTGCTGGTAAAGAGATTATTAATTTAGCTCGAGAAATCCACTCAAAAGTTGAAAGCATTAAAGCGGTTGCTAATGAGCATACTTTACCAGATCAAGGTAAGTTAAATATTGCTACGACACATACGCAAGCAAGATATGCACTGCCTCAAGTGATTCAGGGTTTTATGCAAAAATTTCCAAAAGTATCTTTGCATATGCATCAAGGAACACCAACACAGATATCAGAAGCCGCAGCCAGGGGCGATGCAGACTTTGCAATTGCAACTGAAGCACTTCATCTTTATTCTGACTTAGTAATGTTGCCATGTTATCACTGGACACGAAGTATTGTTGTAGCTAAAACTCATCCATTAGCTAAAAAACGCCATAATTTAACGATTGAAGATATCGCACAATATCCTCTGATCACTTATGTTTTTGGCTTTACCGGTCGCTCTGAGCTTGATAAAGCCTTTAATGAGCAAGGTTTAGAACCTCATATTGTATTTACAGCAACAGATGCGGATGTGATTAAAACTTATGTGCGTTTAGGTTTAGGTGTTGGTGTTGTTGCATCTATGGCAATAGATCAAGTGACAGATACTGATTTAGTATGTATTAATGCAAGCCATTTATTTGCTGCTAGTACAACAAAAATAGGATTTAGGAAAGGCACTTTCTTACGTACTTATATGTATGACTTTATTGAGCGATTTGCACCACATCTAACAAAAGAGTTAGTTGAACGAGCAAGTTTACTAAGAAATCAAGATGAAGTGGATGCCTTGTTTAAAAATATAGAATTACCTGTCAGATAACTTATTACTGGGGTCAGAACCAATAAAAAAGGCTTGAATTATCAAGCCTTTTTTAATTTATGTCCTGACTAGTAATGAAAAGCTAACACTCAATAATATTTACTGCTAGTCCACCTCGAGCGGTTTCTTTATATTTAGTTTTCATATCATTACCTGTATCTAACATGGTTTTGATTACTTTATCTAAGGATACCTTTTGTTCACCAGAACCGCGAAGCGCTAATCGAGCAGCATTGATTGCTTTTACTGAACCCATTGCATTCCTTTCGATACAAGGAACCTGTACAAGGCCGCCAACTGGGTCGCAGGTTAAACCTAAATTATGTTCCATACCAATTTCAGCAGCGTTTTCAACATGCTCTACATTGCCACCCATGATTTCAGCAAGTGCACCAGCTGCCATTGAACATGCAACACCGACTTCACCTTGACATCCTACTTCTGCGCCAGATATTGAAGCATTCTTTTTATATAAAATGCCAATAGCAGCTGCTGTTAATAAATAACGGGTTGCGATATCACGATCAACGGTTTTAATGAATTTATTATAATACATCAAAACAGCAGGCAGAATTCCAGCTGCACCATTAGTGGGAGCAGTCACAACACGACCCCCTGCAGCATTTTCTTCATTAACAGCCATTGCAAATAAATCAACCCAGTCCATAGCTCGCAGTGGATCATCATTACTTTCTACATTTATTTGTAGATATAAACTTGGTGCACGACGTTTAACTTTTAAGCCACCAGGTAAAATACCTTCAGTCTCAATGCCTTTAGTGATACAAGCTTCCATCACTAGCCAGATATTATAAAGTTCATCCTTTATTTCATCGACAGACCTAAGGGTTTTTTCATTAGCCATCATCAGTGTCGATACGCTATAGCCTTGTTCTTTACATAAAGAAACAAGTTGATCTGCTGAATCAAATAGAAATGGCGCAGGTTGTTCTTCACGTTTTGCTAATTCAAGTTGTTTTTGGTTATCGAAATCTTCTTCTAAGACAATAAATCCGCCGCCAATAGAGTAGTAGACTTGGCTATGGATCTGAGTTTCTCCATCAAAAGCAACTAGCTCCATCGCATTAGAGTGCTTAGGTAACGTTTTTCTTCTATGAAATACCACTGCACCTTTCTTAGGGAACTTCACAGGGAATGTTTGATCAAGATGGATTATTTCATCTTGTTCAATTTTTGCTAAAATTTCAGGTACTTTATCTGTATCTATCGTATCAGGATTAAAACCAGCCAGCCCTAAAATGACTGCTTTACCAGAGCCATGACCGATACCTGTTTGACCTAAAGAACCAAATAACTCTACTTTTACTTCTGTAACTTTGCTAATCAAATTTTGTTGTTGTAATGATTTAACAAATAAGCGTGATGCACGCATAGGTCCCACTGTGTGAGAAGATGACGGACCTATTCCAATGCTAAACATATCGAATGCACTGATCATAAAAATTCTCTTAATACCTAGAACGGATTAATAATTATAACGTATTAAAATTAATTATATTCATATAAACCGATTGTATTTATTTATCAATATCATAAAAAATATTAAAGAAAAGAATCGGGATATATTACACAGAAGGTAAAATAACGTTTTTATTACTAGGAGTAACTTGTTTAATTAGATTTAAAATAATTTGTGCTGTCGCGCCCCACAGAAGCCCATAATCTGTCATAAATCCCTTCAAAACAACTTGTTGTTGATTTCTAGTGAAGTTAAGATCTATCCAATTATCACTTTGGCTTAATTGGTTGAAGGGAATGAAAAAAGTATCAGATACCTCAGATGTTTGAGGGCTTAAAGTTAAATTAGCGTTTATTTCTCCAACATATGGTTTTATTTCAAAACCTGTTAGCGTCCAGTAGCTATTCATTTGTCCAATTAAATTAATTTCATGTTCTGGGATCCCGAGTTCTTCTTTGGTTTCTCTAAATGCTGTCGCTTTAAGCGAGGTGTCTTGTTGTTCAAACTTACCGCCAGGAAAACAAATTTGGCCTGGATGATGTTTTAAATAACTTGGGCGCTTACATAACAATACATGTAGTTTTCCTTCAATATCACAAAGCGGAACAAGCACAGAGCTTTTAACCGCATTATGTGGGTATCCATGATCGCCTACTAAAGCATTTAGTTGAAACTGAGGTATAAACTTATGAATGTTCACATAACTCCTTAATCCTATATGAAATTAAATTATGAACTCTAAAATTAGTATCACATATTCGTAAGCTAAATGTAATGCGGGAATCAATATTAGGGCTTAGGCTTAGATAATAAAAGCTAATAAGCAGCAATTATAGTTTAAATGCCACTGAGTACTGGTAATATTTAAGTACTTTCTCAAATAATTCTGGATATTTAGCATCAGCTATTGAATCGGCAACTATGCCGCCGCCAGCCCAGCAGTTATACCAATTGTATTAATTAACTTCCCATTCAGCGGGAGTTAAAAGCGCTTTAGACAAGGCAAATAATTGAAGCCATAGTTATTCTATTTAAAAATTATTTAACGCTGTATAAATCGCTTTTAAACCCGCCTTACAGGAGCCTCTGGGGATTTACACTTCGTTGTTATGTTATCTTTTAAGGGAATAACCATTACTGCGATAACATGCCTAGAATTGAAAATCCCCAAAGACTCTGAGTAGGAACTTACTTAATACAATTGGTATTAATGTGATTAGAGTCTTTATCGCATACTAAAGTACGTATGGTAATGCTAGTATCCATATTGCCACAAGCACTATGTAACTAAATTAATTTACAGTAGTTTCAGCCTTCATATCACTGAGGACTGGCAATATTTTATGCACTTTATCAAAGGTTTCTTGATATTCAGCATCAGGTGTAGAATCGGCTACAATGCCGCCGCCAGCCCAACAATGAATTTGCTTAGATTCTTTATCACATATTAAAGTACGAATGGTAATGCTGGTATCCATGTTTCCACAGGCACTTATATATCCGATCGACCCACAGTATATAGAACGTCTATGAGGTTCGAGTTCTTCAATAATCTGCATAGCGCGTATTTTAGGGGCACCAGTGATAGAACCGCCAGGGAATGCTGCTTCTAATTGATCTATAGCTGTTTTCCCATCTGCTAATTGTGCTGTAACAGTACTCACTAAGTGGTGAACAGCAGCAAAACTCTCTATTTGAAAGATAGCCGGAACCTTCACGCTGCCAGGGGAGGCGACCTTTCCTAAATCATTACGCAATAAGTCAACTATCATCACATTCTCTGCGCGATCTTTTTCAGAGTTTTCAAGCTTAAGTGCATTATTGTGATCAATAACAGGATCATTACTTCTTGGTAATGTGCCTTTAATAGGCTTAGTTTCAATGAATCTATCTTTGATTTGAATAAAACGCTCAGGAGACACTGACAAAATACTACCTTTAGGGTGATTTATGTAGGCGGAAAAAGGCGCTTTGTTTTCTTCTCTCAGTTTTAAATAAGCCTGCCAAGGTTCACCTTTATACTGGGCACTGAACCTTTGGGCTAAATTGATTTGATAGCAATCACCAGATTTTAGATAATCTTGCACGCAATTAAAGTTTTTAGTGTATTGGCTTTTACTCATATTAGCTTGCCATTGTGAAGCCAATTGAAAACGCTCTACTTGATCAGGTGTGTCTGACAATAAAAGTGATTCATATAAATCAAAGCGATTAAAATCAGGCTGGGATATAAAAAACCACTTGTTAGTTTTGTGATCAAAGATAAGTGCATCAGGATATAGACCGACAGCCATATCTGGTAATGAGATATCATCAATTGAATTATTGTCAATATTTTCTATATATCGCCCTAAATCATATGAAAAATGTCCTAATAAACCGCCACTAAAAGGCAAATCATAAGGCGCCTTTAGGGATGAAAAACTTTGTAAATGTGTTTTAAGTAATTCAAAAGGCGAAGATAGACATAATTTATTATTGACAAAACATTTACCATTACGCGCTTCAATTGTTTTCAGTGGACTGAAAGCAATCACATCAAATCGATTGTTAATGTGCTTAGGATTGGCTGAATCTAAAAAAACGGCCCAAGGCTGTGCACTAAATCGCGAAAAAACTTCACAGCTTGTATCTGAGATGTGTATTTCTCTGCAGATTAATTGTTCTTTATTCATTAACAGTCTTTTACTTTAAATATATAGCGTAAATAAGATGGAGGGGTATTATACTGATAGAAGTAAAAGATGCGAGTTTAGTCTCTTGCGCTTTTGTCATTAATTAATTTCAAAGAGATTTTTCTAAAATTTATTACACCTTGGCCTAAGTTAAGTTAAAATATAGAAAATTGAAAAACAAGCCACCGTCACTGGCCAACAAAGGATACAGTATGACCATTATTCGTCAGCAAGATTTAATCGATAGTATTGAAGACGCTTTACAATATATCTCTTTTTACCACCCTTTAGATTTTGTTCAAGCACTTGAAAAAGCATATCACCGTGAAGAAAGTAAAGCGGCAAAAGATGCGATAGCACAAATTTTGATTAACTCTCGTATGTCAGCTGAAGGTAAACGTCCATTATGTCAAGATACTGGCATAGTAACGTGTTTTGTAAAAGTAGGCATGGATGTTAAATGGGATAAAACTGATTTAACAGTTCAGCAAATGGTTGATGAAGGTACACGTCGCGCATATTTAAATCCTGATAATCCGTTACGTGCATCTATCGTTTCAGATCCTGCTGGCGCACGTAAAAATACAAAAGATAATACACCATCTGTTGTTCATGTAGATTTAGTGGCGGGTTCTGAAGTAGAAGTAATGATCGCTGCTAAAGGTGGCGGTTCAGAAAATAAAACTAAAATGGTTATGCTTAACCCTTCAGATGATGTTGCAGCTTGGGTTGAAAAAACATTACCAACTATGGGCGCAGGTTGGTGTCCACCAGGTATGTTAGGTATAGGCATTGGCGGTACTGCTGAAAAAGCAGCGGTATTGGCAAAAGAGTCATTAATGGATCCGGTTGATATTCATGAGCTTATGGAGCGTGGTGCACAAACAACTGAAGAAGAAATGCGTTTAGATATTTTTGAACGTGCAAATAAACTAGGTATAGGCGCACAAGGCCTTGGTGGTTTAACGACAGTTGTAGATATTAAAATCAAAACAGCACCAACACATGCTGCTTCAAAACCCGTTGTGATGATCCCTAACTGTGCAGCTACGCGTCATGTACATTTCACTTTAGATGGTTCAGGTGCAGCTGATTTAAAAGCACCTAAATTAGAAGATTGGCCTGAAGTGACTTTTGAAGTAGGTGAAGATACGCGCCGTGTTAATTTAGACACATTAACGAAGGAAGATACCCAAGAATGGAAAATGGGTGAAACAGTACTGCTATCAGGTACCATTTTAACAGGTCGTGATGCAGCGCATAAACGTTTACAAGATATGATCAATTCTGGTGAAGGTTTACCTGAAGGCGTAGATTTTGATAATAAATTTATCTATTACGTAGGTCCAGTTGATGCGGTTGGCGATGAAGCTGTAGGTCCTGCTGGTCCTACAACTGCAACACGCATGGATAAATTTACTGACTTAATGCTAGAGAAAACGGGCATTGTTGGCATGATAGGTAAAGCGGAACGTGGTCCTGCAACAGTTGAGTCTATTAAGCAAAACAAATCAGTTTACTTAATGGCTGTAGGCGGCGCCGCTTACTTAGTATCTAAGGCAATCAAAAAAGCACGTGTTGTTGCATTTGAAGACTTAGGTATGGAAGCTATTTATGAGTTTGAAGTTGAAGACATGCCAGTTACAGTGGCTGTAGATAGTGAAGGCTCTAATGCGCATACTCAAGGCCCTGCAATTTGGAAGGCTAAAATTGAAGAGTTAGACTCTAAACTTAAGTCTTAATTTAAGATTTAATATATGAAAAATAAAAGCGCTACGGCGCTTTTATTTTATGCGAAATAAAAAGGGATAAAAATGAAAAAAGTATTCGCTTTATCACTGCTTGCTGGCTCAGTTGTAACTGTTGCTCAGGCACAAGAAACAACAAAAGAAGCATTCACAGTTGAAACGTTAAACTCATTAAATTCTGTTCATAGTATGAGTGTTTCTCCTGATGGTTCTAAGTTAGTTTATGCTTTAAAAACACAATCAGGCAGTGATTTATATTTAAAAGATTTAGCATCTAATACAAAAGATAAAAAGCTAACATCGCATCCTGCAACAGAATCAGATGTCACTTGGACTAATGACAATAACAGTATTTTATTTTTAGCTAATAGAACTGAGTCGACTCAGGTTTGGCAATTAAAATTAAATGGTGGCGAAGCACAAGCTTTGACTGATTTAGCGTTAAGTGTAAATGGCTATAAGCTGTCACCTGATAATAAAAAGTTAGCACTGGCTTTAGAAGTA
Source organism: Pseudoalteromonas sp. C2R02 (assembly GCF_018860845.1). Classification (NCBI taxonomy): domain Bacteria; kingdom Pseudomonadati; phylum Pseudomonadota; class Gammaproteobacteria; order Alteromonadales; family Pseudoalteromonadaceae; genus Pseudoalteromonas; species Pseudoalteromonas sp. C2R02. The sequence continues at coordinate 11,863 of NZ_JAHKQC010000008.1, read as the reverse complement.
TTCCCAACGTGTCAAACAATTCAATGTTCTGTTGATAAAAAGCATGAACTTGAAAATGTAAAACACACAGCAAAAGTGTATAAACAATTACCTGTACGTCATTGGGACACTTGGAAAACTGAATTTAGAAGCCATATATTTGTTGCAGATATATCAGCTAAAGCAGCAGTTCAAGCATCAGATATAACACCTGACTGGGATACAGATATTCCTGCCAAACCTTTTGCAGGCATGGAAGAGGTGACTTTTACACAAGATAGTTTAAATGTTGTATTTTCAGCTAAAGCGCCAAGTAAAGATCAAGCTTGGACAACAAACTATGATTTATTCAAAGTATCGATTGAAGGTGGCGAAGTTGAAAATTTGACTGCAGAGAATAAAGCATGGGATTCACAACCTGCATTTTCTGCTGATGGACGTTTTATGGTTTATCTCGCCATGAAAAAACAAGGTTTTGAAGCAGATAAATTCTCTTTAATGCTAAAAGATTTAAAAACCTCAGAATTAAAAGAAATCGCGCCTCTTTGGGATCGTAGTGTTTCAAGCTTTACTTTTGCCCCAAATAATCGTGCTGTATATGTTGTAGCACAAGATGTAGGTCAAAAAAGTATTTATGAGATCAGTACTAATTTTGGTGATGTGAGAAAAATATACTCAGATGGTAGTGCTGGAGACTTACATTTAGCGGGCAATAAAATAATATTTAGTCGCCATGCTTTGAATTCGCCAAAAAATATATTCTCAATTAACCGTGATGGTTCTGATTTACATCAGTTAACGGATATTAATAAAGATACATTAGCTAATGTTCAATTTGGTGAGTTTGAACAGTTTAACTTCCCTGGTTGGAATGATGAAAAAGTGCATGGTTATTTTGTTAAACCATGGAACTTTGATGCAGAGAAAGTTCAGCAAGGTGAAAAGTATCCAATCGCATTTTTAGTACACGGTGGCCCTCAGGGATCATTTGGTAATTTATTTAGTTCTCGTTGGAATGCACAATTATGGGCGGCGCAAGGGTATGGCGTTGTGATGATAGACTTCCATGGTTCAACGGGTTACGGACAAGATTTTACTGATTCAATCTCAAGAGATTGGGGTGGTAAACCTTTAGAAGACTTACAAAAAGGTTTTGAGTTCATCACAAAACAACAAACTTGGTTAGATGCTGATAATGCATGTGCATTAGGGGCTTCTTACGGTGGTTATATGATGAATTGGATAGCTGGTAATTGGACAGACGGTTTTAACTGTTTAATCAATCATGCGGGCTTATTTGATATGGATAGCTTTTATCAAAGTACTGAAGAACTTTGGTTTCCAGAGCATGATATGGGCGGCGCATTTTGGGCTGATACCCAAGATTATAAGAAATTCAATCCAGCTTCTTTTACTAAAAACTGGAAAACACCTATGTTAGTGATCCACGGCTTGAAAGATTACCGTGTACCATATGCTCAAGGCTTAGGAGCTTATACAACTTTACAACGTATGGGCATTGAGTCTAAATTGGTTATTTATCCAGATGAAAATCACTGGATCTTAAATAAAGATAATAGAGTTCATTGGTACGGTGAAGTTTTTGACTGGATGAAGAAACATACTCAAAAATAATCATTGAATAATTCAAACATAATAATTCCAAAACCAATCTAAGTTTATTAGGTTGGTTTTTTTGTATAGTTATAACACAGTTATATTTGATATATACAACTGAAATATTTTACACTTGTCGTGCATGAACTTCCTATTTTTTTGTTTTTTCTACTCTTTTTAGTTATTAACTAACCGCGTTATGTCTGGTTTCTTTTAAATTTAACTTAAACTTTTAATAAATATTCACCTTAATCTCATATATATCTTTTATAAGTTTTTAGCCTTAATCTAGATCAAAAAGGCGCATAGTTTTATATGAATTTAAGTGTTAGACTGCGCGCCAAATTTGTACCCCATTTTTTTCATTATTTTGTAAAAGGTTAAAAACCCAATGGTTACTGGCATCATATTGGCTCTGGTCGCAATCGCATTTTTATTAATTGTGATTGAAGATATTATTCATGTTAATAAAGCAAAAACAACATTATTTTTTGGTACTTTATGTTGGATTATTGCATTTATCTCACCTATTAACGGTCAAACCACTGAAACAGTACAGCATCAGTTAGACCATAATATTTTGGAAATAGCGACCTTATGGTTATTTTTAATGTCAGCCATGACATTTGTTGCTTATTTAAACTCAAAGGGTTTTATACAAAACTTGGTACATAGAGTGATGCCAAAGAAAATCACTGAAAGAAAGTTGATGTTTTTAATCGGTTTAGCAGCTTTCTTATTCTCTTCTATATCAGATAATATTACTGCAACACTTATTTCTCTTGCTGTTGTTCTTTCACTCAAGTTAGAAGCTAAAAAACGTATCAAGTACGCAACTTTAATTATCTTTGCCGTAAATTCGGGCGGAGTATCATTGATCACAGGCGATGTAACAACATTAATGATATTCCTAGCTGACAAAGTAACAATAGGGCATTTACTTTTATTAGTCGTGCCATCAGCTTTCAGTGTACTGATTTTAGCGGGGTTACTGTCATTGAACATGAATGGTACTTTAACATTTGAGGCGCAATCACATAGAAGAATAGAAAAAACAGATATTACAATTGCGGTAATATTTTTATCTACTATTACTGCAACTTTGCTTTTAAGTGTAATGTATCAAGTGCCGCCTGTTCTGACTTTCTTATTTGGTTTATCTTTAATGTTTTTAGTTGCACAATTTTTAATGCGTAAGAAAGATGTGAATAAAAAAATCATCGATTATATACGTGAAATTGAATACGATACTTTACTATTTTTTGTAGGTGTTTTATTACTTGTTGGTGCAATGAAAGAAGTTGGGGTATTAAATCAGTTTACGCATTTATATGAAATTTTAGCACCTGAGTATGCAAATTACTTAATGGGAATTTTATCTGCAGCAGTTGATAATGTGCCATTAACCGCGGCATTATTAAAAGCTGATATCGCGATGGATCCAAGACAATGGCTTGCATTTACTTATGCTACAGGTGTGGGCGGTTCTATGCTAATTATTGGTTCAGCAGCCGGTATTATTGCTATGAGCAAAATTAAGGAGCTTACATTCCTAAGTTATTTGAAAATGAGCTTCTATTTATTAATCGCATATACAGTAGGTTACACTGGTGCATATTTAGCCGGATTTTTAATGCCAAACGTTTAATTTAATTTCAGCCAAATTAATTATTGACAGCTAGACGTCTAAAATGTAAATTTCAAGTCCCTACTATTTGGTAGGGTTTTATTTGAAGCATTTTAAGCTTCAAATAACAGAAGAGGAGCGAAAGCCAGGTATATTAGTGTGAGGAGCGGTATCCAGAGATCACTAATGAGGGGGACTTTCGCCGAGAGAAATGATTTCGCCGTGAAATTGTTTTTCGGTTTTTGAGGCTGAATCCTCAAAAATTGTCACCGAGTATTAAAGCTTAAATTTAAGTTTTAATAAGGTGGAGAGCTTCTGGCTGAGACATTTTATAGCCTTAATACTTTTAGTATCTAGATTTTAGTCCTGCCAAGTTCTCCTTATAAGTATTAGGAGATCCCATGAATTCATCTTATGTTGTAGCAAAATTTGGTGGCACAAGTGTTGCCGATTTCGACGCGATGAGCCGTTGCGCTCAAATTATTCAAAACAACTCACAAGTGCGCTTAGTTGCAGTGAGTGCCAGTGCGGGTGTAACCAATCATTTAGTTGCATTATGCCAAAATAATTTAACTCAGATTGAGCGTAATAAACACGTTACACAAGTATGTGACATTCAAAACTCTATATTGAAAAATATCACTTTAGATTCAGATTTAGCGGATGGTTTTAACCAAACGCTTAATTTATTTCAAGAGCTTGCTCAAAATGATAATCCAAGTGAAAAAAACAAAGATGCATTATTAAGCTTTGGTGAAAGGTTATCATCATATTTATTTACTCAAGTTTTACGAGGGTTGGATATCAATGCAGTACGTTTTGACGCAAGAGATGTACTTAAAACTGATAGTCAGCATGGTAAAGCAATACCTAATATTTCAGCAACAAAAGATGCCGCATTAACAGATTTATGTCCTTTACTAGAATCTCAAGTGGTTGTTACACAAGGATTCATAGGTTCAGATAATCAGGGCAATACCACAACTTTGGGGCGTGGCGGTTCTGATTATAGTGCAGCTTTATTTGCTGAGGCAATTGATGCTTCTGCGATACATATTTGGACTGATGTTGTTGGTATTTTCTCTACAGATCCTAGACTGTGTGTTAAAGCAACGCCGATCGCTAAATTGAGTTTTGATGAAGCTGCTGAAATGGCAACTTTTGGTGCTAAAGTACTTCATCCTGCAACTATTTTGCCAGCAAGTCGGGCGGGTATACCTGTATTTGTAGGCTCAAGTCGTGAGCCTAATGAAGGTGGTACTTGGATTGAAAAAGAAAAAACAATACATAGTGGCATTCGTGCTGTTACACAACGTAAAAATCAAATTTTATTAACGTTAAAAAGCCCTGAAATGTTATTGGCGAGCGGTTTTTTAGCAAAAGTATTTACGATTTTAGCGCAATATAATATTTCAGTTGATTTAGTAACGACTTCGGAAATAAGTGTTGCACTTACACTAGATAATGCGCCAAATGCCAGTCGTCCTGAATTAGATCAAGCATGCTTAGACTTACTTTCTGAATTTTGTCATGTGACAGTTGAAAATAACCTAACGCTTATCGCTTTAATTGGTTCTCAAATTCAATTACAGCAACAGGAAGTTAATTTGATGCAAGTATTATCTGATTTTGACATTCGTATGATCTGCCACGGTGCAAGTAAACATAATCTATGTTTTTTAGTTGAGCAATCTCGTTCAGATCATATTGTTCAATCAATCCATAGTAGATTGTTAGAGGCTTAAAGGCATATTTATGGTTTTGAGAACAACATTATTTAATGGCGTGTTATTTATCAAGGTAATATCAAAACCATCATAATGACATGATGCTGTATATAATTGACGTTTTTGGATTTCTTCAAAAACGTTTTTACTTAATAATTGCGATATGGGTAATCGAATCGTTTTGGCAAGTGCCTCTTTTAAAGTCCAAATCCTATAAAAAATAGTATGGGGCTGATTTGCAGTTGAAATAAGCTGCACTTCATTTTCATGATAAAAATGATTAGCTAATTTTATAAATGACCGCTTTTGATTGATATGCTCTAAATCTACGCCAAATGATTGGCTTATCTGACTTAGCGCTACACAAACCATGCCTTTACTATGGGAAATGGAGATAGATATCGGCAAAGGTTTATTATTATAAAGTACTTCTAAACGACTGAGTTGTTGATTGAACTTAGTTTCTATTTGAGTAAATTCACAGTTTATTATAGTGGTTATTAATTTTTTTATAATATAACGGCTAGCTAAGTACTCTTGTTTTGCAGAATACTTTTTTCGTTTATCGATAGTGGAAATTTCAAATTCTGAAAATATTTTTTCATAGGGAAACTTATCAATCTCAACTTGTTGTGATGATAAAATGAATAGGTTTATTCCTGAGCTTAGGATCTTTTTATCTTGTTTATTTTCTATTTTAAGTTCATTTTTAAAAAAGGGACTAAATATCATGGTTCCTGTCTTATGTTACTTGCTATATAGGCCGATAAGCCTGTAAAATTCGATTCTGTTGGCATGCATGATACATAATAATAATAAGAGATAATAATAAAATGGCAGAATTACGTGATGGCTTTCAAAGTCGTTTAGGTTTTGTACTGGCAGCGGCCGGCGCAGCTGTTGGACTTGGCAATATTTGGGGTTTCCCTACTCAAGCTGCAAATCATGGTGGTGGTGCTTTTCTACTGGTATATTTTCTTGTTATTTTTCTGCTTGCCTTACCTGCACTGTATACCGAATTATATTTAGGGCACAGTGCGCAAGCCAACCCAGTCGAGGCCTTAAAACAAGCATGTAAAGAAAACTCAGAAAACATGGGCGCTGCAGCTGGATATATCGGCTTATCAGGTGCAATTGTTATGTTGAGTTTTTATTCAATTGTAGCTGGTTGGATGCTTGCATATAGTTTAGAACCTATAGCAACTTTACTTAACTTTACGCAAGTGAGTGAGTTTCTAAAAGGTGACTCAACGCTACGTAACTTTATTTTCACACCTTTCATGCTGGTATTAAGTGCCAGTATCATTCTAAAAGGAGTGAAGTCGGGTATTGAAACTTGGTCGCGCAGATTAATGCCTTTACTTTTAATATTGCTGGTTTTACTTATTGCTTATATTGCCACGTTAGATGGTGCAATGGCCGGTTTTAGTGCCTATTTAAAGCCTGATTTTAATCAGATCACTGATCCTGAACTTATAATCGCAGCTATGGGCCAAGCGTTTTTCTCGTTATCACTTGGTGTTGGCTGTATGATGATTTATGGTTCATATCTCAAACCTGATGCTAATTTACCTAAACTTACTTTATCGGTTGCCTTATTAGATACCAGCGTGGCGTTTCTTGCTGGCCTATTAATAATCCCTGCGTTATATGTGGCTCAAAGTCATGGTGTAGATGTATTTCAAAATGGAAAACTAATTGGTGAAGGGCAGTTGATCTTTGCTGTTTTACCAGAATTATTCAGCTCTATGGGCCAAGTTGGTTTGTATGTTGGTTTTATCTTTTTTGTTTTAATGTCAATTGCATCTATCACCTCAACAATTTCTTCAACTGAAATCCCAGTAGCCTTTTTAGTTGAAAATAAAAACGTTTCTAGAAAAAAAGCAACATGGTTAGTGACACTTATAATTTTTGTTGCATCTAGCATCATTATTTTAAATTTTGATTGGTTATTTGGTTTAGTGATCCAAGTATTTACCCAGTATCAGCTGCCATTAATGGGACTGTTTTATTTTATAACTGTTGGCTGGTTATGGAAAAGAGGCAATAAGTTATTAGCGGTTTCAAAAGGGCTTCATTATTGGTTTGCACAGTATGTACGCTACGTTTGTCCAATATTAATGACCGCAGTTTTTGCTAATGTAGCATTCAAATAATAAATATTAATTAATGAAATTCTAAAACCGTTTGTCTTTTTAAACAGATAAATGGTTTTTCGTATAAGTGCTTAATAAAAAGGTAAAAAAATGTCAACTAAAGTCGCTTTTATCGGTTTAGGTGTTATGGGATATCCTATGGCTGGCCATTTGAAAAATGCAGGTTTTGACGTAACTGTATTTAACAGAACTGAAACCAAAGCAAAAAAGTGGGTTGAACAATATGGTGGCGCTATGGCATCTACCCCATCTGAAGCTGCGTTTGAAGCGGAGTTTGTTTTTGTATGTGTTGGTAATGATGATGATTTACGTGAAGTAGCACTGGGATCATCAGGCGTGCTTGCGGGTTTGGCCCAAGGGAGTATTTTAGTTGATCATACTACGACATCAGCCGAGGTTGCCAGAGAAGTTGCACAAGCGGCACAAAACAAAGGGATCTCATTTTTAGATGCACCTGTTTCAGGAGGGCAAGCTGGGGCTGAAAATGGTGTTTTAACTGTGATGACAGGTGGTGAACAAGCCATTTTTGATAAAGTGCAACCTGTAATGGACTGCTACTCGAGATTTAGTCAATTATTAGGTCCAATTGGTTCAGGTCAATTAACCAAGATGGTGAATCAAATTTGTATTGCAGGTTTAGTACAGGGATTAGCAGAAGGCCTACACTTTGCACGCAACGCAGGCCTGGATGCTGAGAAAGTGATTGAAACTATTTCAAAAGGAGCCGCTGGGTCTTGGCAAATGGAAAACCGTTACAAAACGATGTGTAAAGGTGAGTATGATTTCGGATTTGCTGTAGATTGGATGAGAAAAGATTTAGGCATAGCATTAAACGAAGCAAGAAGTAATCAATCAAGCTTACCTGTTACTTCATTAGTTGATCAATTCTATAGCGAAGTGCAATCATTAGGTGGCGGTCGCCATGATACATCAAGCTTACTTTCGAGACTCGAACATACGAGAAGAGAAAAATAATTAACATTGATGATATTTAAACCATAAAACAAACTAAAAATCATAATAATCATTCCGTGTATCGTTTGTTTGTTTTAAATCAATAAAAATAAGTTAAATAGTGCTACTTTGCCCCGCATAGATTCAATCTACTGTGGGCATAATTATTGGTGCTATCGCTCGATATTATAATCGCAACATTTGGGGACGCTAAACTACATGAAACATCTTTTAATCACTCTGGTCGCACTTGTCTTTTCAGGTTCAACTTTTGCTTCAGGAGGAGGCGATAGCATAGATTTAACATCACATTGGATAGGGTATACAGCCCTCGCAATCTTTGTACTCTCATATGCTTTAGTTATTCTTGAAGAAAAACTACACTTACGTAAATCAAAGCCAGTTTTATTAGCCGCAGGTCTTATATGGATTCTGATAGCTGCCTTCTATAACTCTCAAGGTATGCCACACTCGGCAGAAGTTGCAATTCGTCATAACTTTCTAGAGTACGCTGAACTTTTCTTTTTCCTATTAGTCGCGATGACTTATATAAATGCAATGCTTGAACGTAATGTATTTGATGCGCTACGTGATGTTTTAATATTAAAAGGTTATAGCTATAGAGCGTTGTTTTGGCTTACAGGTATCCTTGCTTTCTTTATTTCTCCAATTGCAGATAATTTAACAACTGCCCTGATCATGTGTGCTGTTGTACTTGCAGTCGGTAAAGATGAACCTAAATTTGTTGCCATGAGTTGTGTAAATATTGTTGTTGGTGCTAATGCCGGTGGTGCATTTAGTCCGTTTGGCGATATAACAACCTTAATGGTATGGCAAAAAGGGATAGTACAATTCACGGAGTTTTTCGCGTTATTTATTCCATCAATCGTTAACTATGTGATCCCTGCGTTTATAATGCAGTTTTTCCTTCCTAAAGGCAGCCCTAAAACTGGAGCAGGTGACGTGACTCAAATTAAAAATGGCGGCTTAACCATAGTTGGCTTATTTATTTTAACTATCATCACTGCAGTATCATTCCATAACTTCCTACATTTACCACCTGTATTTGGCATGATGTTAGGTTTAGCTTATTTAAAACTGTTTGGTTTCTATATTAAAAAATCTGGTCAAGGTAAATTAAATACATCAGACGTTCCCGCTGGTCGAACAAGAACAGATGATTTTGATATCTTTGATAAAATAGCCAAAGCAGAGTGGGACACCTTATTCTTTTTCTATGGTGTGATTTTAGCAGTTGGTGGTTTAGGTTATATTGGCTACTTAGGTTTAATTTCAGAATTTATGTACGGAGAACTTGGTGCTACCAATGCTAATATTTTGGTTGGTATTCTTTCTGCTATTGTAGATAACATTCCGGTCATGTTTGCGGTATTAACAATGCAACCAGAAATGCCACACTCACAATGGTTACTTGTGACTTTAACTGCAGGTGTTGGCGGTAGTTTACTTTCGATTGGCTCAGCTGCAGGTGTTGCATTAATGGGGCAGGCAAGAGGGTATTATACATTCTTTAGTCATTTAAAATGGACGCCTGTTATTGCACTAGGATATGCAGCAAGTATTTATGCTCATTTATTATTAAATAGTTAAGCAACTATTAACAATTAAAAAAGGCTTCCCTGATTTACCCAGGGAAGCCTTTTTTGTTAAAAATGAAAATAAGCTAAATGATTTTTTTAAATGTTGATAAGTAAAATTCTAATGTAACTTCTATATTCTTTTTTTGCTCTAAAGCGTGCCAGTGCTCAGGTCTAAACTTCCATGCAAAGGGTGTCATCATAACTAAATCTTTTGCTGTAGGAATATCAAGTATTACAGTTGCCGTTAAAATCTCTTCACTAAAACTTTCAAATCCATTTGGGCACGGAACTGGCGTATGTAAATTAACATCTTGGTATATTTGCTGTTTAAGTTCAAAAAGATGTTTAGGTCCAGGGCTAGCAACAATGAGTTTATCTTTACATAAACGCGATAATTCATCATCAAATAATGGTGCAAAAATACTGACTATGGCATCAGCTTGCAAATCATTAAAAGGAGCTTGTGCGATGGAAGCAACACTAAAGTGGCAGTCAGGGTAACGTTTTGCTGCATATTTTACAGCAGGTTTTGAGATATCTATGCCATAAACTTTACTATTGAGTGCTGATTTCTGTAAAGCTTGCGTATAAAATCCTTCACCGCAGCCAAAATCGATGATTGTCTTTTCAGTGCCTAAGTCTTTAACTTTTTGTGCAACTGCACTTTGTAAAAAAGCATAGTGACCTTTAGCTAAAAAATTGCGACGCGCTTGTACCATTTCAAGATTATCGCCAGGATCTTTACTTTTTTTATTTTGAACAGGTAACAGGTTTACATATCCCTCTTTTGCAAAGTCAAAGCTATGATTATTACTACACTTAAGAGTTCGCTCACTTAATGTCAGCGCTAAAGAACAAATAGGACAAATATAATCTAAAGTCATATTATTTGAACTCAGACCAAATTGGTGCGTGATCTGATGGCTTTTCAATACCTCTTAATTCATAATCGATACCTGTATCAATACACTGTTGTGCTAATGAATTAGTCGCCAATACAACATCAATTCTTAAACCTCGATTATCTACAAAACCTTTTGAACGATAATCAAACCAAGAGTAGCGATCAGATACATCTGGATTTTGCTCTCTAAATGTATCTTTGAAGCCCCAATCCATCAATGTTGCTAACCATTGCCTTTCTTCAGGTTGAAATGAACACTTTCCTGTTTTTAACCAACGTTTAGCGTTTGGTTCACCAATACCGATATCTAAGTCTGTAGGAGAGATATTAATATCGCCCATGACAACGATATTTTCATCATTAGTATGGTGTTCATTTAAATAGCCCATCAGATCTTTATAAAATTGTCTTTTATACGGAAACTTAGTTTCATGGCTAATATTATCTCCTTGAGGAAAGTAACCATTTAACACTGTCACTTTTTCACCTGCATTATTTGTGGTGGTTACCATGACCATACGTTTTTGAGCTTCGTCATCATCAGTAGGGAAGCCCATTTGAACTACATCAGCTTCTTTTTTACATAACATAGCAACACCGTAATGCGCTTTTTGACCATGAAAATAAACGTGATAGCCCATAGCTTCAACGTCAGCTACAGGAAAAGCATCATTATGAACCTTTATTTCTTGCAAACCGATAATATCAGGCTGATGTTTGTCTATGATTGCTTGTAATTGATGAAGGCGAGCACGCAAGCCGTTTATATTAAAACTGATGATTTTCATCTTATATTAATTCCGTGAATTCATTATTTAGAAAATTTAAATAAGCAATGAGCTAATTCTTGAATATCGAGTACATATATATAAACAGAATATTAGCATTATATATAGTAGAGGAAATAGAAATTATGATTATATGAAGCAAATACCTTATTGAAAGACATTTATACTAAGTTATGCACAGATTTTTGTGAATATCTTGTATGTAAATTGTAGTTAAAGTAGCTGTGAAGTTTTTAAGTGAAAAAAGATAAAAAAAACACTTGCGCTGAGATAGAATCTCTCTATACTGCGCCTCCACCGACACAGACGGAAAGCAACATTCTTAAAGGGATGTAGCGACATCGACTAGGTTGGTAGAGTTAATTAAAACTAGATTTAAAATTTTGTAAAAACTTTTAAATTAAATCTTGACTCAAAATAATCACGGTGTATTATGCACACCCCAAGCAAAACGGCACTAGCCAAAAAGCTTGAAACGTTCTTTAAAAATTTAAGTAATCATCTGTGTGG
>NZ_JAHKQC010000025.1:0-82393 GCF_018860845.1 Pseudoalteromonas sp. C2R02 | reverse complement strand
CCATCAATCGTCATTACAGTGAAAGTTTCAGTAAAACTTTCGCCTTCATCCAATCCTTGAACAGCTGCCAGAGTATTATCTATGTTGTAGACCCAGTTACCATTTTCATCTATGGTCAATGTGCCTAGGGTATTAGTGCTTGTTACTGAATTAATATCAAATGCAGCTTTATCTGAGCTATCTGTATCAGTAACGGTTAAATGGCCATTAGTGCTAAGTTGGTTATTCGTAACTGACTCATCTTCAGTAACTGAGCCTAGATCTGTGTCACCATCAGCTAAGCTAATAACTGATAGATCTTCATTACCTTGAATTATTATAGATATGGTATGCTCTGTACCATCAATCGATGTAACTATGATATTTTCAGATAATGACTCTCCAACATCTAATGTTTGGATCACATCTGATTCGTTATTAAGTGAGTATACCCAATTACCGTTCTCATCTATTGTCAACATACCATACTGAGTTTGGATTTCAGCTACATTGAATTTTGATTCATCTATATTCGTATCTGATATTTCAAGTTTGCCACTGATGCGAGGTGCAATATCTTCAACCGCAGTACCTTGATCTTCCCCTGTGATAATTGCTTTTCTTACTTGTGTTTCTTCAGTGTTTTCAACGGTATTTAAGTTAGATGTGGCATAATCAGTATCATAACCAGCTGTTACATCTATTTGTTCTATTGTGGCATCTATTCGAGGAGAAATTGTTGAACCCTGGTTACCCGTCGCGCCAGCAGCAGCCGCTTCAAATTCAGGTGTAGCAGTTGGATCGATACCTTGAGCTATTAACTCTTGTAAATCAGCTATTTCATCATTTGAAGTTGTATCTGTTGGGTCTACCCCATCTAAAATAAGTTGCTGTAATGCGAGAACATCAGATTCATCAAAAGCATCTGTGTCTACATTTTGTATGTTAGCGCTAACTTGTTCATCATTATTAATTAAAATACAAGCAGCGCAAGACTCATCAACAGTTGTTACCGTATTATGATCTTCAAACTGAATGATTGCTTTAGAATTTTTAGAAGTTAAAACTATATCACCAACCTGAAGCTTATCACCAGGTTTCAAAATACGGATCTGGCCATCTGAAGAAATTACTGATACTTTCCCCTGAATAGATACTACAATCCCTGCTTCGGTTAGTTTTAATTCTTGCATATTTAAAATCCTAAAAATACCTAACAATATTGAAATACATTTTTGTGAATAGAATTGAAGTATTTAAGCACAAAAATCAATAACAACAGTTAATTACACAACATTACACTCTAGTGAAATTATTGCCAATCTTGCAAATATAATAACATACAGTACATTATTACTAAATAAATTAATACTATATTACTAATAGCTCTACTTTTTTCTTCCACATTTGCATGTTCTAATAAGCCATCTCTTATAGCCTTCATAAATACAACATTAAAATTATCAAAATGATATTTTCTATACATGTCGAAATTATAGAACCTATTTTAATTTATACATTTTGTACTGTTTTATTTACATGTATGTTTCGTATATTTTCCTTAGATTACGATTTAAATATAAACTTACTTCCAACTAAATAACAAAGACTTAAGCTAAAACAGTTCTATTTTTAAACTTTTATTATTTGTTAGAATTTAAATATTTCAGAGTATTTAAGCTGTATAACTAAGCTAAATTCAAAAAATATACTTTTGTTCACTTTTATTTACATCTGAGCACCTTTACTAAATTGGGCTTAGGGCTTTTACTTATATTAATAATAGTTAATCATTCGGTAACAAATGATACTAACTATATTAAATACGAATTTTTAGAGAGATTTGTAGGAGCATTTAAAATGAGCGAATCAACTAATCCATTAGGTTTAATGGGCATCGAATTTACAGAATATGCAACTCCTGATGCGGATTATATGGAACAAGTATTTACTGACTTTGGTTTTTCAAAACTAAAGACATTTAAAGGTAAAGACATTGTTTATTTCAATCAAAATGATATCCACTTTTTATTAAATAATAGCCGCGAAGGTTTCTCTGCTGAATTTGCTAAAAGCCACGGCCCTGCTATTTGCTCTATGGGTTGGCGTGTTGCCGATGCTGAAGCTGCTTTTGAAGAAGCTGTAAAGCGTGGTGCAAAGCCTGCGACAGATTCAACACATAAAGATTTACCTTATCCAGCCATCTTTGGTATTGGCGATAGCTTAATATACTTCATCGATGTATTTGGTGATAAAGGTTCTATCTATGCTAATGATTTTGAAGATTTAGCAGAACAAAAAGTTGTTGAAGATAAAGGTTTCTTAAGAATAGACCATTTAACTAACAATGTTTATCAAGGTACGATGGAAACATGGGCTAATTTCTATAAAGATATTTTTGGTTTTACTGAAGTACGCTACTTTGATATTAAAGGTGTTGAAACAGCACTTATATCTTACGCACTTAAGTCTCCTTGTGAAACTTTCTGTATTCCTATCAACGAAGGTAAAGGCGATAAAAATAACCAAATTGATGAGTACTTAGAAAAATACGACGGTCCAGGTGTTCAGCATATTGCTTTCTTAACAAATGACCTTGTAAGTTCATTAGATAAGCTAGACCAATCTACTATCGCAACATTAGATATTATCCCTGAATATTACGATACTATTTTCGATCGTGTACCTTGGGTTAAAGAAGACAAAGAGAAAATCAGAAAACATCAAATCTTAGTTGATAGCCAAGGTGATGATTGTTATTTATTACAAATCTTCTCTAAAAACTTATTTGGTCCTATCTTCATAGAAATGATCCAACGTGTTGATGATGGTGGTTTTGGTGAAGGTAATTTCCAAGCATTATTTGAATCAATTGAAAGAGACCAAAGAAAACGTGGTGTGCTTTAAATTAAGATTTAAAACAGTTCCAAATTGCTAAGAACTAAAGCAGATTTTAAATCTGCTTTTTTCTATTTCTACACTTTAAATAATTACAATCGGCTATATCTATATACACAATAGATTTTTATTAAAAATGACATAGTCCGAAAAGGAAAATTTATGAGCCTTATTAACGAAACACATGATATAAAATTAACGTCTTGGGTATCATCTGCAAATGATGCAACAACAGACTTCCCGATTCAAAATTTACCTTTTGCTGTATTTCGTCGTAAAGATTCAAATGAAGAGTTTCGTGGTGGCGTAGCTATCGGTTCACAAGTACTTGACTTAAGTGTTGTTGCTAACGCAAATATTTTTACAGGTCTTGCACAAGAAGCTGTTGTTGCAGCGAATGCAGCAGCACTTAATGAATTTATGGGCATGGGTATCGAATATTGGTCTGCACTACGTTTAGCTTTATCAAAAGCATTACGTGCAGGTTCTGAACATCAAGCAACTTTAGAAACTAGCTTAATTTCACAAGCTGATATTGAGTTTTCAATGCCTTGTCATATTGGTGATTACACTGATTTTTACACTTCAATTTATCATGCTACTGCAGTAGGTAGTTTATTCCGCCCTGATAACCCACTATTACCTAACTACAAATGGGTACCAATTGGCTATCACGGTCGTGCTTCTTCAATTGATGTTTCTGGTCAAGAATTTCACCGCCCTAAAGGTCAAACTAAAGCGCCAGATGCTGATGTACCATCATTTGGCCCAGCTAAACGTTTAGATTACGAGCTTGAAATGGGTATTTACTTAGGTAAAGGTAACGATCTAGGTGATGCTATCTCAATTAAAAATGCAGAAGATCATGTGTTTGGCTTCTGTGTATTTAATGACTGGTCAGCACGTGATTTACAAGCTTGGGAATACCAACCTTTAGGCCCATTCCTTGCTAAAAACTTTGCATCTACCGTTTCTCCTTGGATTGTGACAACAGAAGCACTTGCGCCATACCGTACATCTTGGACACGTGATGAAAACGATCCACAACCACTTGAATACTTAGACTCTAAAGAAAACCGTGAACAGGGTTCTTTTGATGTCACTATGGATGTTCAAATTGAAACTGAACAAATGCGTAAAGATGGCATTGAAGCTTCTAAAGTATCAGAGTCTAGCTTTAAACATTCATATTGGACAGTAGCACAAATGGTAACTCACCATACAGTAAACGGCTGTAATTTTGTGCCTGGTGATATGTTAGGTTCTGGTACACAGTCAGGTCCTGAACATATTGAAGCAGGTTCTATGCTAGAACTTTCACGTGGTGGCAAAGAAGCAATCACTTTAAGTAATGGTGAGCAGCGTAAATTCTTAGAAGATGGCGATAAAGTGATTATGCGCGGTTGGTGTGAAGCTGATGGTTATGCTCGCATTGGTTTCGGCTCTGTTGAAGGTACTATATTACCAACTAAATAATAATAACTTTTAGTAATCTAAGGGTATGTTTTATTAATAGAAACATACCCTTTTTTATTTTATTAAAATTTGGTATCGTAGAAAGATTAAGCGTTGAATAAATTAAAAGTTAAATGTTAAGCCCGTTAAAGAAAATATATAAACACCATTTACCTGAGCGTCAATTACTGATCCGACAAAACGGAGAAGTTAAATACCTTAATATCACAGGTGTAGTACAACTTTCATTGTTAAGTATCATTACTATTACATTTATTTGGTTTGTATATTCTAGTACACAATATTTTGCTTTAAATCAAAAAATATCTAGTAGCCATACTAATTTACAACAATCTAAACAAGATTTAGATCAGCTAACAAATCAATATCAAGAAAAACACCAAAGTTTAAATAAACAACTAACACAGCTTCAAGAACAGCAAGTATTTTTACAAAATATACTTGATTCATTACCCTCTGCTATAAGCCCTGAAAAAGAGGGAAATATTACACCTACTGAACATCAAGTTGATACGCAAACTTCATCAAATGAAAGTACCTCTTTATTAGATAAAATGGATATTAGTCACAAGCAATTATCAAATATTAGATTAAAACAGCATAATGATTTAACTCAATTAGCGAAACAAGTTCAACACCGCCAAAATATTCTAGATAAAGCCCTAAATAACGCAGGTATTACTAATGAAATGATTAAATCGCATTTTGTAAATAGTACCTTAGCGCAAGGCGGCCCATTATATGAGCTATCAAGCAAAGCGACTGATAAGCAAAAAAATGTTATTGATCAATTAATTGAACTCAAAGAATTAGAACTCACTTTACAGAATGTGCCAGTAAAACTGCCCGCGAAAGATTATTACATTTCAAGCTTATATGGCTACCGCAAAGATCCGATCACCAAGCGCCGCTCTATGCATAAAGGCATTGATATGGCAGGTTGGATAAAAACACAAATATTTTCGCCTGCTAAAGGCACAGTAAAACGTGCTGGTAAAAATGGTAGTTATGGTAACTTTATTGAAATTGATCATTTAAATGGGTTTTCTACTCGCTATGGCCATCTTCATAAAATAAAAGTTAAAAAAGGACAGACTGTTAGTAAAAATGATGTCATCGGCTTAATGGGCAGTACAGGCCGAAGTACAAGTACACATTTACACTATGAAGTCATGTTTAATAATAAAACGGTAAATCCGTTAAAAATAACAAAGGCATTAGAAAATGTTCTCTAAAAGTAAAGACCAAACACAACCAGCTCCGCTTAATAAAAATGCAACGCCTTCAATTATTGGTGCTGATGTCGTGATTCAAGGCAATGTAATAAGCCAAGGGCTAATTCAACTTGACGGTAAAATTGAAGGTGAAATTAATATCAATAGCCTCACTATCGGAGAGCAAGGTTGGGTCGACGGTAATATTGATGCACAAGAAGTCACTGTAAAAGGTAAAGTCACGGGCTCTATTAATGCGATAAAAGTAACTTTAGAACAAACAGCTCACATCAAAGGTGATATAAACCATAAAACAATTAGCATTGAATCTGGCGCTCAAATTGATGCAAGTATCAAGCAAATTGTTGAAGATGAAAATGTCACAGATATTAAAGGTAAAGCTTCAAATAATAAAAAAACCGGGTAGCTTACCCGGCCAAAATTTACTCAAAATAAACTAGCAACCAACAGTTGTTCGTTTATTTTGAAAATTCTTTTTCATGTAGCCAAGCTGCATGTTTCGGCGCTTTTTTAGTCACACTCCACTCTTCTATCATAGCGGGTGCTACACGTTTTAATTCAGCCATTTGTTCACTTGTACCTGTAACACAAGTAAGTTCTAATCTATGCCCATTTGGATCAAAGAAATAAATTGATTTAATAATGCCATGGCAAGTAGGGCCCAATACATCAACACCTTTTGCTATCAGTTCCTCTTTAGCACTCATTAAAGCAGTTTCATCTTCAACTCTAAAAGCAATATGCTGAACCCACTCTGGTGTATTATGATCTCTATCCATCTTAGGAGAATTAGGTAATTCGAAAAAGGCTAAAATATTACCCGCACCAGCGTCTAAAAATAGATGCATATAAGGGTCAGCCTCATTTGTTGAAGGTACTTTGTCTTCTGCTATAGCAACTAAAAAGTCCATATTTAGCTTATCTTTATAAAAAGCGACTGTTTCTTTTGCGTCATTGCAACGATATGCCACATGATGAATTTGTTTAATGTCGATCATTCTATTCTCCCAAAACGAATTGCACTTAATTTAGTAACATCCGTTACCAATGTCAATAGTAACATATGTTACTATTGATTTTTTTTCCATTTTAAGGCATTTTACTGATATCAATTATTTGGAGTAAAAAAGTGCATAAAACAGATAAGCATGAACCTCTGATCCTTAATCAATTTTTTCCATATCGCTTTGCGATGTTACAACAAGCGATCAGTGAAAATATTGCCAGTGTCTATACTGGTGAATTTGAGTTATCTCGCCATGAATGGCGTGTTATGGCGATTTTAGGTGAGCAAACAGGCTTATCCGCCAAACAAATTACTTTTTTAACTAATTTAGAAAAAATGCAAATCAGTCGCGCTATTAACTCAATGCGCTCAAATAATTTAATAAAAGAGACTATTAACGCTAAAGACAAACGGTTCACACAATTATATTTGACTGATCAAGGCAAGAAAATTTATCAAATATTAGTTCCTAGAGTGCTTAAAAAAGAGCAAGAGTTACTTACAGTGCTATCTGATGATGAACAAAAAAATTTAAATCAACTTCTTGATAAACTGCAGCAAAAAGCGACTTTACTGTTGAAATAAAGTGGGCATAATAACGCTACAACATAAGGAAAAGTAAATTTATGAATAATCTGTATAAATTAATTGGTGCTAGCTTTATCTCTCTTTCACTCAGTGGCTGTTTTCAAGCCGATCCTGCAATAAAACAAACAGATGAGTTTATCGCTAAACAACAGGTAAATACTGAAGATAGCAAATGGAAGACCCAATTAACCAAACCCGAACTGGTTGAATTTACACAAGGTAAAGATTATTTTTGGGATTTACACACAAATCATGGTGACATCAGTATCAAATTATTGCCAGATACCGCACCTATGCATGTTTCAAGTACGATTTATCTTACAAAACTCGGCTTCTATGATGACTTAATTTTTCATCGCGTGATCCCTGGTTTCATGGCACAAGGAGGAGACCCTTTAGGAACTGGTCGTGGAAATCCAGGTTATAAATATGCAGGTGAGTTTAGTAAAGATTCTGCAGTACACGATAAGCCTGGTATTTTAAGCATGGCAAATGCAGGTCCAAATACTGACGGCAGTCAATTTTTTATCACATTTAAAGCCACGCCTTTTTTAAATGGTCGCCATACTGTATTTGGTGAAGTCGTTAAGGGTTTAGATGATTCTTTACCACAAATTGAGGCTTTAGGAAGCAGAAGTGGCAGAACTGCATCTGAAGTGAAAATTATTAAAGCTGCAATCCGTGTTGAAAACAGCACATCATAGTTACATAATTATCAATATGATAAAAAAATGACCAAATAAACTGGTCATTTTTTATATATTTTTAATTTAAATCTAATATAATCCCTGCCCTTAGATTTATTCACATATACCTTATTCTATTTATGACCGTAAAATCATTTAATACATTTAGAAGTATCCTCGTTTTAGTGCTACTTGTTATTTTTTGCCCATTAGCAATTGATATTTATTTACCTGCTTTTGTTGAAATTGCCACCAGCTTAAATGTGGCCAATAGTGATGTAAAACTCACAATTAGCCTATTTATGGTCAGTGTAGGTATCGCGCAGCTTATATTAGGTCCTTTATCTGATAAATACGGTAGAAAACCCATCGCCTTATTTGGCATAGTGATTTATACCTTTACTTCATATCTAGCTTATTTAGCCACTAATTTTGATATGTTATTAATAGCAAGAATATTGCAAGGCATAGGTGCCAGTGCCACATTTGTATCTTGTTTTGCAATTGTAAGAGATAGCTTTAATGCAAATAAAAGTGCACAAATGATCACTTATTTAAATGGTATTGTTTGTTTTATACCTGCTTTAGCACCCATTTTAGGGAGTTGGCTCACAACAGAGTTTGGTTGGCGTGTTAATTTTCTATTTTTAACTGGATTCGGTCTTATTAGTTTATTTATATTTTTAACAACATATAAAGAAACAAAACCACAAGATAGTCACTACCAAGGTAATATTTTAGACTTTAGACGTTTTATGCCTATGCTCAGCAATGCAAGTTTTATGTTTAATGCCATTATTTGTTTATTATCTATGTCCGCAATTTTAGCCTTTGTCACTTCAGCCCCTGCTTGGTTGATGACAGAGCAAGGTTTAACAATGCAAAGCTTTACCTATTGGTTTTCTGTTAATGCTTCCATTAGTATATTAGCGAGTTTTATTGCACCCATTTTAATTAAACGCAGCACAAAAAAAGCACTTACTATCGGTTTAACATTACTAGTATTAGGCGGCATATTATTAATTGCATTTTCAAACATAAAACAAGCTTGGGCATTTATGGTGCCAATATTTATTACCTCTGTAGGCTTCGCGCTTACCCTTGGCTCTGCAGCCGGTAAAGCACTTGAACCTTTTTCAAAACAAGCAGGTACTGCCTCAGCCCTAATAGGTTTAATGCAAATGAGTGGTGCAGGCTTACTTGTAACAGTAACCCACATATTAAATCTCACTGCGCCACTTTATGTTGCCTTTCATATGCTCTTATTACTGCCTATGTTGATATTATTAATTAAAGATAATAAGCAAAAATTACATTATGAAATGAGTTGATTTTATGTAATTATTTATTAAAACATAAAAAGAGAAGTGTATGCAGACAATACAAAAAGTATTACCCGCTAAAAAACACATCGCACTTGTTGCACACGATGGTAAAAAGCAATCTTTAGAGGGGTGGTGTGTAAAACATAAAAGTCTATTAGCAGAGCATAAACTCTATGGCACAGGTACTACGGGTAATTTAATAGAACAAGCCACCCAAATACCGGTTGAAAAGCTATTAAGTGGCCCTATGGGCGGAGATCAGCAGCTAGGTGCAAAAATTGCTGAACATGAAATTCATATATTGATATTTTTTTGGGATCCACTTGCTTCACAACCACATGATCCAGATATTAAAGCATTATTAAGATTAGCTGCGGTTTGGAATATTCCGGTAGCTTGTACAGAGGCAAGTGCTGACATGCTGTTATCATCGCCTTTAATGACATCAGAAATCTCTCGAGAGATCCCTGATTACCAAAATTATTTAGCGACTAGACTTAATTAATACGCTTAGCTGAATAATTGCTTTGCCCATTTAGTTAAACCTGCAGTCACACTGCCAAAGTGATCTCCATTTAACATAGGTATTTCGCCTAAAGCGTGCGTTAATGCTGCTTTAATCAATGGTGATTGTGCACTTCCACCCGTTAAATATATAACATCAGGTTTGCAACCACCTTGCTTAATCGCATCAAGTACTAAACTCACCACCTGAGAAATACTAGAATCAATCGCATTGGCGAGTTCTTGTTGCACAATATTCTTACTTAATTGTGATTCTATAAAGCCTAAATCAGCTAGATGTTCATTCTTTCCCGATAAAGCAATTTTAGCGAGTTCAGCGGTTCTCACTAATTGATGACCTTGCTTATTTTCTTGTAAAGATAGAAGCCTTCTAAATTTATTTGGCTCATTAACTTCTAAAACAAAGTCATTTAAGGCTCTTTGATTTTTAGCACTATAAAATTCACTTTGTAAAATAACATCATTAATTTTACAGGCATTCCAAAAAGGTTGGTTAGGCATAGGAATACCCGACTTCAATTTACTTTCGGAACCAAACAAAGGCATTAAACCATGATAAGCGAGATTAATATCTAAATCATTGCCGCCAACTCGCTTACCTGTATGCGCTAAAAAATCACTCTGCCTATCATTTTTATCACGATACGATGGCCCCATTTTTACTAATGAACAATCGGTTGTACCACCGCCGATATCAACAACTAAAACAATCTTATCTGTATCTAGTTTTGATTCAAAATCAATACCTGCAGCTAAAGGTTCAAAAAGGAATTCTACACTGCTAAATCCTGCTCTCATTGCTGCATTATGCAAAATGGTCACGGCTTGTTGATTGCTTTTTTCGCCGCCTATGGCTTGAAAATTTACAGGGCGACCTATAACGGTATGTTTAAGTTCAGCACCTAAGTGAGACTCAGCTCTTTGCTTTAGTGTCATTATCATGGTACAAGCGATATCTTCAAAAAAGTCGAGCTGTTGTTGCTTTAAGCCTGTCGCACCAAAAAATGACTTAGGGGATTTAACAAAATGACCTTCTTCAGGACATTCTATATATTCTTCAATCGCTTCTCTGCCTAAATGAATTTTGCATTCATCATCAGTTAGATCTAAATTTGATTTAACCATGCCTAAAGCATTTAATAATGGCTGTCGTGTTTTTTGATAATCTTGTTTTAACTGGGTGGATTTAATGCCTTTATGTACTTCAGAGACAATTAAACTTGGGTGTAAAGCATATAAAGTTGAAGGTATATAATTATTATCTCCTTCTAAGGGTACTAGGTTAACCTGATTTTCTTGCCATACACCTATGGCACAATTAGAGCTACCGTAATCAAAACCTGCAAACATGAAATACAACCTAAAACTAAAAAGGCTGCGCAAAATAGCATAGCCAAGTTAGTGTAGCAATAACTATTAATATTTAGTGTCTTTAGGTGTGCGTACTCTCATATAGCTTGCAAACTTTGGCACTTTATTTTTAGTCAATCCATGATAACTAAAAGTAATCACATCCCCTATTTTGGGCGGGTTTACTCTTTCTAGATCGCTAAAACCACTGCCTATTCTAAACTCTATGCCTAAGTCTGTTTTGACTAATAAAGAACCTAACATGCCTTGAAATTTACCTTTACCAGGAAGATGGGCAATCACGGTCGCTTCAGCATCCATAAAAGGCTTTAACTTTATTAAGTTATTACCCCTACCTGAGCGGAATATGGCTTTTTTATAATGTAGTATTAAGCCTTCAGCCCCCTTAGCAACGTAACCATCTAATATATGATTTAACCCCTCATTAGTACTTATCTCAAATTGCCTCACTGCCACAACATGCTTAAGCGCTAAATTATTGATCTGTATTTTATAGTTTTGGTATCTTAAATAAAAAGGCATGTTTTTATCAGGGGCATCGAACACCATATATTTGATTTTATGCCAATTAAAATCTGCTTGTTTTTTACGTACCGTAGAAGAAATAAAGTCAAACTCTCCTCTGGCTGACCATAACTCACCATCTAGCCACATACCTGGTAATTTGGCTGTAAACCAATCTGGTGCATATATTTTATTGCCAGCCCGTGTTTTAAGTACTTTTCCATTCCAAATAGCACGAATACCGTCATACTTCTCACTTATAAAATAATCTTTAACATTGATAGCTTGATGGTACTTCATTGCCAATTGCACTGAAGGTTTTATTTTTTCAGTAGCGTAACTTAATGGAGAAAATATAATGGTAAGTAGTAAAAGCACACTTATACATTTAAACATAATCGAATCCTTTCAATAGCTATTTACAAATAAGTTTAGTCCCTAAAATGAAAAAAGTGACAAAAGCCACTTTTTTATATCAATATTTTATCTATGAATTGTTCATTAAATAAGAAAAGTAACTTTCTTATTTAATTACATCAGCAACCGCTTTTGAGAAATACTCAATATTTGCTTTGCTCACACCAGCTACATTTACACGGCTAGAGCCTACGATGTAGATAGCATATTCTTTTTGTAATCTTTCAATTTGTTCTTTTGTAATGCTTAAGAAAGAAAACATACCATGTTGATGTTTTATAAATGAGAAGTCTTGATCTACATTTTGTGCATGTAAATTATCAACAAGTAAAGAACGTAGACCATTAATGCGATTACGCATTTCTGCTAGTTCTTGATGCCATAAACCAGTTAGTTCTTCACTGCCTAAAATAGTATCTACAATCGTTGCTCCATGTGCTGGAGGCATTGAATAAATACTACGAACAACACTTAATAAAACTGAATTTGATACATCTGCAACAGCGGAATCTTTTGCAATAATAGAACATGCACCAATACGCTCACGGTATAAGCCAAAGTTTTTAGAACAAGAAGAACAAATAATCATTTCTTCAACTGTATCAGCAAGTACACGTAGGCCAGCAGCATCTTCATTTAAACTTGTACCAAAACCTTGGTATGCAATATCAACTAATGGTGTAAAACCAACTTCTTTAGCTAGTTCAGCAACAATTTTCCATTGCTCTTGATTTAAGTCCATACCACTTGGGTTATGACAACATGCATGTAATAAAACAATATCACCTTTAGGCACTTGTTTTAGTGTTGCAATCATTTCATCAAATAATAAACCTTTATTTTCGTAATCGTAATAAGGGTATTCTTTAACAGTTAAACCTGCTGCTTCAAATAAGCTAATATGGTTTGCCCAAGTAGGTGTTGTTACCCAAACTGTCGCTTTAGGATTACAACGAACAATAAACTCAGCAGCAACACGTAAAGCGCCTGTTCCGCCTGGTGTTTGCGCTGTGCGTACGCGATTAGCTAAAAGCGCGCTATGTTCACCTAATAATAAAGATTCCATTTTGTTACAAAAACCAAGATCACCGGCTAGACCAATATATGACTTTGAGGTTTCATTTTCTAAACGAAATGCTTCAGCTTTTTTCACTGATTCTAAAATAGGTGTATCGCCTTGCTCATTTTTATATACACCAACACCTAAGTCGATTTTATTTGGGTTCGTATCTTTTTTATACGCAGCCATCAAGCCTAAAATTGGATCAGTTGGTAATGGTTTTAAGTTTGAGAACATTTGGTCATCTCTTTTCATTTATGGGGTTAAAAATATTGTAAAGCAACAATTTTTATACTCATTATAATAACAAAAGTTAAAATCAATGAGTTCAAATGTAGCTTAACATAAACTATGCCGATTGGTCGCTAAACAGAATAATTATGCAGGTAAATAATTTGGTATCAATAAACAGCCAGCAATGAGCAATGCTAATGTATTTTCATCAAAAAAATCAGTTTTAAAAGCTTCGGCGTCAATAATACCTAACATTTCACCTGATGCTGTCAAGATAGGTAAACACACCTCTGATTTTACTTTTGGATCGCAAATATAATATTCACCGCCATCGGCTTGATATGCTTGAATATCATTAATAACACGCCCTTTTTTTGATAGTGCCACTTGAACATTATTACTAATAAGGGAAAAATCAGACGTTAGAGGAAATATAGGTCGACTCGGCGCACCATGATAGGCGAGCTTTACAAGGCCTTGTTCGTTGTTTATATCACGGTTTTGATATATGCCAAACCAATCAACTTGAGAAGTATTAACGATGTAATCAACAATCTGGGTTAACATCTGCATAGAATTTACTAAATTAGTATCTATATCTTGATGCTCTGTAAGTAGCACGCTTTTTAGATCAAATGGTTCATCTTGTAAATGTCCAAATAAACTACAACTTCCACCCTCGCCTAACTCTGGAATTTTATATTGCCATTGGATATCGCGGCGATGATTTGTTTTATTTAAATATGTTTTAAGGGCTGATAAATGATTATTTATTAATTCATGATCACATGTTAATTGTGTTATCTCTAAATATGAAAGCATTATGGACGTCTACACATCTGAATATCTATATCAAAAATACTAACATGGAAATTAGTGCTTGTTAAGTACTGCTTGCCCTTTCATTTAAACAATAATTAATATTTATTTTATTACCAATATCGTTATAAGACACACCTGATGCAATCTCTTCCATTAAACCTAACCCTCTACCATGAGAGTGGGCTTTATTATCTGCATTATGCTGCTGCTCTGTACAAAACCCTTTACCTGAATCTTCTATTGTAAAAACAATACTTTGAATTTCTGGTTGATATAAAGCTGTAAAATTTAAATATCCTGAATTTAACTCAGCCAATACTTCAGCTCTTTGAATATAATATTCGTAAAATCCCTCTTCAGTATCTTTATTCTTGGAGTTTAAACCTAAAATGCCATGATCAAGCGCATTATTATAAGCTTCTGATAAAAGGAGAAATAAGTTTGATCTATGCTCTGAAGCCCCTTCTATACTGCAAACTAAATCAACAAATTGAACAACAGGATCTGATGTTTTTAATTGTTCATGCTCTAACTGAATATTAAAAGTGATGGGTATTTGACTAAAGCTTCTTGGTTCTACATCAGGTAAGGGCGTTGCTTTGCAGCGTATTAGCGCTAAGCTTAAATCATCTTGTTGCTCAATATCGCCGGTAAACTCATAAACTGCATTTACGACATCTTCAATTTTTGCTTGTTTTGAACATGACATAATCTCTAATACACGCTCTTCACCAAAAAACTCATCATTGGGATCAGATGCCTCTATAATGCCATCGGTAAAAACGAGTATGCGGTCAGTATTTTCAACCTCAAAATGTACTATGGTATCTTCAAACTCATAACTTTCTAATATACCTAATGCCATATGTTGAGATTCTAATTCTCTTTTAACTTGTCCGACTTCATCTAGTATATAACCTTCTGGTAGCCCACCAAGCCAAGCGTTAACACTTCTACCAGACTTATTAATCTCCAAAATAGTTGCTGCACAAAACATATGCCCAGGTAGTAAATCCGACAACATGCTATTAAGTTCGCTCGCAATATCTCCTACTGTCAGCCCTTTGTGTGCCATGCTATAAAATATTTTAGAAGTCGGTAGTGCTCCAATCGCCGCTGCTAACCCATGCCCGGTAAAATCACCTAACATGATATATAAGCCCCCTATCGGGCTTGGTGATACTAAAAACAAATCGCCATTAAACATAGAAGCAGGAGATAAATGATAATCTATGATGTCGGGTACAATAAGGTGTTCGACTAACGCATTTTTAAATATATGTTCAACAATTTCATGCTCTCGTTGTACTTCATTTTGATGTAATTCCAATAATTTCTTTTGCTCAAAACTTTTTTGGCTTAATTCTCTAGTACGCGTATGTGCTTGAATTTTAGCTGATAAAATAATTTTATCAAAAGGTTTACTAATAAAGTCGTCACCTCCAACTTCTAAACAACGGGTTAAACTTTTTTGATCATCCAGAGCTGTAATAAAAATAATGGGCAGATAAACGTCGCTTACCTGTTTTTTTATAAGTGGCGCGGCTTCAAAGCCATCCATGATTGGCATCATGACATCTAATAATACGATATCTGGATTAATATCAGAAAATTGCTCTACAGCTTCTTTACCATTAGAAACACAAAAAACCGTATGTGACTCTTGTTCAAGCATAAACTTTAATAAAGTGCAGTTTAATGCTTGATCATCAACAACTAAAATACGCAAATATCGCTCCAAAAATAAATCTAAATGATTGAAAGTATTTTATGAGTTAATTGTATTTCTCAATCAATATCGAATTTTTTATCAAAGCGTGAAATTTGTAATATTTTCTTTATTTGTGGCTTACAATTCGCTATTTGAATACTTGAAACAGAATCCCCTAAGGATTTTTTCATATTCAGCAACATGCCCAAAGCTGAGCTATCCATATATTCTGTTTCACGTAAATCAATTATCACCTTCGGCGTTTTATCTCCTATTTCAGAGTATGCAGAACGAAAAGCTTGAACTAAATTAAAGTCAAACTTCCCCTTTATTTGTATTGTGAATAATTTACCATCAGATGAAAAATTTTTGTTCAAACTCATCATATTTTCCTTAATTTAGAAAATGCATATAATTATAAATAGAATATTCTAGCTATAAATAAAGCTGTAAATTGGCTGTTTTTCAACATAAGTTGTAAATTTAAATCATCTTTTGTCTTTTTAAATTGATAAAACATAAAAATAACGCGCTAAATCCTTAAACCTGTCGCTCTTATTCCACTATAATATAAAATCTATTTAGAGAGATTTATAATAAATCATAAAGTTAAAATACTTTTATATTCAATTTTTATAATTTCACGACCCTTAAGGTAAATTTATGCAAGATTCTAATTTAGTTTATTCAACAGATTTTGGCCGAATCGAACAACAAAAAGAGCAAAAAGTTGAAGATGTTAAACTATTTAAAGATGGCTTTATTCGAATTGAACGCCAGACAAAAGGCCGTAAAGGTAAAGGCGTTATGCTGGTAGTAGGTATAGATACTAAAGATCATGACCTTAAAAAATTAGCCAAATCGGTTAAAAGCAAAATGGGTCAAGGTGGTGCTGTAAAAGATGGTCTTATTGAAATTCAAGGTGATGACAGAGTTAAACTTAAGGCCATTTTAGAAAGTGCTGGTTTTAAAGTAAAAATAGCGGGAGGCTAACATGATAAACTTATCACCATCAGATCTACATATTCTATTGGTTGAACCTTCTTTAACTCAAAGAAATATAATTATAAAAGAGTTAAATTTAGAGGGGATCACACATATTGACTATGGAAAAAATCACACGGAGGCATTTGAAAAAATAAAATTAAACTCTCCTGATCTGGTGATCAGCAGTTTGCATTTTAATGATGGTAGTGCATTAGATTTACTCACTGCGATAAAAGAAGATGACAGCATAGATGATGTGCCATTTATGCTAATTTCTAGTGAAACCAGAAAACACGCATTAGAAACATTTAAACAATCAGGTGTCATAGCGATTTTACCTAAGCCTTTTACACGGGAAAATTTAGGTAAAGCAATCAATGCCACCTTAGACATACTCAGTCCACAAGAGTTAGAGCTAGAATTATACGATGTTCACGATATTAAAGTATTAATCGTTGATGACTCCATGCTGGCACGAAATCATATTAGACGTGTCTTAACTAATTTAGGCATCCAACACTTCACTGAAGCCGTTGATGGCCAAAAAGCCATTGCCGCTTTAAATGACAAAATGTTTGATTTGATTGTAACTGATTACAATATGCCTGAAGTTAATGGGCAAGAACTAGCACAGTTTATACGTAATGAATCTCATCAATCTCATGTGCCTATCTTAATGGTATCATCAGAGGCTAATGATACCCACTTAGCAAATATCGCACAATCTGGTGTTAATGCTATGTGCGATAAACCATTTGAACCTAAAACAGTCAAAAAATTAATTTATCAGTTATTAGATAACCACTAAACACATTGAAATTTAGAGTAGTAATTGAGTTATTTTAAGTATGTATTAAAGTATTCCTAAACTGCTCTAATTTATTTTCAGCTAAAGGTTGACTGAAATAATAACCTTGAACAATATAACAACCATTGCTCTCTAAAAACGCAATTTGTTCTGAAGTCTCAACACCCTCAGCTACCAAATTAAGCTTCAATTTAGTTGCCATAGCGATTATCGCAGCGGTAATGGCCATATCACTTGTATCTTCAGGGATATCTTTTACAAATGATCTATCTATTTTAAGAATATCAACAGGGAAACGCTTTAGATAACTTAATGAAGAAAAACCGGTACCAAAGTCATCAATAGATAATGCAAGACCCAAAGCTTTAAGTTCATGGAGCTGCGCTATTGCAACTTCTATATCACCCATTAACATACTTTCAGTTAACTCTAAATGAACATTATCCGCATTTGCACCAGTTTCTTTTAATATTTTTGATAATAAATCTACTAAATTACTATCTTTGAATTGTCTTGCAGATAAGTTAATTGACACATTATTAGCGACATCTTGCTCAACCAACCTAGTTGCAAAGCGGCATGCTTCCCAAAGTACCCACTCGCCTAATTCAACAATGATCCCTGTACTTTCAGCAATTGGAATAAACTTATCTGGAGGAATCATACCCTTATCTGGGTGGAACCAGCGGATCAGTGCTTCATAACCGACTATTTCCCGTGTTCTACTATCAAGCTGAGGTTGATAATGCAGTTCAAATTGCTTTTCTTTTAATGCGATCCTTAATTCATTTTCTATCAGCATCCGCTCTTTTGCCGCAGCATTAAGATCTGCATTATAAAAATGATATGTATTACGGCCTTTAGCTTTCGCCTCATACATAGCTAAATCCGCATGTTTTAACAATTGGTCTTCTTCTGAACTATCTTCTGGTGCTAATGTAATGCCAATACTGGCACTCACAATAACCTCATCATTTACTAATTTAATTGGTTTATTTAATGTCTCTTGAATTGTATTAGCAACCTCAGTCGCTTTTTCTCTATCATTGATACCACTGAGTAATACTGCAAATTCATCTCCACCTAATCGCGCAATGGTATCTTCCGCTCTGAGTCTAAATTTAAGTCGGTTGGCGACTTCTAACAGGAGTTGATCACCCGCATCATGACCTAAGGTATCATTAATACGTTTAAATTCATCAAGGTCAAAATAGAATAAGGCAAATGAATAATGGCCTCTCGCAGCCAGTGCCATAGACTTTCTAAGCTGCATTCTAAAAAAGGCACGATTAGATAAACCAGTTAACGTATCATAATATGCAAGTTGCTCCATTTTACGTTGGCTTTCTTTAATAAAACTGATGTCTTGTGCTGACGCGACATAACTGGTTACAGTGCTATCTTCATCTCTGATCGGAGAAATACTCAAAGAAACCCAAATTGCTTTATTATAAATATTTCTAAATAATGTATCGCCACGCCAGTAGTGCCTACTTTTAAGATCTAACTCAATATCATCAACTAAAATTTGCATTTCTTGGGCAATAATATTGAGAACTGATGAGCCGATAAGCTCTTTTTCTGAATAGCCTGTCATTTCTGGCATTTTAGGGTTTACATAAACAATATTTAAATCAGCATCAGCAATAACAACAGCACTTCCAGAGAACTCTACCGCCTTATTTAATCTTTTAGCAGCCAATTCTGCCTCTTCTTTTTCTATGATCCTTTGATCTAAACTATCTAAATGCTTAGTAATTTCCTCTGACATGGTTTTAAAGGCACCATTTAATGCACCTATTTCGTCTTTATTTTCTTCAGGGAAGTCACCTTTTGATTTACCTTTGCTTTTACCAAAAGCATTAACTGAATGAACTAAGGTAATAACACGTTTTAGCAACAGTTCATTTAAAGATTGATGTAATAAAATCACAACCAAGGCAGTATAAATTACGAATAAACCAAAAAACTTAATCTCTAATTCATCCAAAGCAGATAAAATCGTTGAGCGCTTTTTATAAACGCCTATATACCAATCTAGCGGATCCATTTTATGAATATTAACTAGATGCACTTCATTTTGCTCAATAAAAGTACTTGGCATATGAGGTAAATCTTTTTTAATGGCTGACTGTACTAATTCTTGTAAATGCTGCGGGATTAAATCATTTGTTACTAACAACTGATTCATATCCCCTTCCTTCTTTTCAATCAAATTATTGAACAATGGATGTGATAATATTTGACCTTGCTTATTAAAAATAAAAAATTGTTGCTCTTTATCTGATACAGAAAAATGCTTAATCAAATCCTGAAAAATTAAGTCACTACCTGTAATGCCTAAGAATTCATTTTTGTAATAAAGCGGCACAATCAAGCTAACCACCCACTTATCCCAAATATCATCTCGATAAACAGGAGTCCACACAGGACTTCTTGAGGGGTTACTCTCTTCTAATGCCACAGAATAAAAAATATCATTTGAAAAATTGTGTTCAGGCTCTAATTGCACTGCCCAGTTTGGAGGTGAGATACGTATAAAGTTATCTTTACTAATATAATAAAAATTAAAAAAATCCTTAGTTAAAGTAGGTGATATGATTTGCCAAAGCACTTCGGTATCATAGAAAAGCTTTTTATATGAATCGGTAAAGTTTACTTCAGGAATATAAGCTGCAGATAAACCATCTAACGCAATGCTTCGAACAACGCCTTCCTGTGATGTATCTAATTCAATCTTTTTTTGATTTTGATTAATAAAGTTATATTCGAATAATTGCTGTTTAACAACAAAGTTCGCTTTGGTCGCAATCTTAGTTTTATTATCAATAATTTGATTAAACTGAGTTATAAAGTTATTACCGCTTCTCTTTAAAGCTTCTTGTTCTTCAAAAATTAATTGCTTTCGTTCTGATTTCAACATCAAAACAGCAGCGCTCATACCAGCAATTAAACAAATAACTGAAATTAATACTGATAATTTAACGCTAAGAGAATTTCTTCCATAGCGGGATGGTAAACGGCTATACTTCAAAATTAAACCTATGCAATTATTTTTCAAAATGGCTTTTGCCATTAACCTCTTAAATATAAAATAAACTCAGCGTAAACAACACCTTTTTTATATATATAAGCGGTTTAATTTCTGTAAATATTTCATTTGATGGAAAGTGAAAATAATATTCTTGAAATTAAACAAATCATTTATTGACTTATGACGCGCTAATTTTTAAATTAACCGTATGAAACGAATTTATGCACGATTTTTCTTTATGTTTTTTATACTCCACCCCAAACGGGAGGCGGTTTAGTCACGACATAAGAAAAGTCAGCGACAAATACAAGCCTCCCAAATGGGAGGCTTTTTTTTGCATTAAATTTTTAAAACCGGGAATGAGGAAATAACTATGGCTAATGATGCATTACAAGCATTACGAAAAGATATCAATGAGATTGATTCTGAATTATTAATACTACTGACAAAACGTCGTCGTATTAGTCATTCTGTTGTTGAATATAAAATTTCAAACAACAAACCAATTAGAGATGAACAACGAGAAGTTGCGTTATTAGAAAAGTTAATATCGTACGGAAAGTCTCTTGGTTTAGATGCATATTATGTAAATAGTGTTTTCCAAACGATTATCGAAGATTCAGTGTTACATCAACAAGCTATGCTGCAACAGAATATCAACCCAGATATTAAAGGCGAAACTAACCGTGTTGCATATTTAGGCGGTCAAGGCTCATATAGCCAACTTGCATGTCATAAATATTTTAGTCGTCGTAGCGATCATTTAGTAGAACTTGGCTGTTCTAGCTTTTTCGAAATTACAAATAAAGTTGAAACCGGACAAGCTGATTTTGGTTTATTGCCAATTGAAAATACTTGCTCAGGAAGTATCAATGAAGTTTTCGATTTATTACAACACGCACAAGTTGCGATTGTTGGTGAACTAACACAATCAATCGAACATTGTTTAATTGCAAAAGATGGTTTAGAGCTGACTGATATCACTAAAGTATTTGGTCACCCGCAACCTTTCACGCAATGTAGTCAATTTATTCAAGGTCTAGAAAACATCCAACTTGAATACTGTGATTCAACATCAAGTGCAATTGCAAGAGCATTAGAAACACCAAACAGCGCTGCAATTGCTTCACAACAAGCAGGTATTAAAGCGGGCTTAGAGGTTGTTCAATCTGCTGTTGCAAATCAAGTTGAAAACCATAGCAGATTTATTGTTGTTGCAAGAAAACCAATGCAAACATCAAAACAAATCCCAACTAAAACAAGCTTAATCATGGCGACTAGCCAAAATGCGGGGTCACTTGCTGATGCCTTAATGATTTTTAAACAGCATAAAATCAATTTAGTTAAATTGGAATCTCGTCCAGTACCTGGTAACCCATGGGAAGAAGTATTTTATGTTGATTTGGATGCTAATTTAATCCAAAGCAATACCCAACAAGCGCTTGATGATTTAAAAGAAGTCACTGAGTATGTAAGAGTGCTAGGGTGCTACCCGAGTGAATCTATGACGCAAGTAGAAGTAGAGAAGTAATACCAATCCCAATAAATACGTGATCAATCTAAATGGTCTAAATATATAATAGCTGCGTTGCTTTCAATCCCAATAGCCAGCTATTACTCAATCAAGCGCCTTGCTCTTGAAAATTTATCCTAATTTAAATTAGATCACTAACTTAATGGAATTGCTATAAACCTTTTGTTCTATAACTGCGCTATTAACAAGCGCAGTTATATACGCAGAGTATTTTATGATTTTTACCAAAAAGCTCCTCGAAGTGGCCTTAATAAAGATGTGAAGGAGATTTATTAATCTAACACCTTAGAGTCATTTGCCTTGTTTAACAAAGCACGACTCTGCTTTAAAAAAGACTCAGCTGAATCCGAGAAGTAGCTTTTCGCATCACTAAACCCTTCGATTAACCCTGCTTTATCACCATTTTTTAATTTAATTAAGGTTTGTTCGTATATATCTTGATAATCTTCAAGCAGTGATTCTACATTATCAAATTGTGCCAACATAATATCTGAATACAAACCCGGTGATTGTGCAAACAATCGACCTACCATCATTAACTCTAATTGGTATATTGGCGATGAACAACTCTTGATTTCACGTAAACTATGAGTCTGTTTTGCTAAAAATTGGCCATAAACAAATGTTGTTAAATGGCGCATTACTTGCACGATTTGCATCGCTTCATCATGCTTTTTAGTATCCATCTCAACAAGTTGCGTACCCCAAATTTTAAGCTGAGCGAGCAACATATCAGCTTTTAAATCACCTCTGCCACGACACACTACAATAGTTTGCTTAACCCAATGCGCAATATCAGGACCAAACATCGGATGTAAACCCAAAACAGGGCCTTTATGACTGTTCAACATAGCTGTTACCGGTTTTTCTTTGACACTTGTAATATCTACCAATAAACAATCATCATCTAGTTTTGGCAAGTTTTCGATAATTGCCTCTACTTTATTGATTGGCACGGAGACTAATACTAATTTTGCTCCTGACAAAACTTCATCTTGCGAGTCATTTTGTTCTTTATCTAAAATCCTGACTTCAATACCAGAGCGTCTCAATTGTTTAGCAAATAACTGCCCCATTACACCTTTACCACCTATGATCACGGCGGGAGATAACTCAGGAGAAACACAGGCCAGCTCAGATTGTTGATTTTGGTATGACTCTCTCATCATACGACGTAAAATATCTTCAACTAAGTCACCAGATACACCTTGTGCTTGTGCTTGTGCCCTACGCGCCGCTAATAATTCAATTTCACGTTCTGGAATATAAACAGGTTTTCCTGAATCTCTTTTTATTTGACCTACTTGTGCTGTAATTTTATTTCTTTTCGCCAAAATGGCGACTAACTCTGTGTCACATGCATCTATTTGTGAGCGAAGCGCTGCTAATTTCTGTTCCAAAACCAAACCCCGTAAACCTAAAGTTACACTAGTACATATTTATATACAGAAGATACTATCATATTTTATGCCAAGCAAAAGCGATTCTTTTCATTCTAATGCTTGTAGTTAACTGCTTTATATCGAATACTCAATATCAAGAATTACAATATATATACTAAGGATAATATGTGGTTATTAGCGACTCTAAATTTAAATCTATCATTTTTTACTTAACCATCATGTTTTTAGGCCTTTGCTTATCTGCTTTAGTCTACTTTTCTCTTTCGAAAGTTCAAAAGTCGACACTCAATTTAGTTGATAATGAAATCCCTACGCTTTCTCAAATAAAAAATGTTGTTGCATTATTATCTGAGCAAGAAAGGTTGTTATATGAATATTATGCAAAGGATGAAAATAATATCTATATTCGACTGCATAACGAAAAAGTCAGAGAGTTAGACTCTCAGCTTATTAAGTTAACAATAAAACTTAATAGCCCGCAGATTAAAAGCTCATTAATTTCGAAAATTAATCGTATAAAAACGATAGCTCAAGCGTTAACTAAAAATTTATCTTCAGAACAAACACAGTGGCAATTAGCAAGAGATCAATTAGCTGAGATAACATTAATAAGAGAAGCCGCATTACCGCATTTAGATGAACTCTTAAATGAATTAAATCTAAGGGTGGATATGAGTTATCAACACACCCTTGATGAAATAAATAAAACATCTTGGACCGTAATTGCATTTAGTTTTATATTATTTGTGATCACATTAGTTGTAGGAAGATACGTTAAGGGCTATCTAGATCATAGCCAAAAAAGCGCACGTTTAGCACTTTTCCCTATGCGAAACCCTAATCCAATTCTATCTATAAACGAATATAAAGAAATTATATATGCGAACCCTGCAGCTAAAGATCTATTAACTTCTATACCAAGCAGCAATAACGAGTTAAATGCCCTGCTACCAAAAAATCTGCATGAAGTCATTCAACATTTAAAAAAACAAACTAAACAAGTTATAAAGATTGAGCATCAATTAAAATCAAAGACTTTATTATGTGAGTTTCACCGGTTAGATGATGTTAACCAGGTTGATGTGCATATCGTTGATATCACAGAGCAAAAAATTGCGCAAGATGAGTTATATTATCAAGCATTTCATGATTCTATCACTGGTTTATATAATTTAAATCAGCTTATAAAACATTTGAATACTCAGATATGCCAAAATACTTCAAGACCATTTTCCATGATGTTATTAGAGATAAGACAATTCAATGCATTTATGACTTCCCATGGGCTAGATGCAGCAAAAGAATTACAAATTACAGTCACTCAAAATTTGAAAAATTGCTTATCTGATTTCAACATCTCACATCAAACCCATCTATTTCAACTTAATGAGCGATCTTTTGTTTGCATTATAGATAACCCAAATGATCAAAGTGAAATCCAAAATTTATATAACGCGATAGAATTATCTGTTGAAAACCCTTTTATGACCCAATGTGGCGAACTATCAATTGAATTAGACTTTGGTGTTGTCGACTACCCCAGTCATGGCAGTAATTCTGATGAACTTCTAAAATACGGTCGTGCGGCTTTGGAGCAAGCAATATCAATTGAACATTCAAGTCTCGTTTTTTATTCTTCCCAATTAGGGGATAAACTCAATAGACAAGCAACTTTAATCGATGCACTCAAGTCTGACATTCAAAATAATGCTCTTTATTTACATTATCAACCTCAGCTCCATTTATACAGTAATACAATTACAGGTGCAGAGACACTTTGCCGATGGACACTTGAAGGCCAACAAGTCTCTCCAGCTGAATTTATTCCATTAGCAGAACAATCAGGTTTGATTATCCCATTAGGAAACTGGATTTTAAACACGGCATGCTTTCAAGCTAAACAATGGTTAGATCAGGGGATAGACATAATTATTGCGGTTAATATATCTCCACGACAATTTAGCCAACCTAATTTTGTTAATTTAGTAAAAGAAGTTTTAATACAAAGTAAGCTTCCGCCATGTAATCTGGAACTTGAGATCACAGAAGGTGTCTTAATGCATCAAGAGTCAGATACCATAGCCATGCTTTTAGAACTAAAACAACTAGGCGTACATCTGTCTATTGATGATTTTGGTACTGGATATTCATCTTTGTCATATTTAAAACAATTCCCTGTCGATAAATTAAAAATCGATCAATCCTTTATTTTAGAATCTCATAATTCTAAAGAAGATAGGGATATCGTTCAAACTATCGTAAGTTTAGGTAAAAACCTTAATATGTCACTGATTGCTGAAGGCGTTGAATATAAGCAGCATCAAGACTTTTTATCTGATATAGGTTGCGATGAGATACAAGGGTATTATTTTAGTAAACCGATCAACCCTGAAGCATTTACTGAGTTTTATAATAAACATACTTTATAATTATTTAAAATTTTGCCAACAAAAAAGGTCGATATCATAAGATATCGACCTTTTTTATCTGAACTAAATACTAGTACGTATAAAGATCTACTTTCTTTTAGCAGGAAGTTTCTCTTTGATACGTGCAGATTTACCAGAACGCTCACGTAAGTAGTAAAGTTTCGCACGACGAACTGCACCGCGACGTTTAACTTCAATGCTATTTACTTGTAGAGAGTGAGTTTGGAAAACACGCTCAACGCCTTCACCGTTCGAGATTTTACGAACAGTAAATGCTGAGTGAAGACCACGGTTACGAACAGCGATTACTACGCCTTCGAAAGCCTGTAGACGCTCTTTCTCACCTTCTTTAACACGAACTTTAACTACAACTGTGTCACCAGGACCAAATGCAGGAAGATCTTTTTTAAGCTGCTCTTCTTCAAGCGCTAGGATAATATTTTGATTAACTTTTGACATTATTTTCTCTTTTCTAGTATTAACTGTCATTTGCCGCTAACTCACTATTTTCTTGCTGAAATTCAGCTAATAATTGAGTTTGCTCCACAGTCAGAGCTAGTTTATTCAACAAGTCTGGACGTCTTAACCAAGTTCTACCTAATGACTGCTTTAAGCGCCATTTAGCGATTTTTTGGTGATCCCCGCTGCGCAAAACAGCTGGAACTTGCTTACCATCCAAAATTTCAGGTCGAGTATAGTGTGGGCAATCCAACAATCCATCCGAAAATGAATCTTGCTCCGCCGATTGGCTGTGACCTAACACGCCAGGCACTAATCTCGCTACTGCATCAATTAGTGTCATGGCAGGTAATTCACCACCACTTAAAATAAAATCACCTACAGACCATTCTTCGTCTATATAGGATTCTATAATACGTTCATCTATACCTTCATAGCGACCAGCAACTAAAATCAACTTTTCGTGTTTTGCCAATTCGGCAGCACCTTGTTGATCTAGTTTACGCCCTTGAGGAGACAGATAAATTACTTTTGCACCATCACCAGCTGCAGCTTTTGCATCAGTGATCGCTTTTTTGAGCGGTTCTACCATCATTAACATACCTGGTCCGCCACCATAGGGACGATCATCTACGGTTCTATGCTTATCAAAAGCATAATCGCGTGGATTCCAGCTATTAAAGCTAATAATGCCATTTTTAACCGCTCGACCAGTAACACCAAGCTTAGTGATTGAATCAAAAATTTCAGGGAAAAGACTTATCACCCCCACCCACAGTTTAGACTCAGTACTCATTAAAAGCTTGGATCCCAATCTACAGTAATTTCTTTTGCCTCAGCATTAACATTTAAAATAACTGAATCAGTTAAAAATGGTAATAAACGCTCAGACTTTCCAAATCCGTCATTGTTGTTAGCTTTAACAACTAGCACATCATTAGAACCTGTTTCCATCAAGTCATCGACTTTGCCTAAGCTGTAACCTTTATTAGTTACAACAGACATGCCGATAAGGTCACGCCAATAGAATTCACCTTGCGGTAATTCTGGTATTTGCGACTCAGTAACTGTGATTTCACCATGGGTATAAGCCATCGCTTCATCTCTGTCATTAATATTCGCAAATTTGGCTATAAAGCCCTTTCCGCTTCGACGCCAGTCGGCAACTTCAAAGGTCTCCACTTTACCTTGTTGATTAATCAGCCAGGGGCTGAAATCAAAGATCCCTTCGGGATCATCAGTAAATGAATGTACCTTAAGCCATCCTTTTATGCCGTGAGGGGCACCAAGCTTACCTACAACAATAGAATCTTGACTCATGGTTTCACTTACACCTATTAAGCCGCTTTACGAGCGTCTTTTACAATTCTTTTAACGCGATCAGATAAAGATGCGCCTTGACCTACCCAGTGATCAACACGAGCAAGATCTAAACGGATTTTTTCTTCTTGACCACGAGCTAGTGGGTTAAAGAAACCTACTTTCTCGATGAAACGACCGTCACGAGCACAACGGCTGTCCGCTACTACTACTTGATAAAATGGACGCTTCTTAGCACCGCCACGTTGTAAACGAATAGTTACCATATCGTTTTCTACCTATATTTAATGTTTTGATTACTTTCTAACATACTTCCTATTCTCACTTATCGCTTTATAAATAAAGTGACAAGTTCAGATGAAGCTCGCGAATTGTACGTATCTGGTGAAAAAATGCAAGATATTTTTGAGGTTTATCGATTGAATCGTGGAAAATATATAACGGGTTTACAAGGCTTA
The DNA here is from genome assembly GCF_018860845.1 of Pseudoalteromonas sp. C2R02. Classification (NCBI taxonomy): domain Bacteria; kingdom Pseudomonadati; phylum Pseudomonadota; class Gammaproteobacteria; order Alteromonadales; family Pseudoalteromonadaceae; genus Pseudoalteromonas; species Pseudoalteromonas sp. C2R02. Next base: position 54,124 of record NZ_JAHKQC010000025.1, on the reverse strand, counting down.
GTTGAAGTTATATATGGCGTATAAGCATAACCTATACGCCATTACGAGATATAAAAATTATATTAAATAACTTTTATAATTTAAAATTTTGGACCGCCAATGCCGCCCATACCACCACCCATACCTGGTGGCATCATATTTTTCATGCCGCGCATCATTTTCATCATGCCGCCTTTGCCTTTCATCTTTTTCATCATTTTTTGCATTTGTGTAAACTGTTTTAATAGCTTATTTATCTCTTGTACCGTAGTACCAGAACCAGCCGCTATACGTTTTTTACGTGAACCTTTAATGATTTCAGGACGAATGCGCTCTTTAACTGTCATAGAGTTAATAATCGCTTCCATTTGGTTAAATGTTTTATCACCCATTTGACTTTTAGCCGCATCAGGCAAATTAGCCATACCCGGCAATTTATCCATCATAGACATCATACCGCCCATGTTTTTCATCTGTCTAAGCTGCTCAGCAAAATCTTCTAAAGTAAATCCATCACCTTTGAGTACTTTATTAGCAACTTTTGCAGCTTGGTCTTTATCTACTTTCATCTCGACTTGTTCGATTAATGAAAGTACATCACCCATGCCCAAAATACGAGAAGCGATTCTATCTGGATGGAAAGGTTCTAACGCATCAACTTTTTCACCCGCACCGATAAATTTAATTGGCTTACCTGTGATATGACGAATTGATAAAGCAGCACCACCACGGGCATCACCATCAGTTTTTGTCAAGATCACGCCGGTTAATGGCAATGCATCACCAAATGCTTTAGCTGTATTGGCAGCATCTTGACCTGTCATAGCATCAACAACAAATAATGTTTCAACTGGATTTACAGCATTATGTAAGGCTTTAATTTCATCCATCATATCTTCATCAACATGAAGACGACCCGCAGTATCTACAATAACAACTTCAATAAATTTACGTTTTGCGTAAGCAATTGCGTCATTAACAATATCAACAGGCTTTTGTGAAATATCACTCGGAAAAAATTCCGCAGAAACTTCTTGAGCTAAAGTTTCTAATTGTTTTATTGCTGCTGGACGATATACATCAGCACTGACAACCAAAACAGATTTCTTTTTTCTTTCAATTAAAAACTTAGAAAGCTTAGCAACACTGGTTGTTTTACCAGCACCTTGAAGACCTGCCATCATAACCACTGCTGGTGGTTGGGCATTAAGGTTTAATTCTTCATTCGCTTCACCCATGGCTTTTTCAAGCTCATCTTGAACAATTTTTACAAAAATCTGTCCAGGGGTTAAACTTTTAGTTACTTCTGTACCAACGGCACGTTCTTTTACTGTTTTAACAAACTCGCGAACAACAGGTAAAGCAACATCAGCCTCTAACAACGCCATGCGCACTTCACGCAAAGTCTCTTTTATATTATCTTCAGTTAGACGACCACGGCCTCTTATATTGTTTAAGGTTTTGCCTAATCGTTCCTGTAAGTTTTCAAACATTAAAAATCGTCCGTTCAAAATTCTAAATTATTTTCGATTATACCCCAGATAACACCGTATAAAACAGCGTTGATTTTAAATATCTATCAATATCCTTTGATAAGTATCAAATCTTGAGCAAGCAAATTCATTTATATTGATTTAACCTCTATTAAATTCATCACGGTTAAAATACAATAAGAACATAATATTATTGAATATAGGGCTTTGCCCTACGGTATTAATATGCTTGTGAATAGCCTTACCTTTATTGCATTTTTTTTCTACGCCTTAGCAAGTAGTCATGTTGTTGCGCGCCTATTTCATAAAGATGGACCAAATAAAAAACTCACTTTACTTTTAAGTACAGTGGCTATTTTATCTCATATGGCTTTATTGGTTAATTTAGTATTTACTGAAAGCGGCCAAGATTTAAGCCTAGTGAATATTTCTTTGTTGATCTGTTGGATAATTGTTGTTTCTATTACAACTGTATCATTACGCTATCCAGCAACCTTATTATTACCTGTTGTATATGGCTTTGCTGCAATATTATTAATTATTAGCTTATTTCTGCCACATCATATTATTTTAAAATCGATTAATATCGATATCGCTTTAGTCACGCATATCTCCCTGTCTTTCTTAGCATACTGTATCCTGATTATTGCTACGCTTTACGCTATACAATTTTACTTTATAAACAAAAGATTAAAACAAAAAGACTTATCAATTGCATATAGTCATCTTCCACCATTAATGGTTGTTGAAAGACAACTTTATCAGCTTGTCACTGTTGGCACTTTATTACTCACTGTTGCACTCGCTACTGGGTTTATATTTCTTGAGAATATGTTCAGCAATGACTTTATTCATAAGACCATACTCTCTATTTTAGCCTGGTGTTGTTTTGTTGCTGTTGCATGGGGACATAAATATCGAGGATGGCGTGGTAAAAGCAGTATTATAACAACAATGTTTGCTGCTTTTATGTTAACTATGGCCTATTTTGGCAGCCGATTTGTGAAAGAAGTTTTATTATATCAATTTTAGCTTGACTATAGTTACGAGCTAAGACTTAATACCTATTCTATATTAAATAAAAGGATCCCTAGTTGGACGCCATATCTACAAGTACGCTATTTATCACATTAGCAGTGCTTATACTTATTTCAGGCTATTTTTCTGGCTCTGAAACTGGATTAATGTCACTTAATCGCTACCGCCTACGCCACTTAGAAAAACAAAACCATAAAGGTGCTAAGCGTGTTAGTAAACTTCTTGAAAGACCTGATAGATTAATAGGTTTAATTCTTATAGGTAATAACTTAGTTAATATTGCTGCATCAGCAGTTGCAACCATTATAGGTATGCGCTTATTTGGCGATGTTGGTATCGCTATCGCTACTTTTGCTTTGACTTTTGTGATATTAATTTTTTCTGAAGTAACACCTAAAACTTTAGCAGCATTACACCCAGAAAAAGTTGCATTTCCAAGCTCTTGGATTTTAAACATATTATTAAAAATATTGTTCCCAGTTGTGATTGTGGTTAATTGGATCACAAATGGCCTACTTAAATTGTTTGGGATCAGTGCTGATAAAATAGAACAACATAGCTTAAGTAAAGAAGAGCTAAAAACAGTTGTGAATGAATCAGGTGCTATGCTGCCTGAAAGACATCAAAATATGCTTGTTTCTATTTTAGATTTAGAGCAAGTAAAAGTAGAAGATATTATGATCCCACGAAATGAAATTGTGGGAATTGATATCAATGATGATTTTAAAACGATTTTAAAACAGTTATCTCATGCACAGCATACTCGTGTATTACTTTATAGAGATCAAATAGATGATGTTGTTGGTTTTATTCATTCTAGAGACGCATTAAGGCTATTAACAAAAGAGCAATTTACAAAAGATTCATTATTACGTGCAGTAAGAGATATTTATTACGTACCTGAGGGAACATCTCTTAATACACAACTATTTAAGTTTCAACAAAGTAAAGAGCGCATAGGTTTAGTTGTTGATGAATACGGTGATATACAAGGCTTAGTTACCCTAGAAGATATCTTAGAAGAAGTGGTTGGCGATTTCACAACAACTATGACCCGTACTCCTAGTGAAGAAATTCATTCGCAAAAGGATGGTACTTTCATCATAGATGGCAGTGCAAATATTCGTGATTTAAACAAAGAGATGAACTGGAGCTTCCCTACTGACGGTCCAAAAACATTAAGCGGATTAATTGTTGAGTATCTAGAAGAAATTCCAGAAGCGAATGTCAGCATACGTTTAGCGGGTTATCCGATTGAAATTATAGAAGTAAAAGAAAACACAGTAAAACTTGCAAAAGTATTACCTGAACATAAAATCTAACATTTCAGCAAATAAACACTAAAAAGCCGAATATCACTATTCGGCTTTTTTATAATTATTAATTCTTTAACCAAAAAAGAAACGGCTAAACCAGCCTCTACCTAATTCATCTTCGCACTTTTTCAATTGCGCACCATATTTACTCGCGCGATGTTTTACCTTATTTGCAACTGGCATTAACCATTTTTTCTTTTTATAGGTGCCTCTACGGTACCCACCCCAGCCTTCATGATAATTAAGATATTGCGCATATGCATCCCATTTAGAAACGCCATTAATACGATGAGTTTGATAAACAAACCAACCCATAAAATCTATTGCATCATCAAAATCATCTCTATCTGCGCCGGAGTTGCCTGTTTTTTTGATATAGTCATCCCAAGTCATAGTTTTAGCTTGTGAGAAACCATATGCAGAGCTTGCACGTCCGGTAGGAATAAAACCTAAAAAATACTCCATTGGAGGCTGAGCATCATGTCTAAATGAGCTTTCTTGATACATCATGCTCATTAAAACATGTTTTGGTGCACCCCATTTATCTTGAGCGTCTTTAGACGCAAAATACCAATCGCGTTTTTCAGTAAAAATATCACAAATATTATTTGGATTTTCAGGAGGCGCAGAAGCGCAACCTGTTAATATGGCTGCGCTTGAAACTAATAAGATGGGTAAAGTTAATTTTTTTTTCATTTTATTCAATTTTTTTTGAACTAATTAAAAAGAGCTTGGTCTGACTTTATGAACATTGTTTCATCCCTGAAGAATATTTAACGCAGCTGTTGTCGCTGCGTTTTTTTTGCCAAAATATTCTATTACCAATTCCACTCGTTAAGCAGAATTGGGTTCAAGATTAATCTTTAAAATAATCTTTTAAGAATTCATCAAATGTCATTTTATCATTGTGTTCTATTTCTTGCTGTTTAACAAAAGAATTTTGACTTTCTGAGTTTAAGTCAGACTCACTAAACTCAACATATTGATGTGACCTTAGCTTCTCATGGTATTGATTTGCTAAATCAAGTGCAAAACAACCGTTGTCTTTACCTGACGCTTTAAGCTCATTTATATATTGACCTGAAAGTGTTTTGCTTGGATCTTCAATAGACTGACTTAATTCAGAAATTGCTTGTTGATAATGAGATGTTTCGTGGGCATCATCAAGCCACTTAGCAACAAGTGCAAGCTGATCAAAAATATCTTTACCCCAAGTTTTGATAGAGACTTCTTCATTACCTTTAGTTAAAGTTAAATTAGGATCACGTCCTTGATTTACCACTTTGTCTAAATTGTTTTGACTGATATTTTGTTCGCTACAATTCATCTGAGGCGCATCATTTAACAAGCAATATAATAAAAATACATCTAAAAAGTAAATTTGCTGTAGGCTAATCCCTGTATCACTGAACGGATTAACATCAAGTGCACGTACTTCAATATATTCTATACCACCACGATTTAATGCATCTATCGGCGTTTCACCTGAATCGGCATTACGCTTAGGACGAATTGGCGAGTAAAATTCATTTTCAATCTGTAAAACATTACTATTTAACTGTTTTAATGAGCCATCTTCATTTGTGCCTATGTTACGGTATAGCTCTGAATCAGTTGAGATTGCTTTTTTTAAGCCTTTTATGTATTCATCTAAATTATTGTAAGTTACTTTAAGCGCAGATTGCTCACTATTGGTATAACCTAAATCACCTAAGCGTAGTGCTGTGCCGAAAGGTAAATATAAACTGCCCTTACCTAGTTTTTCAAAAGGAAGCTTACTTTCTTTACCTTCTAAGAAAGAAGAACATAATGCCGGTGAGGCACCAAATAAATAACTTAACAGCCACAAGTCACGTTTAAAATTACGTATTAGACCTAAATATCCATCAGAAATGAAATCTTGTGACTTTGCGCTATCATCTTTTATTTTTTGTAAGCTAAGCCAAAATGACTTTGGGAATGAAATATTAAAATGCACACCTGCGATAGCTTGCATCATGCTGCCATAACGGTTTTTCAAACCTTCTCTATATAAGGTTTTCATTTTACCGATATTAGAGCTGCCATAATCTGCTAAAGCAATTTCATCTTGATTTTTAATAAAGCAAGGCATGCTCATTGGCCATAAGACTTCATTATCAAGTCTTGCCTGTGTAAACTTTTGAATATCTCTTAATTGATTTAAAGTACGCTCTGCATTATCTGTCGCAGGGGTTATAAACTCTAATAATGCTTCAGAAAAGTCAGTGGTAATATATTTATGTGTTAAAGCACTGCCAATACTTTTTGGGTGAGCATTTGAAGATAAACGACCTTCTTTGCTGATCCTTAAAGTCTCACGCTCTATACCTCGAGTGATCCCCAAGATACTTTTGCTGTTTTCTTCAAGGGAAAGCGCTGCTAAAGTCGATTTTAATAGCTGTTTTTTCAAAAATAAATCCTCAAACCTAAATGGCTTTGTACTTGCTTCTTGTTTTTATGGGGGCATGAAAGTAATACTCAATAGCGCCGCGTTAATATATTACTAAACAAAGCAAATTTAATGTTTTTAATTGTATCAAAAAATTACTATTTTGAATCTGAAATATTTAGTAATCATATAATTTTTAAATTTGTTGCTAAAATATAAATTAATTCTAATAATAACTAGGAAGGGATTTATTTTTGAGAAAAGGCAAATGAGCAAAGTAATCACAGTGATGTTTATATTAATAAGCGTATTTTCTATAAAAGCTTATAGTCAAACAATTACAGTATATAAATGGGTTGATAGCAAAGGTATTGCTCACTTCTCATACATCATGCCTAAAAATGCAGACTACACCACATTTGAAATGAAGAAACCGCCACCTAAAAAAGAGACTGATGCAACACAAAATGCCCAAGAAGACCTAAGCCTGTCTGATAAACTCACTGAACAAGCAAAAACGAATTGTAAAAACGCCCAAGACAACTTAAAAGTACTCTCAGAATATGCAAAAGTTAAGTTTGCTGATGACTCAGGCAAAGAGCGTATACTGTCAAATGAAGATAAAGCGGAATATAAAAAACAAGCAGAAAAACGTATTGCGCTTTTTTGTATTAAATAAAAAAACGCAATATAGGTGTTTAACAGCGAAAAGGCTTTAATCTCTATTGATAATAAAACACCCATCTTTTACATCAATAGTAAATAAGGTGCCCTTTTTACTTTCACCTGCCAATAACAATTGTGCCAGTGGGTTCTCAATTGATGACTGTATTGCACGCTTAAGTGGCCTTGCACCAAAAACAGGATCAAAGCCGGACTCTGCTAACTTAGACATCGCTTCATCGGTTAGAATTAGCTGATAATCTAAATCAGCCAACCTTTCACGTAAGTTTTGCAACTGAATATATGCTATTTGTTTTATATGCTCATTAGCTAACGGGTGAAACACGACAGTTTCATCTATGCGATTTATAAACTCGGGTCTAAATTGACTTGCTAATACATCCATTAACATCAGCTTTAATTGCTGATAGTCTGCAGTATCTGTTTGTTCTTGTATTAGTTCAGAGCCTAAATTAGATGTCATTATGATTACAGTATTTTTAAAATCAACAGTACGGCCTTGGCCATCAGTTAACCGCCCATCATCTAGCACTTGTAGCAGTATATTAAATACATCAGGGTGCGCTTTTTCAACTTCATCTAACAAAATAACTGAATAAGGTCTTCTTCTTACAGCTTCTGTTAAATAACCCCCTTCTTCATAACCTACATAACCTGGTGGTGCACCTACTAAACGTGCCACTGAATGTTTTTCCATAAATTCAGACATATCTATACGCACCATGGCATCTTGGGTATCAAACATAAAATTGGCTAAGGTTTTTGTTAATTCCGTTTTACCGACCCCTGATGGCCCTAAAAATAAAAAAGAACCAATCGGGCGATTTGGATCGGCTAATCCCGCTCTAGAGCGCCTAATTGCATTTGAAATAGCCTCTACAGCTTCATCTTGACCAATCACATTTTCATGGAGCTGCTCTTCCATTTTTAATAACTTCTCTCTTTCACCTTGCAGCATTTTATTAATTGGGATCCCAGTCCAGCGAGATAAAATTTCTGCAATCTCACTTTCGCCTACTTTATTTTTTAATAAACTCATATCTTGCATTTCTGCTTGTGAAGCAAGGTCGAGCTTATTTTCTAGTTCAGGAATTCTACCGTATTGTAATTCCGACATGCGCTGTAGATCACTGGCACGTCTGGCAACATCTAAATCAAGCCTAGCCTGTTCAAGTTCTGCTTTAATGACTTGCGTACCTTGTAAAGAGGCTTTTTCTGCAATCCAAACTTCATCTAATTCATTATATTGTCTGTCTAAAGCGATTATTTGATGTTTAATATCTTGTTGACGTTTTACGCTAGCATCATCCTGCTCTTTTTCCAGTGCATTATCTTCTAGTTTAAGTTGAATAATTTTACGTTCTAATTTATCTAGTTCTTCTGGTTTAGAATCTATTTGCAATCGAATTGAAGAACCCGCTTCATCAATCAGATCAATTGCTTTATCAGGCAGTTGTCTATCTGAAATATATCTATGAGATAAAGTCGCTGCAGCAACAATCGCTGGATCGCTAATATCTACTGAGTGATGTAACTCATAACGCTCTTTTAAGCCTCGTAAAATGGCGATGGTATCTTCAACTGTAGGCTCTTGCACCAATACCTTTTGAAAGCGACGTTCTAATGCTGCATCTTTTTCAATATATTTACGATATTCATCTAATGTTGTTGCACCGACACAATGCAATTCGCCTCGCGCTAATGCAGGTTTTAACATATTTCCTGCATCCATAGCGCCATCACTTTTACCTGCACCCACCATAGTATGAATTTCATCAATAAATAAAATTACCTGACCTTCTTCTTTTGATAATTCATTTAAAACAGACTTAAGTCTTTCTTCAAATTCACCTCTATATTTTGCACCCGCAACTAAAGCGCCTAAATCGAGAGATAATACACGTTTACCTTTTAGACCTTCAGGGACTTCACCATTTATGATCCTTTGGGCTAAACCTTCAGCAATGGCTGTTTTACCAACACCCGGTTCACCAATTAAAACAGGGTTATTTTTTGTTCTTCTTTGCAATACTTGCAATGTGCGACGAATTTCATCATCTCTTCCAATTACAGGGTCTAATTTCCCTTGTTCAGCACGTTCAGTTAAATCAACAGTAAATTTCTCTAGGGCTTGGCGATTATCTTCTGCATTAGCGTCATCAACCTTCTGCCCGCCTCTTATGGCTTGAATGCCACTCTCTACTTTACTTGCATTTATTTTGAGTGATTTAAAAATCTCGCCTAACGGGCCTTTATCTTCACATGCAGCTAATACAAATATTTCACTAGAAATAAATTTATCTTTTCTTTTTTGCGAATATTTATCACTCAAATTTAGCAAGTTGATCATATTTGACGATAATTGAACATCGCCACCTATGCCTTCAACTTTAAATAGTTTTTCTATCGCTTGTGATAATTTAGTATTCATTTCATTAGGATTAACACCCGTTTGCACAAGTAAAGCTCGAATACTTGAGCCTGTTTGTTGCAGCAAGGCATACATTAAATGCACAGGTTCTAAAAATTGATGGTCTCGGCCTAATGCAAGAGATTGTGCATCTGATAATGCAGCTTGTAATTTACTGGTCAGTCGGTCTAAACGCATTGTTAGCCTCTAAAAATCTATTTGCGGTAACTACACTATTTATGGGTATTATTGTTCGAATGTTCAAGGTTAAAGAGGAGTAATTTTGATTTATTTCAATATTTTATTAACTAAATAATTAAATATTTATAAGCGTTATTTAGTTTTCGATCCAGATCAAGCTTGCCATACGCCCAGTTTGGTACTCTCTTCTATAGGAATAAAATAGCTCAGGATCATTATAAGTACATCGCTGCTCACTGTTGATGTGTGAAATACCTAATTGAATAAGCAATTGTTGTGCTAATACAAAAATATTAGCAAGAAACTGACCATTTTTTTGAGGCTTAAAACCCGATAGATGATTTATATTTAATTTTGAGAATGCATCAACAACATCCTGGCCAACTTCAAATCTTTCAGGACCAATTGCAGGGCCTAACCACGCTTTTATATCTGAGGGGTTACAATCAAAACATGCCACAGTGTTATTTATAATGCCACCTGCAAGCCCCCGCCAACCACCATGGATTGCAGCTATTTGACTGCCTTTTTCATCTGTCAGTAAAATAGGCAAACAATCTGCTGTCATAATAGCCAAAGGTATGTTTTTTTCTTTGGTAAATAACGCGTCAGCCTGCTCAACGATGTTTAGATCAGTTTTTGAATTAACTTCAATGACTTCATTGCTATGTACTTGCTCTAACCAAACAGCACTACAAGGAAGTTGCTCATGTAATAACGCACGATTAGTTGAAACATCATTTGGATTATCATTAACATGATATGCAATATTAAAGCTATCAAAAGGCGGTTTAGAAACACCGCCTTTTCGAGTTGTTGTAAAAGATTTAATATTTTTAGGAGTTGTCCAAGCTGTAGAGATACATGACATTAATTCAACTCCTTATCGTATTGACGACGCAATACGATTTTTTAATTAAAAATCTTTTTGAGGGTTTTGCTTAGTATCTTCACGCAGTGCAAGTGTTAACTGAACCATATCATCAGGAATAGGCGCTTCCCAACTCATAATTTCACCTGAAATAGGATGTTCTAATGTTAACATAACGGCATGTAGCGCTTGACGTTTAAAGGTTTTAAGCACATCTGAAAGCTCAGGTGTTGCTTTTTTAGGTGGGCGAGGACGACCACTATAAACAATGTCACCCACTAATGAATGATCTAAATATGCCATGTGCACACGAATCTGATGTGTACGACCAGTTTCAAGGCGTAAACGTAAACGTGTATGCGCTCGATACTTTTCAGCTACCCTATAATGCGTTATAGCAGGTTTACCATCTAAAACCACCGCCATATGAGTACGTTTTGTCGCATGACGGCCAATTGGCTCATCCACCATACCACCACCAGTCATAGTACCAAGACAAATTGCTTCATATTCACGGGTAAAATTAACACGCGCTTGTAAATTTGCAACAAGATACGTTTGTGCCGGAATCGTTTTAGCAACAACCATTAATCCTGAAGTATCTTTATCAAGACGGTGAACAATACCTGCTCGTGGAACATTTTTTATTTCAGGGTAACGATATAACAATGCATTTAATAAAGTACCATTCGGATTACCAGCACCTGGATGCACAACTAAACCAACAGGTTTATTTACAACTAAAATATCATCATCTTCATAAACAACATCAATATCTATGTTTTGTGCTTCATATTCTCTTTGCTCTTCAATTTGAGCTTCGATAGCTACTTTTTCACCACCAAGTAACTTTTCTCTTGGTATGTTTAAAGTTTCGCCATCTATTTGCACCATATCATCTAAAATCCACGTTTTTATACGCGAACGTGAATAATCAGGGAACAATTGCGCTAATATTTGGTCTAGACGTTTGCCACCAAGTTCAAAAGGAACTTCAGCGGTTAAAGAAATTTGCTCTGCCATTTGTCAGTTTTACCTAAATTTACCAGTGCAAGCTGCCGCTGACTGGGGTAGAATCGCTTAATTGGTATAGTTTACTCGTTTTTAACGATTTGGCCTAGCCTATGCCGACGTTATTAAGAATAAGGTAAAAAATAAATGATAAATACAATGGGAAAACGTGCTTTTAGTATCGCTTTGATACTTTCAACACTAAGTGCATGTTCATCAAAACCAGAACAAAAAGAAATTGAACGTGTGCCAAACAAATCTGCACAAGCTTTATATTTAGATGCAAAACAGACCTTAGACTCTGGTTTGTATGTACGTGCAATTGAATTATTGAGTGCTATTGACTCTAGATATCCATTTGGACCTATGTCAAAACAAGTGCAAATGGATTTAATTTTTGCATACTATCAATCAAACAATGTAGCTCAATCATTAGCTAATATAGATAGATTTGTGCGCTTAAATCCAAACCATAAAGATCTAGATTATATGTACTACATGCGTGGTTTAGTAAATATAAAAGCTGATGAAAATGCATTCCAAGAATATTTTGGTGTGGATCGCGCTGATAGAGATCCAAAAAAGACCCGAGAAGCATTTAAAGACTTAAGCACTTTAGTTAAACGCTTCCCGCAAAGTCACTATACTCCTGAAGCAAAAAAACGCTTAGGTTGGTTATTAAATAAAATGGCACGTTATGAAATTAAAGTAGCTGATTATTATTATGAGCGCGAAGCCTATTTAGCTGCTGCTAACCGTGGAAAATATGTTGTAGAGCACTTTTCACAAAGCAGCTACACCAATGAAGCACTTGAAATGATGGTTAAAAGCTATGATAAGTTAGGATTAACTGATCTTAGTAAAAATGCACAATCAACGCTGAATTTAAATAAATAACCATTAATTTAAATTCAAAACAGGGAGCCTATGCTCCCTTTTTTTATGTTTAAAATAAACGAGGTCTAAATGAAAATAAGAAAAGGTCAAATAAGTGATTTACAATCATTAGTTAATTTTAATCAAGCTATGGCACTTGAAACAGAAGGCCAGTCATTAGATACCAATAAACTCACCTTAGGCGTACAAACGTTACTAAATACACCCGAAAAAGGATTGTATTTAGTTGCACAAATTGGTGATGACATTGTCGGCTCTCTTATGGTCACTTTTGAATGGAGTGATTGGAGGGCCAAAGATTATTATTGGATCCAAAGTGTTTATATTCGCCCTGAAAATAGACGCCAAGGCATTTATACTAAACTATACCAAGCAGTAAAAGATTTAGCACACGAGCAAGGTGGTGCTGCAAGCTTTAGGCTTTATGTAGAAAAAGAAAATACTTCAGCACAAAATACTTATAAAGCTCTCGGTATGGAACAAAGCTATTATTTAATGTACGAACAAAAATAGTTTCATCCATTTGTATAAAACAAAAAGGCGCTGTTAAATTAATAACAGCGCCTTTTTTAATGTATTTAATCGTTATTTAACTAAAAACACCATCAAACCAGGGATAATAAAGAAGCTACCTGCCACATAAAGTAAAGCTAATAACTTATTTTCAGTTCCTACGACAGCCAGTTTTTCAGCTGCTTTAATTGGTAAATCACGTAAGAAAGGTAAGCCATAAATTAATGCAACTGCAAATACATTAAACAGTAAGTGAACCAAAGCGATAGTCAGTGCCACTTCACTTGCAGCGCCTGATATCGATGTTGCCGCAAGTAATGCTGTGATTGTTGTGCCAATGTTAGCACCTAATGTAAATGGGTAAATTTGTTTTGTCGTAAATACACCGCTACCCGCTAATGGGATCATCAAGCTCGTTGTTGTTGATGATGATTGCACCATAATCGTTACCGCAGTACCTGACGTGATACCTGCAACTGGACCACGACCGATTGCATTGTGCAAAATTGTTTTAGCACGCCCTACCATTACTTTACGTAATACTTTTCCGAGTGACGTTACAGATACAAGAATAATAAAAATACCCACAACAACCATAGCTAAACCTAAGTTAGAACCAGGAATAAAATCTAATGTATCTTTAATAAAAGAAACTGTCGGTTTTGTTAAAGGTTTAATAAAGTTAAAGCTTTTTATCGACATATCAGTATCACCTACAAAGAAGTGAGATAAATACTGAGCGACATTTTGTAAGAAACCAAATGCAATTTCTAATGGTAAGAAGATGGCCACAGCTAGTAAGTTAAAGAAATCATGAACGGTTGCAGCACTAAAAGCACGTTTAAATTCTTCTTTATCACGTACATGACCTATGCTTACAATTGTATTCGTAATGGTTGTACCAATATTTGCACCCATTACCATAGGAATTGCAATGCTAATTGGTAAACCACCTGCAACTAAGCCAACAATCACTGATGTAACTGTTGATGATGATTGCACAAGTGCAGTCGCTAACGCACCTAATAACAATGCAATAAAAGGGTTCGTTGCAAATTCAAATATTTCTTTGGCACCTTCAGTACCACCAGAGAATAATTTAAAACCACTGCTTACAGTCCCTACGGCAACAAGCACCATATACACAAAAAATGCAACTGCAGCCCAATTAAAAATCTTTTTACTCATAGATACATCTGTCAATTGTTCAGTTTTACTACTCATACTACACCTGTTTTCAACCGCCCCAATTATGACGATTTGATTAAATTTTTATGACCAGCGCATTTAACCAAAGGTTTATGACAGAAATATTACAGTTAGATATTAAAAGATTCTTTTTTGGAAAAAATTACAATTCCCAACAAAATCCAACACTATTATTCACCTTTTTTACTTATACTTATACCATCTCGTTAATTAATTGATTACTCAGCGGGAATTCAAAGCGCTTTGAAACCCGCCTAAAAGGAGCTTCTGAGTGGTCACTTTATTATCGGAATCGGTAGACTTACAAACCTTAAAGGAGAAAAGGTAAAATGAAAAATTCAATTAAGTTATTTAGCCTAATTATATTGAGCATTCAATTAACTGCATGTGCTCAAGATCCTTTTTGGATAATAAGAGCAGTTGAAGCTCAAAAAGAACTCGCCAGTAATTGTAAAGCCGGCACAATTAAACAAATGCGCGCTTGTAGCTTAAAGAAAGAGCAACAAGTAACTCAAATCACTAAAAATATAGAGAATGCTAAAAAACACTAAATACAGCTTTGACAACTTCGCTTTTTAAGACAAAATACCTAAGACATTAATGTAAAACATATCCCTAAGGTATCAAATTCGTGGCAAAGAAATTTTATGTAGTATGGCAAGGTAGAAAAACCGGTATTTTTAATGATTGGGCCACGTGTAAGCAACAAATTGAAAAGTTCTCTGGTGCACAATACAAATCTTTCCCCACTTTAGATGAAGCTCAAGAGGCTTTTTCAGGTTCTTCATCTAGTAATAGTACAGCTAAAAGTGCCAGTGGCACCACTGCAAGTGGCACAAAGAAACGTAGTAATGCAAATGGCGTTAAAACATACACAGCCAAAGAAATTGATGCTATGGATATCAATACTAAAATATATACCGATGGTGGCTGTGAGCCAAACCCTGGTAAAGCAGGCTCCGGCATAGCGGTATATCGCGATGAAAAAATAGATGAACTTTGGTACGGTTTATTTAATTCATATGGGACTAATAATACAGCTGAATTAAATGCGCTACATTACGCAATGCGTATAGCCGATCATGAAAGCAAACAAGGTAAAAGCATCGCTATTTTTTGTGATTCAAAGTATTCAATTCAATGCATTACACAATGGGCAGCTGGCTGGCAGAAAAAAGGTTGGAAAAAACCATCTGGTGAAATCAAAAACCTTGAACTTATTAAACAAATGTTTGCTTTATACAGTGCGATTAAAAGTAAAGTACAGATTTTACATGTAAATGGTCACGTTGGCGTTGAAGGCAATGAGTTAGCGGATCGTATGTCTATTATCGCAATAGACAAGAAGGAAGAAGGCTTTAAACTCTATAATGAAGATAAAAGTAAACCTATCGATTTAAAAGCTTTATTATCTTTACGTAATGGTTAAATCACTTAAAAAATGATTTTTATCTGTTAGATTCCCGATAAAACACTTTGGGAATGACACTCTTTATTTATCTCATTTAACGAGTAAAAAAGGAAGCATACGCTTCCTTTTCCATTATTGTTTTTGCCACAGAGTAGTTTAAATAAAACTACTCGGTAGGTTTATTACCAAATTTTCACGCGTTTCTCAGGTGCGATATACATAGCATCGCCTTTCTTGATATCAAATGCTTCATAGAATTCATTCATATTAGAAAGTGAACCAAGCGCTCTAAACTCACCTGGTGAATGCGGGTCAGTTGCTACGCGATTACGCATTGACGCTTCTACAATTTTTGAACGCCAAATTTGCGCATAACCCATAAAGAATCTTTGATCGCCCGTTAAACCATCAATTACCGGTGCTTCTTGACCATTTAAAGATGCTTTATAAGCTTTGTATGCGATAGTCACACCAGATAAATCACCGATGTTCTCACCTAATGTTAATTCACCATTAACTGTTAAGTCTTCAAATACATGATACTTACTATATTGATCAACTAAAGACTTAGTACGTTTAGCAAACTCAGCTAAATCTTGCTCAGACCACCAGTTACGTAAATTACCCTCTGCATCATATTTACTGCCTTGATCATCAAACCCGTGACCCATTTCGTGACCAATTACCGCACCAATACCGCCATAGTTAACTGCATCATCTGCGGCCATATTAAAGAATGGAGGTTGTAAGATTGCAGCAGGGAATACGATCTCATTGACTGTAGGGTTATAGTAAGCATTCACTGTTTGCGGAGTCATGCCCCACTCCCATTTACGAATAGGTCCACCTAATTTTTCTAATTGTTTTTTATGACCTAATTTTGCTGAGCGCATAATATTGCCAACAAGATCGTCAGCTTTAATTTCAAGCTCTGAATAATCTTCCCACTTATCTGGGTAACCAATTTTTGGTGTGAAAGCGGCTAATTTAACATGTGCTGACTTTTTAGTATCTTCAGACATCCATTCTAAATCAGTGATACTTTCACCATAAGAAGAACGTAAGTTTTCAACTAACGTGCTCATACGAGACTTAGCTTCAGCAGTAAAGTGACGCCCAACATATACTTTACCAATCACTTCACCTAAATTGCTATTTACCACACTTACACCACGTTTCCATTGTGGGCGCTGCTCTTTGCGACCGCTCAATTGCTTAGAAAAGAAGTCAAAGTTTTCATTATCTAAGTCAGCAGTTAAATAGCCCGATCCTGCACTTAATGCATGGAAAGTTAAATATGCTTGCCAATCAGCAATACTGGTATCAGCAAATATGTCACCAAAACCTTTCACAAAATCAGGTTGATTGATAATAATATCTTTTTGTGCTGCAACGCCTTGCGCTTCTAAGTAAAGATCCCAGTTAAATTTATCTGTGATCGTATTTAAATTTGCTGTTTCAAATTTATTATAGCGTTTTTCGCTGTCACGGGTTTGAACACGTGTCCAATGAAAATCAGCTAATTTGGTTTCAAGCGCCATAATGGCTTTTGCTGCAGCTGCACCGTCTTTTAACCCAGCTAACGCAAACATTTTTTCAATATGATCAACATAACCTTCACGTAATTTCGCGTAGCGTTCGGTTTCATTAAAGTAATAATCTTTATCCGGTAAACCTAAACCATTTTGCCAGATATGTGTTGCATAACGACTTGAGTCTTTTGCATCAACACTAATATAAAATGCTAATGGATTATTAATACCTATCTTTTGTGTTTCACCAAAGAATGTTGCCAATGCATTTTTGTCTTTTAGATTTGTAATTTGATCTAAAATGGCTTTAACTGGTTCAATGCCAGCAGCATTTCTTGCCTCAGTATCCATGTAAGAACGGAATAAATCAGCTACTTTTTGCTCATCAGTACCAAACTTTAGATCTTTTGTTGCTGCTAATTCTTCAATAATAGCTTTTACATCATTATCTGCTTTATCACGTAAATCATAAAAAGATCCGATTGCAGTCTTGTCACCTGGAATTTCAGTATTTTTTAGCCAGCTACCATTAATATGCTGATAAAAGTTATCTTGTGCACGGACACTTGTGTCCATATTTGCTTTTTCAATACCAGAAGCTAAAGCCGTTTTTTTTATTTCTGTTGGCGCTGCTTTAACTGTTTTTGTTGAAGTGCTTGTTTCATTACAAGCAGCTACAAATAATAAAGATGTGCATAATGCACCTGTTATTATATTTTTCATTGCGATTCCCATGGCGTTTTTATTTATGAATACATTTCTTTAACAATTCATCATAATGATGCACTCTTCCAATTACCATAGTAAGACACATCTGTTTACATTATTAGTTAAATGTGGCTGTAAGCAGAGTGTGACAACGTGTAAATTCATAAACAAAAAAGACCCCATAAGGAGCCTTTTATCTATCACTAAATTTTAAGTATTAACTACTTAGTCTTCTAATAAAGCATCAGTTTTTGCAGCACAAATAAAGTCATTTTTGTGTAGACCATTAATAGCATGAGTCCAATATGTAACTGTTACTTTGCCCCATTCAGTTAAAATACCTGGGTGGTGAAACTCTTCTTCCGCAAGTTCCGCTACTTTATTAGTGAATGCGAGTGCTAGCTTGAAGTTTTTAAATTTAAACTCACGTTCAAGTTGCATTACACCATCTTTTACAACAGGTACCCAATCAGGGATCATTTTGATTAATGTTGCTAATTCTTCATCTGAAACTTGAGGTGCATCAGCACGACACGCTTCACATTTTTGTGCACTTAAATCAGACATTCTTTATCCTTTAACTTGCTAGTTTTTCTTTTGGTTCAAATAATGGCTTATGTAGCCCTAATGCTTTTGCTTTTTCAACTAATGACATTAAATCCATATTTGATATATCAAATAGGTCATCAATCGAGTTTATAGTGTGGTAAATAGGTTGCATAATATCAATGCGGTATGGTGTACGTAATACGTTAACAACCTCTAATGGCACAATTTTAGCTTCACCAGAGTAAACATATTGTGTTTCTCCTGGACTTGATAACACACCACCGCCATAAATACGGATTTGATCGTTAACCATCATTAAACCGAATTCAATGGTGAACCAGTATAGACGCGCTAAATAAACACGGTCTTTTTTATTTGCTTGTAAGCCAATTTGACCATATTTATGTGTAAAATCTGCAAACGATTTATTTGTCAGCATGCCACAGTGACCGAATATTTCATGAAAAATATCGGGTTCTTTTAAATAATCAAATTCTTCTCGACTACGGATAAAAGTAGCGACAGGAAATTTTTTGTTTGCAAGCAATTCAAAAAACTTATCGAAACTGATTAATGCAGGAACAGGTTCACATTGCCAACCGGTAGATTCGCGTAAAACCTTGCTTACATCTTCTAATTGTGGAATTTTATCTGTTGGCAAATTTAGAAGTTTCAACCCAGCCATATATTCATCACAGGCTTTACCTTCAATGCACTTTAATTGACGCGTGATCAATTCTGACCAAATTGCATTTTCTTCATCGCTCCAATTTATAAAACCATTTTCATCTGGCTCTTTGGAAATATACTGACTTACTTTAGACATGTTCAGCCTTTTTAATAATTCTTTTTTGGCAGTGCTGATTATAAAAATGCACCCCAACTTGTTAAGAACATATTATTTTAAAGCTAAGGAATTATTAACCCCCAAGAGTTAATTTGAAAAGCGAAAAACACCCCGACTTGTAACGAATTAAATACATTAAAGGAGAGTAAAGATTACAACCAGTAAAAACAGACCATACAGAGACTCCAACTGTAAACTTTATAATACAAAAAAGTCAAGTCCCGTTCCTAATATAAGGAGATGTTATCTAATCTATTAAAATTGTCACAATATTAATTAAATTTTTCACTAATCTCTTTTACTTATCCCTTTAACTAATATTGACATCGAGTTTGCTAACAGCTTTCTTTTATTTTCTAAAAAAGGTACTGGTCGACTTAATTCCATAGCCTTATAGCCAATTCGAGTTGTGAAAATACCAGCGCTTATTCCTTGGCCTGCTCTTGCAGATATTTTCCCTGCCACTTCAGCACCCAATGCTGTTGTTGCTAAGTCTGAAACCAATTCTGCACTACCGGCAAATAACATTTGCTTAGCTAATAAACGATAAAGTCTTATACGACTCAGATATCCCAAAGGAATGCCATATACTTTTGCTATACTTTCAATCAATTTCGTACCACGCCATAAAACAGCAGCCATATCTACTAATGCAATTGGGCTTAACGCGACCATTAAGCCTGATTCTAATGCGTATTTATTTATCAACTTTTGTGCATTTTCGTCTTGTTTAGTTAATACAGTATTACTATAAAGCGTCATCACTTCTTTGTCGGTATGATGCGGCTCAAGCGTATTTTTAAATTCAATAAATCCTGGTATTTCTTGGTGTTGATTTAATTTATTAAGCCAACTTATTGCCTCACCTATTTGTTGTGAGTGAAGTAGCCTATTGGCATCAGTACGCTGTAATTGATTTGACTTTAACCTTTTAAGTTGTAGATATTCTTGTATAAATACTTTAGAAATCAAACCTAACGCGCTTACAATTAGTGCACTATATAAACAACCTAATATAAGTGAGCTGTTAAAGCTTTGGTATACGGTTAAACCAAGCTCTGCAATAATTAAAGTTACTAAGCTCAATACAAATGTTTTTTTAAGCAATGAACTTGGTTTATTTTTATATACACTTTCCATATTTGGTGCATTCTCATCACTAGGCTCACTTTCTATATCATATAGATCGCTTTCGTTGAAATGTTCAGTATCATCATCAATCTTAGCGCCTGTTTGTAATGTATCTGCTGACTCAAGTAACTGCGCAACATCATCTTGTGCTAAAGTTTCAATTACCCGACCTTGTTGGTAGTCTGTTTTATTTGAATTCACCGAGTGTTCCTTTAATTAATTCATTTACCTCAAAATAATGAGGGGTTTTACTTTAATTTGTCACCTAATAAAAATTCACATACATGATCTAAGCGCACATGCCTTAAATTATTATCGGGTGTTAATTGAGGATAAAATTCTGGAAATGAAAACCCATGTTTTGGCCATTCGTGTTGGCTAAGCGCTCTCATTGGTGGTTGTGCGGGTAAATAGGTCATCCATTGACCGCTTTGCATTTCTTTACCATAAATACACTTTATAACTACATTATTCTTATCTTTAACTTCTACCGATTTTGTTGCACAAATTGATGACATAGCCATAGTTTCAACTTCAACACCGTTAAATTTAAGCTCATTTTGAGCTTGTTGCACAAGACTATTTAATAATATTGCCAAGTCTTTGTGATGCTCTGAACTTAAATGATCTGATTTATTTGCAGCAAATAAAAGTTTATCTATTTTTGGTGAAAACAATCGTTTTATAAAACTCGATTGACCATAATTAAAATGTTCAAGCAGTTGCTCAATCGCCCTACCTTGCTCTGCTAATACCTCTGAGCCTTGCGTTAACGCTGTTAATAAATCAACTAATATGATTTGACGATCAAATCGACAAAAATAATTTTGGTAAAAAGGTGTAACAACTTCTTTAATATACGCCTGATAACGTTTTTTCAGATGCGCTAAATTTGAACCTTCAACAACGGCAGTTTCATTATTAATATTTACAGGGAAAAACATTAATAAGGGAGCGCCATCTAAGTCACCTGGGATCAACATACGACCAGGCTGTAATATTGTCAATTTTGCGTCTTTTTTAAAGCGTTTTAACAGCATTTTATACATTAATGCAATTTGTGCTAATTTAGATTCATCAACGGGTGCATTTAAATCTAATGACGCTAGTTGTTCTTGTAATTCACTTGCATATTGTGCTCTAGGATTTTGCTGTAAAAGTGCTAACTGCTGACTACTCCACTGCTCAAAATTGAGGGATAACATAGGTAAATCCATCAACCACTCACCTGGGTAGTCAATTAAATCAATAATAAGCGTTGATGAATCACTAATTTGACCACGGATACCTGAATTTGGCTGATATTTTAGCGCTAACCTTAGGGTATTTATTCTTTGTGTTGATTCAGGCCAATTTGGTTGCTCATCTTTAATGGATGCAAATGCATTTTGATAAGGAAATGTAGGTAGCGCTAATGCGTCTTGCGGTACTGATTTCGCTGCGATCAGCCTTTCACTCTGAACAACTTCAAAAAAAGGTAAATTTTCTTTACTCGCCTTCATAGTAAGTTGCTCTACCAAAGCCGTTATAAATGCTGTTTTACCACTTCGACTGAAACCTGTGACAGCTAACGTAATATGCTGATCTAAACTACGATGCAACATTTGATGCGCTTGATGTTTCAGCTTTTTAGCACTATTAGAATTAAGTTGTGAATTGATTGAAGAACTAACTGTATTAATTAATTTATCTAACATAAATAGCCAATGCCATTAACTAAAATACCCAAGCCATTTTATAGTATGGTTTGGGTATCTATACGCCTGATGGCATTAAATTCCTTAAAGTTTATTAATTTCATGACTTACCGTAAATTCTGGTGAAGTAACATATTTTTCCATTGTTTGAATTCTGCTATCCACTCGAGAAAGTTGCTCTTTTAAATCTTGTAACGCACGTCTTGGTGGCTCACCGGCCTGCCAAACTTTAAATTTAACTTCAACAGGACGCTCTTCCTTGTCGCTCGTTTTTAAAATCTCATCCGCTGACAGCTCTTTTTTATCTAAAATAAACCAACAAGCAATATAAGCGACTATAAAAAATGGTCCGCCTGTTAATAAAACAGCTGAAATAAAGATAATACGAACTAACCATAACTCCATATTAAAATAATCACTTAAACCTGCACACACACCTGCAATTTTGCCACGACTTGGATCTCGATAAAGTTCACGCTTTAATTTACTCATACTTTACTCCTCCATTGTGGTGCCTCCGCATCTAAAATGGACTCAAGAGTT
This sequence comes from Pseudoalteromonas sp. C2R02, assembly GCF_018860845.1. Classification (NCBI taxonomy): domain Bacteria; kingdom Pseudomonadati; phylum Pseudomonadota; class Gammaproteobacteria; order Alteromonadales; family Pseudoalteromonadaceae; genus Pseudoalteromonas; species Pseudoalteromonas sp. C2R02. The sequence goes on along the minus strand of NZ_JAHKQC010000025.1, from coordinate 31,674 downwards.
TGTACCCTTTCAGCCATTTTTTCCGCTTTATTCGATAATTCAATTAGTTGACGATGTTCATGTTCACTTAAACCTTGGCTAACTTGTTTTTTACTTCTGTAATGTAAAATAAGCCATAATGGTGCAATAAAAATCATGAAAACCATTAATGGTGCGATTACTGCTTCAAAACCATTCATATTACTCTCCTATATCCCTTGATTTTAGTACCAAAACTAACCTTGGTTATTATTTATTAAATCAATTTTGGTACTTGTTTTAACCAACTTTGCTTACTTGTCAGATTTACCTGACATTTTCTTTTTAAGTGCAGCAAGCTCATCGTCCACTTTATCTTCTTGTTGTAATGAGGCGATCTCATCCGATAATGATTTTTTACCTAAATCATATGCTTCAATTTGAGACTCTAAACCATCAATTTTAGTTTCAAATCGGTCAAAACGGCTTAATGCATCATCAACCTTAGAGCTATCTAAAGTACGTTTAACTTCAAGGCGTGATTCTGCAGAGCGTTGACGTAATACAATCGCTTTTTGTCTTGCTTTTGCATCTGCCAGTTTTTCTTGCAAAGTTGTCACTTCAGCTTGTAGTTTGCCAATATGCTCTTCCACATGATTTAGTTCATTTTCAGCAGCAGTTGCAGTTTCTGTCGCCTTTTTCTTTTCAACAAGTGCAGCTCTTGCTAAATCTTCACGATCTTTAGATAAAGCGAGCTCAGCTTTAGTTTGCCACTCATCTGCTTGTGCATTTAACCTTTCAACGCGACGTGAAAGCTCTTTTTTTTCTGCAATTGTTTTAGCTGAAGTTGAACGCACTTCAACTAACGTATCTTCCATCTCTTGGATGATAAGGCGTACCATTTTTTCTGGATCTTCGGCCTTATCTAAAATTGCGTTAATATTAGAATTAACGATATCTGTAAAACGTGAAAAAATACCCATATTATATACCTCTAATTGATTATCGTATTTATCTAACTTAGTTTGCTTCTAACTTAACGTATCAAGATACTTGCCAACTTTAAAAATTAATATAACACATTGTTTTAATGGAATTAATAATTACTTTAAGAAATAACTGTTGTTACTCCATTATTTAAAATACACTACTAAATAGTGTAAATGACTAAATTTTAGGATCATAGATGAGCCGGTTTCGACAACAAGATAATTTACTTGGACAATCTAATAGTTTTTTAGAAGTACTTGAACATGTTTCACAAGTAGCCTCATTACATAAACCTGTGATGATTATTGGTGAACGCGGTACGGGTAAAGAACTGATAGCAGCTCGTTTGCACTACTTATCTAAACGTTGGGATCAGAGTTACGTTAAACTGAATTGTGCAGCTTTAAGTGAAAATTTACTTGAAAGTGAACTTTTTGGCCATGAGTCAGGCGCTTTTACCGGTGCCAGTAAAAGACATGAAGGTCGATTTGAACGTGCTGATGGCGGTAGCTTATTTTTAGATGAATTAGCCAATACCTCTGGTTTAGTGCAAGAAAAGCTGCTTCGTGTGATCGAATATGGTGAATTTGAACGTGTTGGTGGTAAAAGCACCGTAAAAGTAGATACCCGTTTAATTTGTGCTACAAATGAAGATTTACCGACATTAGCCGAAAAAGGTGAATTTAGAAGTGATTTACTTGATAGATTAGCTTTTGATGTCATAACACTCCCTCCCCTGCGCGAACGTAAAGATGATATTTTACTGCTAGCCGAGAACTTTGCCATAAATATGGCACGTGATCTAGAGTGGGAATTATTTAGTGGCTTTACCCGCGCAGCACAAGAAACATTATTAGATTATCCATGGCCCGGTAATATCCGTGAGCTCAAAAATACAGTTGAAAGAAGTGTCTATCGCAGCGCTAATGCACACATCCCTGTTCATAATATTATTCTTGACCCTTTTAAAAGCCCATATCGCCCTGTTAATCGAGTAAAAACACAAGATCGCGTTGTTAATATTGATTCAGTTACCCCTGAAGTTTCCCATAAACCAGCTGTTAATACTGTGCCTGACATTAATACAAATAACTTTCCATGTGATTTAAAGACATTATCAAATCAATTTGAAATAGATTTGATTAAAAATGCACTTAAAAATAGTCAATTTAATCAAAAGAAGACTGCAGAAATGCTAGGTTTAACGTATCATCAGCTTAGAGGATATCTAAAAAAGTACAATTTATTAGAAAATGCTCAATAAACACAAAAATAAAGAGGCATGATGAGTGAGTAAATTCATCTTTAGCATAGTCATTATTATGCTTACAGGCTGTTCTGAACACGCCCTTAAAAATCAAAATAGCCATGGGTTAATATACTGTGCCGAAGCTAACCCTGTTAGCTTTAATCCACAGATCACTACTTTAGGATCTACAATAGATTTAACATCAAACCAGTTATATAACCGTTTGATCAGTATTGACGCTAATACAGGCGAGTTTTTACCTGAACTTGCTAAGTCTTGGGTAATTTCAAAAGATAGAAAAAAGATCACATTTGAATTACGACAAGATGTGCAATTTCATCAAACAGATTATTTTACTCCCACTAGAAACTTTAATGCCGATGATGTTGTATTTACTTTTAGTCGCTTATTTGATGCCTATAATCCATACCACTTTGTTGGCGGCGGGCAATATCCTTACTTTCAAAGCATCGGTTTAGATCAATTGATTAAGTCCATAATCAAAGAGTCTGATTATCGTGTTTCATTTGAACTATTTGATGCACAGAGCAGTTTTTTAGCTAATATTGCCACGGACTTTTCTGTGATCTTATCAGCAGAATATGCGAAGAATTTAGAAATTAATGAAACACTAGATAATTTAGATAACTTTCCGGTGGGTACTGGTCCTTATAAATTTAAGGATTATAAACGCGATATATTAATTCGTTACTATAAACATAAATCGTATTGGAAACACCCAGTTGAATTAGAACAGTTGGTTTATGATATTACACCAAATAGTACGACACGAATTGCAAAAATGTTAACAAATGAGTGTGATGTCACACCCCATCCAAACTCATCTCAGCTTTCTATTTTAGCCAGCAGAAACGATATCAAAGTACAAAAAGAAACTAATTTAAATATTGGCTTTTGGGCTTTCAATACACAAAAAGCCCCATTCGATGATAGTCGAGTACGAAGAGCGCTTGCTCATGCTGTCGACATTGAAAAAATAATGCATGCTGTATATCTAGATAATGGCAAACGATTAGAGTCTATTTTGCCAAACGATTCATGGGCGTATCAAGCCCAAGTCAATATGCCAAACTACAATCCAGAACTAGCCAAACGCCTATTACAACAAGCCGGTATAGCTGAAGGGTTCAAAATGGACTTATGGGCGATGCCAGTAGCCAGAATATACAATCCTAATGCACGAAAAATGGCTGAGTTAATACAAAGTGATTTAAAGAAAATAGGCATTACGGTTAATATTGTTGAATATGAATGGAATACCTTTATAAAAAAACTTGAAGAGCATGCTCACGATACAGTACTTCTAGGTTGGTCAGCAGATACACCCGATCCTGACAATTTTTTTAGCCCACTATTGAGTTGCGCCGCAGCACTTAATGGTAAAAATGCAGCCAATTGGTGTGATCCTGAGTTTGATTTATTGCTATCAAAAGCATTAGATACAATCGAAATTGAGAAAAGAAAAGAGTTTTACTTTCAAGCACAACAAATGGTTATTCAAGAGTTACCTCTTTTACCCATAGCACAAGGAATGCGCTTTCAAGCGAGCTCTACCAGTGTTGAAAATATAGAAATCAAGTCTTTTGGTGGAGTATCACTGGCTAAGGCAAGGAAACTATAATGGCTTTAGAATATGTATTTCGCCGTATAATTTTACTCTCTTTTATGCTGTTACTTTTATCCATTTTCACATTTTCTTTAAGTTTTTTGTTCCCAGGCGATCCTTTAAGTAATTTAAGCGGAATTCAAAATATTTCATTTCATGAATCAGATGCCTTGTCTGAGAAATATAAATTAGATCAGAGTATTCCAACACAATTTATTTCTTTTATAACACGAGTTAGTCAAGGAGATTGGGGCATATCGTTTGCATCACAAGAGCCTATTTTTGATCATATTGTTGCATTATTCCCTGCAACATTAGAATTAGCTTTATATGCGCTATTAGCATCAATTGTATTTGGTATTCCAGCTGGCATCATTTCAGCTGCGTATTACAAAAAGTGGCCTGATAAAATCATTAATACCCTTACTTTATTAGGATATTCAACACCCGTTTTTTGGCTCGCTTTGCTCATGATCATGTTTTTTTGTTTGCAGTTAGGCTTACTGCCTATGTCTGGAAGAGTGAGCTTATTATATGAAATACCTGATGTGACAGGCTTTATTTTAATAGATATATTATTGAGCGATGTGAGTTATAAATTTAATGCATTTATAGATGCGATTAAACATTTGTTATTACCAACAATTGTTTTATCTACTTACCCTACAATGGTACTTATTCGTTTTACCCGAGACTCTATGCTTGAAGTACTTGAGAAAAACTATATAAAAACTGCGAGAGCTAAAGGTTTAAGTAGAAGCCAGCTTATCTTTCGACACGCACTTAGAAATGCGCTTTTACCCGTAATTAAACAAATTGGTTTACAGTTTAGTACGTTGATCACTTTAGCCATGATCACCGAAGTTATCTTTTCTTGGCCAGGTATTGGTCGTTGGTTAATTGATAGTATTTACCAAAGAGACTTTCCAGCTATTCAGGGCGGGTTATTAGCCGTTTCTACATTTATCATTTTAGCGACGGTTACAGCCGATTTAATGCATTCTTTGTTTGACCCTATTAGCCGGAACCAAACTCATGGCAAAATTTAATATAAATACAGATATTAGTTCTGAAGATCTTAATAAATCGCCATTACGCCAACTTTGGCGTCACTTTAAAGAAAATCATGTTGCTTTAGTTGGGTTATGGTTATTTATTGCTTTAACAATACTGGCAACTTTAGCCCCTGTTATTGCGCCTTATGGTGTTAATCAGCAACATAGCGATGCCTTATTATTACCACCATCTTGGAATGATGCTGGAGATGTCAGATTTATTTTAGGCACAGACGACCTAGGCAGAGATATTTTATCGCGCTTGATAAATGGCACAACTTATACATTTGGTTTGGCAATTTTAACGGCTTTAATAACTACTTTACTTGGCGTTGTATTAGGTGTTTTTGCAGGCATGAGTAAAGGCGTGCGCTCTAGTGTTTTAAATCACTTACTCGACGTGACTTTGTCTATTCCTTCTCTGTTATTAGCTATCATTATAATTGCATTATTAGGCCCTGGTTTATTAAATACGGTGTGGGCAATTATTTTAGCTTTATTGCCTCAGTATATTCATTCTGTTAGAAACCTAGTGGTGCAAGAGTTATCTAAAGATTATATTGTTGCGCAATGGTTAGATGGCGCAAACAGCTGGCATATTTTGAGTCGTGGTATTTTCCCTAATATTTATGAGCATATCGTGGTAATTTTTACTATGTCACTTTCAACAGCTATTTTAGATATTTCTGCTTTAGGGTTTTTAAAGCTTGGCGCACAACCACCAACCGCTGAATGGGGTGCTATTTTATCTGAAAATTTAGCCTTTATTTATTTAGCGCCTTGGACTGTTGCACTGCCGGGTATTTTATTATTTTTCGCAGTACTTGCCACTAACCTCGTTGGTGATGGACTCAGAAGTGCACTCAAAAAACGTAAAGCGATATAATGGGGGTTGTTTAACTTGAATTATTTAATTAAAGCCCTAGTAAAACAAAACAGTAATGTCTTGCTCTATTGGAGTAAAATACAATGCAATTATTAGATATTCGCAATCTCACTATCGAGTTAGAAACACCTGATGGCATTATTCGCGCTGTAGACAAAATTAGCCTGAGCTTAAAAGAAGGTGAAGTACATGCGCTTGTAGGCGAATCAGGCTCAGGTAAAAGTCTCATAGCTAAAGCAATTGTTGGTGTATTAAATTCTCGATGGCGTATCACTGCTGATAGAATGCATTGGCAAGGTATCGACTTAATGCGGCTTTCTCCTGAAAAGCGTAGAAAACTCATTGGCCAAGAAATTGCCATGATTTATCAAGATCCTAGCAGTTGTCTCGACCCTACCGCAAAAATAGCAGATCAAATCGCTGAGAGCATTCCAGATAAAGGCCTAAAAGGATACTTCTGGCAAAAAAATAAACAAAGAAATGAACGTGCAATCGCTTTATTGCATAAAGTGGGTATTAGGGATCATACGAAAGTATTGAGCAGCTATCCACACGAATTATCTGATGGGATTTGTCAAAAAGTTATGATCGCTATGGCGATTGCCCGCTCACCAAAATTACTTATTGCAGATGAACCAACAACTGCACTTGAAAGTACGACTCGAGCACAAGTGTTCAGATTATTAAAAAGTCTTAATTTATTAAAAAACATGTCTATATTGATGATCAGCCATGAACTTGAAGAACTATCGAGCTGGACTCATGGCTTACATGTACTGTATTGCGGTCAAATGGTTGAAGCGGGACCAACTAAGATCTTATATAAAACCCCTTATCATCCTTATACTAGTGCCTTATTAAAAAGTTTACCCGATTATAATAAAGGCTTAGAGCACAAGCATGAGATTTACGCTTTGAAAGGCACAATCCCGACATTACAGCATTTGCCTATTGGCTGTCGTTTAGGCCCTCGCTGCCCTCAAGCTCAAAAAGATTGTGTAAAAACACCAAAACTTAATTCTCAGCAAGAGCATAGCTTTGCATGCCACTTTCCTTTAATGACCGCAGAAAAAACTAAAAGGAATTTAAAATGCAGCCAATCTTAAAAGTTCAAGCATTATCAAAAACATTTAAAGTGCGAGACAAATATTTTTTACGTAAAAAATTCCAAGTTTTGGATAACATCTCATTTTGCCTATCAAAAGGTGAGACAATTGCGATTATTGGCGAAACGGGTTCAGGTAAAAGCACTTTAGCTAAAATATTAGCAGGCGCTGAAATAAGCCAAAAAGGTCAAATTTTACTTGAAGGTAATATTATTGAAGATGACGGTAAAAGAAAAACCAGTTGTCGTGATATCAGATTAATATTTCAAGACGCATCTAAATCACTTAACCCAGGGATCACAATAGGTAAGACATTAAAAGAAATTCTTTTGATGAATACTGATTTTGATGATTTACAATGTAAAGACACAATTAATAAAATTTTATTAAAAGTAGGTTTATTAGCTGAGCACCAACATTATTACCCCCATATGTTTTCAGGCGGACAACTACAACGTGTCGCTCTCGCTCGCGCTTTAATTTTAGAACCTAAGGTTTTAGTATTAGATGAAGCTTTATCTTCTTTAGATCCCTCTGTAAGGGCGCAAACAGTTAATTTATTGCTGAAACTTCAGCAAGAAACCGGTTTAAGCTATGTACTTATCACACATCATTTAAGTTTGGTTAAACATATGAGCGATCAAACCTTAGTATTAGACCAAGGAAAAGTGATTGAATCGGGTAAAACTTTAGATCTATTTAAACAACATAAATGTAAAGCAACACAAAGATTATTGAACTGCTAATCTATCTCTTTCGCAACTCTATTTATGATACTACGTGGTAGAATAAACTAAGAGCAGTATCTCATTTAAAAATAGCATTTAGTCCCTCTGCATATTTCGCAAACAAGAAAGGCGCATTAAAATGCGCCTTTTCTAATTCTAAATTAAATTTAGAAGTTTAGTTTTGTTCTGCAACAGTTAAGTTTGCAGCAACTACTTCAGCATCAGCTTTTAATGAATTAACAAAAACTAAATAATTTTTATTAATTTGTTGTGTTGCGAAGTTTTGCTTAACTTGTGGCTCTACAGTAACGGCATCAGCTGCTGTTACTTTAGTTAATGCAACGATTGCAACATCACCATTATTAAGTGACACTAAATCAGTTACAGCAGTATCTGTAGGATGTGCGAGTTTAAATACTGACTGTGCAATTTCAGGTGATACTGAACGATCGCTACGTGTTAAACCTGTTACTTGCTTAACTTCAGCTTCAGCTTCAGTTGAGATATCAGCTAAAGTAGAACCAGCTTGAACTTTTGCATACAAACCATCTGATTTTTCTTTAGTCAGTTCGGCAGCTTTTTGGTTAACTAATGTTGATTTAATTTGCTCTGATACTTCAGTCATTGGCTTAGTCGCTGCAGCTTTATGCTCTTTTATACGAACAACTATGACATGCTCATCACCTAACTCAATGACTTCAGAGTTAACACCATCTTCGATTAATTCAGCAGAAAAAACAGCTTTAACAACTGCTGGGTTACTTAGCGCAGCAGGCGCATTGAAACGGTTAAATAATGCAGTAGACATTACTTCATGATCAATTGCACCAGCAGCATCTTCAAGTGAATCGGCAACTTCAAATGCAAGTTCAGCAAGTTCTGTTTGTTTACCGTAGAAAAGCTCTGTTTTAGCATCTTTTTCTAATGACGCTTTTAATTCTTCTTTAACTTGATCTAATGTTTTGATTTGTTGCGCTAATAAGTCTGTTAGTTTAATAATATGATAACCAAATTCAGATTTAACTATTTCAGTCACATCACCTTTTGCTTTTAATGCAAATGCCGCATCTTCAAAAGCAGGATCCATCATATCCCGGTCAATCCATTCTAAATCACCACCAAGCTCACCGCTTACAATATCATCAGATTCTGTTTCGGCTAATTTTGCAAAATCTTCACCTGCATTCAATTTAGCAAGTACAGCTTCAGCTTTAAGTTTTGCAGCAGCATCGTCTTCACTGTTATCAATTAAGATATGTGCAACACGACGTTTTTCAGCTTCAACATACTGAGCTTTATTTTCTTCATAAGCCAATTCAATATCTTGTTCTGTAATAGGTGTATCTAATACGACTGAATCTGACGATAATTCAACATATTCAACAGAAACTTGCTCTTGAGACATAAACTGCGATTGGTTTAATGTGTAATAATCTGAGATTTCAGTCTCTGTTACTTCAATTCCCGCTTTTACTTTATCGGCAGAAACAATTAAGTAATCTAGATCACGTACCTGAGCTTCAAGTTGCGTTGCTAAGCTTACTTCACCATTTAATGCAAAGTCAGTGCCTGCTACTGCAGAAACAAGTTGGCTACGTGTCATTTCTGTTCTTAAATAATCACGAAATGCATCTGGTTGGTAGTTCATTTGTCTAATAACTTGAATATAACGGTCATTACTAAACTGACCTGCAATTTGAAAAGAAGGTATACCACGAATTTCTTCTTTTAACGCTTCATCACTTACACGTAAACCTAATTCGTTAGCAAGCTGCGTTTGTAATTCTTGTTGTACTAAACGCTCGATTACATTTTCACGAACACGTGCCATATAACTTGGATCTGATGAAATTTGTGAGAAGTACTCACCAAATTGTTGCTCTAAACGACTACGCTCGTTTTCATAAGCACGTGCAAAAGTTGTTTGACTAATTTTTTGTCCGTTTACAACCGCAACAGGTTGATCGTTCGGTGAACCTAAATAGCTACCAATACCCGCTAAGGCAAATGATAATATTACTAAACCAAGGACAATCTTAGCTGTTACACCTTGTGATCCTTCTCTAATTCTTTCTAACATTATTTTATCTCTTTATGTACCAAGTAAAATTACAAATCAGCATCAGCCTAAATTGGACTTGGAAACCGATTGGTAATTCAACTTGAAAAATTTGGTGTAAAAAAAGCGCATCTTATCAGATGCGCCTTTTTACTTGAAGCTATTAACGGAATAAACATCCCTAACTTTCACAATCAACTAAATGTTGAATTAAGCGTTAACGGCATCTTTAAGTGATTTACCAGCTTTAAAAGCTGGAATTGTTGCAGCTGCGATTTCAATTGCAGCACCAGTTTGTGGATTACGACCAGTACGCGCAGCACGTTCACGAACAGAAAATGTTCCAAAACCAACTAATGCAACAGAATCACCTTCTTTAAGTGCGCCTGAAACTGAATTGATGAAAGAATCTAGTGCACGTCCTGCTGCAGCTTTAGAAATATCAGCACTTGAAGCCATTTGATCTATTAGTTGAGATTTATTCACAACAACATCCCCTTATATTTTTATTATCATCGAAAACAAGACTTTCGACATCTTAGTTAAATTTGATGTAAGTTAGCCAAATCCTTATAGGATAAGGGCTGCACTTAAAAACCAGAGCCTAACTTATCATACCTTTTTAATTTGAAAAGCCCTTTACAGCACTTTTTTCAATTTTTTTAACATTTTTGTTAATATTTACTTAGAAGCGACTGAAAAACTCTCAATTGGGTTTAATAAAGTCAGCTCTAATACCTCATCAATCCACTTAACTGGGTGAATTGATAAGCCTTGCAATACATTTTCAGGGATCTCTTTTAAGTCCCTTGCATTGTCATTTGGAATAATAACAGTCTTAATACCACCACGGTGTGCAGCTAATAACTTCTCTTTTAAGCCACCAATAGGTAATACTTCACCACGTAGTGTAATTTCACCTGTCATTGCAACATCAGAGCGCACAGGGTTACCTGTTAGGCTCGATACTAATGCACATACCATAGCAGCACCGGCACTCGGCCCATCTTTAGGTGTTGCGCCTTCAGGTACATGAACATGAATGTCACGTTTCACATAAAAATCTTCATTAATGCGAAGTTTCTCACTGCGGCTACGAACGACAGTCATTGCAGCTTGAATTGACTCTTGCATAACATCACCAAGAGAACCCGTGTGAGTTAACTTACCTTTACCTGGCACTGCAGCACATTCAATTGTTAGTAAATCACCGCCTACTTCAGTCCATGCTAAACCAGTCACTTGGCCAATACGGTCATCACCTTCCGCTTTACCATAATCATGGCGTTGCACACCTAAGTAGTTTTCAAGGTTATCTTGATTAATAACCACTTTTTTAATGTCTTTATTCAATAAAATTTCTTTTACTGCTTTACGACATAATTTTGAAATTTCACGCTCTAGATTACGTACACCTGCCTCACGTGTGTAATATCGAATAATGCCGATAATGGCACTATCTTCAATTTCAATTTCATTTTGCTTTAAGCCATTACGTTTAATTTGTTTAACAAGTAAATGTTTAGTTGCAATGTTTAGTTTTTCATCTTCGGTATAACCTGATAAACGAATCACTTCCATACGGTCCAATAATGGCCCAGGAATATTAAAGCTATTAGAAGTTGCTACAAACATCACATCAGATAAATCGTAATCTACTTCTAGGTAGTGATCGTTAAAGCTGGTATTTTGTTCTGGGTCTAATACTTCTAATAATGCAGAAGATGGGTCACCACGCATATCAGATGACATTTTATCAATTTCATCTAATAAGAATAATGGGTTTTTAACACCTACTTTTGACATTTTTTGAATGATCTTACCTGGCATAGAACCAATGTAAGTACGTCTATGACCACGTATTTCAGCTTCATCTCTTACACCACCAAGTGCCATACGTACATATTGACGACCCGTTGATTTAGCAATTGATTGACCTAACGACGTTTTACCAACGCCAGGAGGTCCGACTAAACACAAGATAGGACCTTTAAGTTTATTAGTACGTTGTTGAACTGCAAGATATTCCATTATGCGTTCTTTAACTTTTTCTAGACCATGGTGATCTGAATCAAGTACTTCTTGCGCTTTGGCTAAATCTTTTTTAACTTTAGAACGTTTTTTCCAAGGAACACCTATCATCCAATCTATGTATGAACGAACAACAGTGGCTTCTGCAGACATAGGAGACATCATTTTAAGCTTGTTTAATTCAGCTTTGGTTTTGTCTGTTGCCTCTTGAGGCATACCTGCTTCATCTATTTTTTTAGCTAATGCTTCAAATTCATCAGGCGCATCATCTAATTCACCTAACTCTTTTTGAATCGCTTTCATTTGCTCATTCAAATAGTACTCTCGTTGGCTTTTTTCCATTTGCTTTTTAACACGAGAGCGAATTTTCTTTTCTACTTGAAGTAAGTCAATTTCACCTTCCATTTGCGCCATTAAAAACTCTAGGCGTTCAGTCACATTAGCAATTTCAAGTACTTTTTGTTTTTCAGCTACTTTTAATGGCATATGTGCCGCCATAGTATCAGCCAAACGTGCAGGCTCATCTATTCCTGAAACTGATGTCAGTACTTCAGGTGGGATTTTCTTATTAAGTTTAACGTAGCCTTCAAATTGACTAACAGCACTACGAATAAATACATCATGCTCTTGCTCGTCAATTTCTTCTGATACGATATATTGCGACTTCGCAATGAAAAATTCATCAGTTTGAGTAAACTCTGTAATTTGAGCACGCTGTGTGCCCTCAACTAAGACTTTAACAGTACCATCAGGTAGCTTTAATAATTGTAGGATCGTTGCAATCGTACCAACCTGATAAACATCTTCAACTTCAGGTTCATCAATGCTGGCATCTTTTTGTGCTACTAAAAATATTTGTTTGTCATTGTCCATTGCCGCTTCTAAGCATTTGATAGATTTTTCACGTCCAACAAATAAAGGGATCACCATATGCGGGTAAACAACCACATCTCTTAGGGCTAATACTGGAATCTCAACACAATCAGTTCGTTCAAGCGTCATTATTATTCTCTTGAGGCTGATATCAATACAAAAAATTACGTTTTTTTACTTATAATTTATTTGCATTGGTATTTAAAAAAAAAGGGCATGAATTGAATATGGGGATAACTAAACTAAAGATCAATCATTTTATGAAAAAAGGAACCGAATGGTTCCTTTTTGTTTGTTTTATATACTAAACCAGCTAAAAATTAAGCTATTCAGATACTGCTTTATCTGTAGGTGGGTTTTCATAAATTAATATAGGATCAGACTCACCTTTAATTACTGTTTCATCTATAACGACCTTGCTAACATTTTCCATAGAAGGTAATTCATACATGATATCAAGTAACACGGCTTCAACAATCGAACGTAAACCACGTGCGCCTGTCTTTCTTTCCATTGCTTTTTCAGCAATTGCAATTAATGCATCTTCGCGGAATTCAAGTCCAACATCTTCCATTTGGAACAAGGCATCATACTGCTTTGTTAATGCATTTTTAGGTTCGTTTAATATTTGGATCAAGGCATCTTGATCTAACTCACCTAAAGTGGCAACAACAGGTAAACGACCGATAAATTCAGGAATTAAACCAAATTTGATTAAATCTTCAGGTTGCACATCTTTTAAGTTATCACTTAACGTTTGTGTTTTCTCTGATGATTTAACATCTACACCAAAACCAATACCCGTATTTTTATGACCACGAGCTTCAACAACTTTATCTAAGCCGGCAAATGCGCCGCCACAAATAAATAAGATTTTAGAAGTATCAACTTGTAAAAACTCTTGTTGTGGGTGTTTTCTACCACCTTGAGGTGGCACAGATGCAACAGTCCCTTCAATAAGTTTAAGTAAAGCTTGCTGAACACCTTCACCTGATACATCACGGGTAATAGATGGATTATCTGATTTACGTGAAATTTTATCAATTTCATCAACGTAAACGATACCACGTTGTGCTTTATCTACATCATAATCACATTTTTGCAGTAATTTTTGAATGATGTTTTCAACATCCTCACCAACATAACCAGCTTCAGTTAATGTTGTTGCATCAGCCATTGTAAATGGTACATCTAATAATTTAGCTAATGTTTCAGCTAATAGAGTTTTACCACTACCTGTAGGCCCAATAAGTAAAATATTACTTTTACCTAATTCAACCGAAGATGTTGTTGTAGATTGATTTTTTAAACGCTTGTAATGGTTATAAACAGCAACAGACAATACTTTCTTAGCATGCTCTTGGCCTATAACATAGTCATCAAGGTGTGCGCGTATCTCTTTTGGCACAGGCAGCTTTTCAGATGCGATATGCTTAGGAGCAATATCTTGTATCTCTTCCCTGATAATATCATTACATAGCTCTACACACTCATCACAAACATAAACAGACGGACCTGCTATTAATTTGCGTACTTCATGTTGGCTTTTGCCACAGAATGAGCAGTATAAAAGTTTACTGTTCTTATCGCCGTCAGTAGTGTCGGACATTAAGCTACCTCTTTCCTAGCGCATCACTAAGCTCTTTATACTAAAATATTAGTAAAAAAATCTTAGATGCGCACACTTATTTAATTATTCGTTTATTTTGCACTAATCGCGTTGTGTAAGTACAGCATCAACGATGCCATATTCAACAGCTTGTTCAGCACTCATAAAGTTATCACGATCTGTATCGTTTGCAACAACTTCTAATGGTTGCCCACTATGTTCTGCAAGTAATCTATTTAACTTATCTTTAATAGACAGGATTTCTTTAGCATGAATTTCAAAATCAGATGCCTGGCCTTGGAACCCACCTAAAGGTTGGTGTATCATCACGCGTGCATTGGGTAAACAAAAACGCTTACCTTTTGTGCCACCTGATAATAAAAAAGCCCCCATACTTGCTGCTTGACCAACGCATACAGTACTAATATTTGGTTTGATGAAATTCATCGTATCATAAATTGCCATTCCAGCAGTCACTGAACCACCTGGCGAATTGATATAGATGAAAATATCCTTTTCTGGATTTTCTGATTCTAAAAATAATAATTGGGCAACAATTAAGTCAGCCATATTATCTTCAACTTGACCAGTCAGAAATATAACTCGCTCTTTTAGTAATCGAGAATAAATATCATAAGAGCGCTCGCCTTTTGGTGTCTGTTCAACAACCATAGGAACTAATGCGTCTGAAGGAGCTGTAATATTATTAAACATTTAAATCAATTTCCTTATTCGCTTTTTATTAGGAGAAAAATTATAGGCTAAAATGTAAAAAGGCCCGAGTATCAAGTGAAATAACACAGATACACGAGCCATTTAAACTTTAGCAGAGATTTAAGTCAATGACTTTATGCTAAAGGTGTATTATTGAGCCGCTTGTGGGTTCATAATATCATCAAAAGCAGTCTCAACATCTGAGATAGTTGCTTTTGCTAAAAGAGTCTCTACAGCTTGCTCTTCCATAGCAACATTGCGCATTTGCTGCATCATTTGCTCGTTAGATTTGTAGTACTCAACAACTTCAGTTGGATCTTCATATGCAGAAGCCATAGTTGAGATAAGTTCTTCAACTTTAGAATCATCAACTTTGATTTCGTTTGATTTGATCACTTCACCTAATAATAGGCCAGTCTTAACACGCTTCTCAGCTTGCTCTTTAAATAATTCAGCAGGAAGCTCAGGCATGTTTTTAGCGTCGCCACCAAAACGTTGTGCAGCTTGCTGACGTAAAGTATCAACTTCTTGAGAAACTAAAGCGCTTGGTACTTCAACATCATTAGTTGATAAAAGACCTTCGATTACTTGCTCTTTAACTTTCGCTTTAACAGCTTGGTCAAGTTCACGAGTCATGTTCTTTTTAACTTCAACTTTAAGTGCGTCAACACCGCCTTCAGCTACACCGAATACAACAGCAAATTCGTCGTTAAGCTCTGGTAATTCTTGAACTTCAACTTTTTTAACTGTGATTGCGAACTCAGCGTCTTTACCTTTAAGGTTTTCAGCGTGGTATTCTTCAGGGAAAGTTACAGAAGCAACTAATTCTTCGCCTGCTTTTTTACCTATGATGTTATCTTCGAAACCTGGGATCATACGACCTTGGCCAAGTTCTAGAGGGAAATCTTCAGATTTGCCACCTTCAAACTCTTCACCGTCAACTTTACCGATGAAATCGATAGTAACACGAGCGCTTTCTGACGCAGCATCTTCAGATACAGTCCAGTTAGCGTGTTGCTTACGTAAAGTTTCTAACATGTTTTCAAGATCAGCGTCAGTTACAGTAACAGCTGGCTTTTCAACTTTGATAGTTTCTAAATCTTTTAATTCAACTTCAGGGTAAACTTCTAAAGTTGCAGCGAATTCTAGGTCTTTACCTGCTTCTAATGCTTTAGGAGCAAAAGTAGGTGCGCCTGCTGGGTTTAATTTCTCAGCAACAACAGCATCAATGTAATGACGTTGCATAAGTTCACCAGCAACTTCTTGGTGTACAGCTGCACCGTAACGTTTTTTGATTACAGAAACTGGAACTTTACCTGCGCGGAAACCATCAATACGTTGAGTTTTTGATAATTGTTGTAAGCGTTTTTTTACTTCAGTATCGATGTTCACAGCTGGAACAGTGATAGTCAAACGGCGCTCTAGGCCTTGAGTCGTCTCAACAGAAACTTGCATGATTTACCTCAATCTATATATTTTGGCGTTCAATACGCCTTCCTTTCAAACAATAAAAATTACTGCTTGATCGTCCGTAGACGTTTTTTATTTAATATTAGTCGCGGCATTATAGCGTAAATATTCAGATAGTCGAGTAACCAATATGATTTTTTAAATAAGAGTGACAAATTAAAATTTTTGAATGGTGATTTTATAAAAACTAAGGATAAATAAGCTGTGTAGCACAAATTGAATAAGTATCTTGAATGAAAAAATGATTAATTAGATATAGATAATATGTAGATAGAAGTCTTTAGAAATGGTCGGCGATGCAGGATTTGAACCTGCGACCCCTTGGACCCAAACCAAGTGCGCTACCAAACTGCGCTAATCGCCGTATTTATTTCTTTTAATATGGGGTGTTTTAGATGGTCGGCGATGCAGGATTTGAACCTGCGACCCCTTGGACCCAAACCAAGTGCGCTACCAAACTGCGCTAATCGCCGAAACTAAATTTTCAAATGTAAACTATATTTATGAATATATTCATAAATGGTCGGCGATGCAGGATTTGAACCTGCGACCCCTTGGACCCAAACCAAGTGCGCTACCAAACTGCGCTAATCGCCGAACTATATTTATGTTTTTTAGAATTAAATTGGGGCGATTGACGGGGCTCGAACCCGCGACCACCGGAATCACAATCCAGGGCTCTACCAACTGAGCTACAACCGCCATAATTTAAATCTTTGAATATCACAATAAAATGGTGCGCCCTGAAGGATTCGAACCTTCGACCCACGCCTTAGAAGGGCGTTGCTCTATCCAGCTGAGCTAAGGGCGCATTTTATTTTATTTAACCACTTTTATTTATAAAAATAAAGTGGTCGGCGATGCAGGATTTGAACCTGCGACCCCTTGGACCCAAACCAAGTGCGCTACCAAACTGCGCTAATCGCCGAATATTCAGTTACTTTCGAGTAAGTCCTCGTTGGCAACGGGGTGCATAATAGAGATTTGATGTAGGCAGGTCAAACCTTTTTTTAATAAATATTTCTAAGTGCCTAAAATTAAATCATACTGACTGTTTTTTAGGTTTTTTGATTAATCTTTGTCTACTTTTAATTATAAAACATCATTATCTTTATTATCTAAAGCAGACTTACTTGGCGCATCACACGTTTCATGAGAAAATAACCTGTATCAAAAGTCCTATAACCCCAAATTTAAAGGTCACCCATGACGGCAAACATCATAGATGGTAAAGCAATTGCGAAACAAGTTAGAAATGCAGTAGCTTCAAAAGTAAAACAGCGTGTAGAAAATGGTTTACGAGCTCCTGGCTTAGCTGTTGTACTTGTAGGTTTAGATCCTGCCAGTCAAGTATATGTAGGTTCAAAACGCAAAGCCTGTGAAGAAGTTGGATTTGTATCTAAGTCTTATGACCTACCAGTAGATTCAACTGAAGAGCAAATTTTAGATCTGGTTGATTCGTTAAATAATGACCCTGAAGTAGATGGTATTTTAGTTCAGCTACCTTTACCTGAAGGATTAAATGCCGAAAAAGTACTTGAACGCATTACACCTCATAAAGATGTTGATGGCTTCCATCCATACAATATAGGTAGATTAGCACAACGTATGCCAGCACTTCGCCCTTGTACTCCAAAAGGGATTATTACTTTGCTTGATTCAACTGGTGTTAAATATAGAGGTATGCACGCTGTTGTTGTTGGTGCATCTAATATAGTAGGCCGCCCTATGTCTTTAGAATTGTTGCTAGCAGGTTGTACAACAACTGTTTGTCATAAATTCACAAAGGATCTTGAAGAACATGTTCGTCGTGCAGACTTAGTGGTTGTTGCCGTTGGTAAACCGGCATTTATTCCTGGTGATTGGATTAAAGAAGGTGCGATTGTAATAGATGTAGGTATCAACCGTTTAGATTCAGGTAAGTTAGTGGGTGATGTTGAATATGATGTTGCACAAAACAATGCAAGTTTTATCACACCAGTGCCTGGTGGCGTAGGCCCAATGACAGTTGCCAGTTTGATAGAGAATACTTTAGAAGCATGCGAAAATTACCATAGCTAATTATTAAATCGATAATTTAGTCATAAAAAAACCGCATAGAATGCGGTTTTTTTTATGACTAAATTTAAGCTTAAGCTTAAGCTTTACGCCAACTAGTACCTGCAGCACTATCTTCTAAAACAATTTTCATTTCATTTAACTTATCTCTTGCATCATCAGCCATCGCCCAATCTTTATCTGCTCTTGCTTGATTTCGCTGTTTTATTAAAGCTTCGATGATTGCGACTTCGTCATCTTCTTGCTCGCCTTGTAAGAAATCAGTCGGTGCTTGTTGTGCAATACCTAACACTTCGCCAAGACTACGTAATACATAACTCAATTCAGATGCCTTATTGTCATCTGTTTCTTTAATACGGTTTAATTCTTTAGCTAATTCAAACACAACAGATAAGGCTTCAGGTGTATTAAAGTCATCATCCATCGCTTTTCTGAATTTTATTGCATATTCATTATCAGTTAATTCAACTGCAATAGGTGTTACACCACGTAGTGCAGTATAGATACGCTCTAATGAAGAACGTGCTTGGTCTAAATTATCCTGAGAATAATTAAGTTGGCTTCTATAATGACCTGAAATTAAAAAGTAACGAACAGATTCTGCATCATATTTTTTTAATACGTCTCTAACAGTGAAGAAATTACCTAAAGATTTAGACATTTTTTCTTTGTTCACTTGAACCATGCCAGTGTGGATCCAAGTATCAGCATATTCACCGTTATTAGCACAACAAGACTGTGCTATTTCATTTTCATGATGTGGGAATTGTAAATCTGAACCTCCACCATGAATATCAAAGTGTTCACCTAAATGTTTGTTGCTCATAGCTGAACATTCGATATGCCAACCTGGGCGCCCTGCTCCCCATGGTGACTGCCAAGACGGCTCATCTACTTTTGCTTTTTTCCATAAAACAAAATCTAAAGGAGAATTTTTATTCTCATCAACTTCAACACGAGAGCCCGCTTGTAGCATATCTAAATCTTGCTGTGATAACTGACCATAATTTTCAAAACTTGAAACACTAAATAATACATCGCCATTTGCAGCAACATATGCATGCCCTTTATTGATCAAGCGCTCAACCATTTCAATAATTTCAGGAATATGATCTGTCACTGTAGGCTCAACATCTGGACGTAACATGCCTAAATTATCAAAATCTTGGTGCATGGCTTGTGTCATACGTTTAGTTAACGCATCAATTGTTTCACCATTTTCATTAGCGCGATTGATGATTTTATCATCTACGTCTGTAATATTTCGGACAAACTTTAAATCAAAACCGATATGTCGAAGGTATCTCGCTATAACATCAAAACTAACAAATGTTCTTGCGTGTCCTATATGACAGTAATCGTAAATAGTGATACCACACACATACATATCGATTTTGCCATCAACTCGGGGTTTAAATGCCTCTTTTTGTCTTGTCAGTGTGTTGTATATTTGTACCATTTACTAAAAATCCTTCACGTTTGGGGATCAAATTTATTTGAGAGCTATCTTATCACTTGCAGCCAACTTGCTCTAGATACTTTTATTAGGTGAATGCAATTATCAAAAAGTGTCTTAATTACTGGTTCAGTTGGCCATATCACTTTGTAGAACGCTGCGAACTTAGATAGAATACCCCTAATATAAACACTCTATTTTAAGATAGGAAATTTCATGGTTACTTTACATACCAACTTCGGTGATATCAAAATCGCTCTAAACGCTGAAAAAGCACCTCAAACGGTAGAAAACTTTTTAAAATATGCTAATTCAGGCTTTTACGATGGCACTATTTTTCACCGTGTAATCGATGGTTTCATGGTTCAAGGCGGTGGTTTCTTACCTGGTATGGAGCAAAAAGAAGTTCAAGATCCAATCCAAAATGAAGCAACAAATGGTCTTTCTAATAAGAAAGGTACTTTAGCTATGGCTCGTACTCCTGATCCACATTCAGCTACTGCGCAATTTTTTATCAATGTTAATGATAACAACTTTCTAGATTTTACAAGTGAGACATCTCAAGGTTGGGGATACTGTGTATTCGCTGAAGTTGTTGAAGGTCTTGATATTGTTGAAACTATCAAAAATGTAGCAACTGGTAGTGAAGGTTTCCACCAAGATGTACCGCTTGAAGATGTTATTATCACTAAAGTAACAGTAGAAGCATAGTAATACCTAAGGGCTAATCTTTTAGCCCTTTCTTTTCTCCACGAAGTGGCCCTAATAAATATGCGAAGCAAATTTATTTATGAATAAAACCTTATTTATCTCAGATCTGCATTTAACCGAGTCTAGACCAGATATTAGTAAAGCATTTTTTGACTTCCTAGATAATCAAGTAACGAGTGAACTAGATGCGCTTTATATTCTTGGTGATTTTTTTGAAGTTTGGGTTGGTGATGATTATCAAACTGATCTGACATTAAAAATAGCTCAAGAATTAAAGGCAATTACAAATAAAGGGATCCCTGTTTATTTTATTCATGGAAATAGAGATTTTTTAGTCAGTAAAAAATATGCTGAGCTATCAGGAATATCAATATTAAATGAAAGAACAGTGATTGATTTATACGGTACCCCAACTTTAATTCTTCATGGAGATGAAATGTGTACTCAAGATATAGAGTACCAAAAATTCAGAAAGAAAAGCCGAGGTTGGTGGTGGCCTAAACTCATGTTAGCTATGCCATTGTTTTATCGACAAAGCGTTGCTAAAAAAGCAAGAGAACGTAGTAAAGCTTCCCAAATGGATAAAGCACCTGAAGTACTTGATGTAACACATGATGCTGTAATAGATACTTTCAAAAAATATCAAACTCATTTAATGATCCATGGACATACGCATAGACCCAAAGTACATGAACACGATATTGATGGTACACCAGCCAAACGTATTGTTTTAGGTGACTGGTATACACAAGGTTCGTACTTAGTTGTTACAAAAGACGCTCAAGACCTTATTTTTACTGACTTTGAGTAAAATATTTTAAAAATAGCCTCATGTTAAACTCGGTGCTCCTGAGTGAAACTTAAAGTCAGTATCTTCTGAACTGATCAGTTGTGCTTCTACTTCACCAAAAAATTTCACTCTATCGCTGATATCAACATCTTCGCCTGCAACTTGCTGCGCTAAACTCAAATAATCTTGATAATGACGTGCTTCTGAACGTAATAAAGAGACATAAAACTTATTTAAGTCATCATCTAAGTGCGGTGCTATTTTTGCGAAGCGTTCACAAGAACGTGCTTCTATATATGCACCACAAATCAATTTATCTATTAATATTGCAGGTTCGTGAGTACGTACATGTGTCATCATGCCTTTTGCGTATCGCCCAGCCGTAATATTTTCATAAGCGATGCCTCTATCATTCATTATTTCTAATACCTGATAAAAGTGATGAAGCTCTTCTTTAATTAATAATACCATTTTATCAATTAAATCCTGACCAAAAACAGAGCTGCTTTTAGGCACTATTGCCTTAGATAACTTAGCGTGTTCAGCTAAACTTTCTAAAGTCCCTTCTTTTTTATATACGTATTTCTCATATGGTTGAAACCATTCAAGCAAAGCTTTGCCACTTTCTTTATCAACAGCATATTTACGGATCAGCCACATCGCTGTTTGCCCCGCTTTTAGCTCACAAATAAGGTGATCTAATAATAATATTTTTAAGTTTTCAGGCTTTTTAGCTTCATTAATCCATTCATCAGGAGTATCACATTGTAAAAATGCTTTAATGGGTGCTAATAACTGTTCGCTAGTCATGAATATCTCATATTAAGAAGCTAAATTTAAAAATACATTTTATCATAATCAAACAAGTACATCTTGATCTCTATCCATAAGAGGCTTCATATAATCATTTTTCTCATTGCCTATTATTGATTAAAACACTTATAAACTTGACAAAATATTAACATTCAACAATACCTAAAAGGTAAGACTAATAAAAACAACTCAAAATAATACAAGAAGGAAGTAATAATTATGATATTAAATCACCTCTGGGGTATATACGCACATCCAAAAGATGAATGGCAAACCATTGATAAACGTCATGAAAGTTTAAAATATAGTATTTCTCACATTTTACTAATTGCATTAATTCCATCAATTATGGGCTATTATTCTTCCGTTCATTTAGGTTGGAGTATTGGTACTGGAGATCCTATTCATTTAACAGAATCTAGTGCTATGCTGATTGCGACTGCCATGTACTTCGCATTAATTGGTGGTGTGTGTGCTTTAGGATTATTAGCACATTGGATGGCTAAAACTTTTGGTGCAAATCCTACATATACACAAACACTTGAGCTGGCAGCATATACCGCAACCCCCATCTTTATGACAGCATTCGCTGCATTTTATCCTGTTTTATGGTTTATCGTTGTAGTGGGATGTATCGCTTTAGCTTATTCTGTTTATTTGCTATATACCGGCGTACCAATTTTAATGCATATTCCTGAAGAACGCGGTTTTATTTATGCAAGTTCTGTAGTAACAACTGGCTTAATTTTACTTGTATGTATTTTGGCTTTAACCGCCATGATGTGGACAACAGGTTATGGACCTATGTTCGCTTAGTTGGCTGAGAATAGTTTAAAAGTCATTATTAAAACATTAAAAAAGGAGCTATTTAGCTCCTTTTTATTATCTTAACTCGCTAATCAAATTTATTAATCGATAGAGTCTTGATTGTGTAATTCAAGTCCTGATGACATTGCTTGCTCATTATCAGATTTAGCAGAGTCATTTCTTAAATCATTGATACGATTTAAATATGTTTGATCGATATCGCCTGTCACATATTGACCATTAAATACTGACGTTTCATATGCCTTAACTTCAGGGTTTTCTTTTGAAACAGCTTCAATTAAGTCTGGTAAAGATTGAAAAATTAAACCATCAGCACCAATACATTCATTAATATCTTCAACTTCACGGCCATGGGCAATTAATTCAGTCACAGATGGCATATCAATACCATAAACATTCGGGAAACGAATTTCAGGTGCCGCTGATGCAAAATACACATTTTTAGCGCCTGACTCTCTTGCCATTTGAACGATTTGAGCCGATGTAGTACCACGTACAATTGAATCATCAACTAATAATACATTTTTACCTTTAAACTCACGGCCAATTGCATTAAGTTTTTGACGAACTGACTTTTTACGCATTTCTTGGCCCGGCATGATAAACGTTCTGCCGATATATCTATTTTTTACAAAACCTTGGCGATATGGAATTTTAAGCACTGCAGCCATTTCAAGTGCGATATCACATGATGTTTCAGGAATTGGAATGATAACGTCAATCTCTTTATCAGCCCATTCTTTCGCTACTTTTTCACCTAATTTAGTACCCATATTTACACGTGCCGCATAAACAGAGATATTATCTAATGTAGAATCTGGGCGTGCAAAGTATACAAATTCAAAAATACATGGAGAATAAGAAGCATGCTTTGAACATTGCTGTGAAAACAACTGGCCATCGTTATTAACAAAAATACTTTCACCAGGGGCAACATCACGGATAAATTCAAAACCACAGCTATCTAGTGCAACACTTTCAGAGGCAAACATATATTCTGTACCTTTATCTGATTCGCGCTTACCAAATACCAATGGACGAATACCATTTGGATCACGAAATGCAATCATGCCTTGACCAATGATCATAGCAATTGCAGCATAACCACCAACAGCTTTATCATTTACAGCTGTCACAGCCTTAAAGATATCTTCTGGTTCTAAACTTAGCTTTTCAGTCAATGCGATTTCATGAGCTAATACATTCAATAAAACTTCAGAGTCTGAAGTCGTATTTACATGACGTCTAGCAACTGAAAATAACTCTTGTTTTAAAGCTTCTGCATTCGTTAGGTTACCATTATGGGCTAATGAAATACCAAAAGGTGAGTTTACATAAAAAGGTTGCGCTTCAGCTGAGCTAGATGAACCTGCAGTTGGGTAACGCACGTGGCCTATGCCCATATCACCTTGTAAACGCTTCATATGACGAGTATGGAATACATCTTTCACTAAACCATTATCTTTACGCAAACTAAAAGTATGGTTGTTAATGGTGATTATACCGGCCGCATCTTGACCTCGATGTTGTAACACAGTTAAGCCATCATAAATTGCCTGATTAACAGGAGAATTCCCGACTATACCAACAATACCGCACATGTTATTTATCCTTGCCGACTAAGGGTTTACTGAAGTTAAAAAGCTAGAGTTATTTTCAAGGTATGCAAAAAACCATTCAATAACAAAGCCAAATTCAGGGATTAACGTTGAAGTCTCCCACCAATGCGTTTTTGGCGCACTGGTGAAAGCATCTAGAAAAAATAATATAGCACTAACAACTAATACACCTCTAAGTGCACCAAATGCAAGACCGATAACGCGATCTGTGCCTGATAAACCAGTATGTTCAACTAGCTTACCTAAAATAAAGTTAAATAATCCGCCTAAGAAAAGAGTGGATACAAACAAAATAGAGATTGCGGCGGCATTTTTTAATAAAGGTTCTGAAATGGATGTTAGAAAAGCAGCTAAGTGCTCATAGAAAAAGCTAGAGATGAAAAAGGCAGCAACCCAAATAGCAAGGGAGATTGCTTCTTTTATAAAACCTCTGATCAAACTGATCATAGCAGAAAGTGTAATAATGCCTAATATGGCATAATCAACCCAAATCATATAAATTAGCCTTTGTTAATTTCGGGCGCATTTTATAAGACACGAGCCTAAAATGCCAGATCATTTTGTAACATCAAATACAGTTACTTTACCATTTAGACCCGTTAGCGTTTTTAATGCTGGTAGTTTGCGCTCTAATGCAGACTTTTTAATCATAGGGCCAACAAAAACCTTAGTCAGCTGACCAGATGGTGTTGATATAGGTTTAGTAAAAGTTGTAAAACCTGCTTTTTTTAATTTAGCTAATAAACTTGCTACATTTGCTTTATGAGAAAAACTACCCAACTGAATGACATAAGCAAAATCAGTTAAGTTTTCGCTTTTAGCTCGTTTTTCAACTTTAGGTTCAGGTTTAAATGTACTCACCTCAACAACATCGCTCTTTGCTGTTGTATTAGTTGTAACCACTTCTGTAGCCGTGTCGACTTGCTTTACTTGTGTGTTTGCTATTTCTGATGGTGTAATATCAAGCGCTATTTCATCCACTATTTCAGTCGAGGTATCTGGTAATTTAAATTCTAAGTCAGCTTGTGCTTGCTCTAAATCTAAATCAACTGTTTTAAATTCAGGGCGATCGGGAATTGTTTTAAAACCCTCTTTAAATTGGACCTTTTCACCATCTAAGATATTTGGAATAAACACAACTGCTGCAATAACAACGATAGTTGTGCCTACTAACCTATTTATAAACCCTGAATTCACCTAAATTTCCTCTTAGCTAAGAAAAAGCATTGCATCTGCCACAGTGTAAAATGAACCAAAAACAATCAACAGTTGTTTTTCACCATTTTTATCTGTTCCTTGCATCTTTGGTAAAAGATTATCTAACGCATTGTCAACAGACGCAAATTTTTGAGCATCGTTTATGCCTAAACACGATAATTTTTCTGCTAACACATCATTTTTAGCACCTCTAAAACATGTTAGTGTTGCAATGGACCAATTATCAACAACCTGTGTTAGTTCTGATAAAGCCGCTTTTTGATCTTTATCTTCTAACATGCCCACTAATGCATTTATTTTATAATTTTTTAACTTTAATATTTGTAGCTGTTTAGCTAAGTAACGTGCAGATTCAGGGTTATGTGCCACGTCAACATACACTAATGGAGATTGGCTTAAACACTCAAACCGCCCTTCTACTTTTAATGTTTTGATCACCTGAGTTATTATTTTATCACTAGGGAGTAAGTTTAAACTTTTAAGTGTTGTTAATGCTGTCGCAATATTTTGAGCTGGGATGGCAGGTTGTTTATATTCAATCTTATTTGATTCATAGTGCCACTCAAATGACGAACCATGATCGAGATATTTAAAATCATTACCAGATAAAATCATATTGGCTGATATTTTAGTACCATAATCAATTACTGATTGTGGTATATTCAAATCACCCACTATCGCAGGCGTATCTTTTCTAAAAATTCCCGCTTTTTCAAAACCAACTAACTCCCTGGTATCGCCAAGGTAGTCTTTATGGTCTAAATCAATTGTTGTGATCACTGAAGCGATAGGAGATACAATGTTAGTCGCGTCTAATCTGCCACCTAAACCGACTTCTAGCAATATATAGTCAACTTGATGACGTTTAAATATCTCTAAACCCGCTAAGGTCGAATATTCAAAATAAGTCAGTGTCGTTTCACCTCGTCCATGCTCTAAAGCATGAAATGCATCAACATGCTCTTGATCGTCAAGTTTATTGCCATTGATCCTGACTCTTTCATTATAATGAAATATATGAGGTGAAGCATAAGTACCAACAGAGTAGCCTTGAGCGAGTAACATCGCTTCTAAACAGCGTGCTGTTGTGCCTTTACCATTAGTACCTGCAATTAAGATTATTTTGCTAGAAAGATTTAATAACCCTTGCTGTTGAGCAACCTTCTCAACACGTGTTAAACCCATTTCTATATTGGCAGGATGGATACTTTCTAAATAACAAAGCCAATCATCAAGGCTTGATGATTGGCTTAAAATACACTGTGACATATTTTCACTTTTGTAATTAATCTTGGCTTGAGCAGTATTTTATATAAAATACCGCTCAAAAGCGACAAAACTAAGCAACTCTATGTTCTTGTTCTGTTGACGGTAAGTTCATATATTTAGCTACAATTCTAGCAATCGTATCGCGCATTTCACGGCGGTCAACTATCATATCAATGGCACCATGCTCTAATAAGAACTCACTACGCTGAAAACCTTCAGGTAAAGTTTCACGTACTGTTTGTTCAATTACACGTGGGCCAGCAAAACCAATTAATGCTTTAGGTTCACCAATATTTACATCACCTAACATAGCCAAAGAAGCAGAAACACCGCCCATAGTTGGATCTGTTAACACTGAAATGTAAGGTAAGCCTTTTTCACTCATTTTAGCAAGGGCTGCACTTGTTTTAGCCATTTGCATTAAAGACATTAATGCTTCTTGCATTCTTGCACCACCTGATGCAGAAAAACAGACTAACGGCATATCATTTTCTAGACATTTGTTAACCGCTTCAACAAAACGCGCACCTACAACTGATGCCATAGAGCCGCCCATAAATGAGAATTCAAATGCAACAACAGCAACAGGAATGCCTTTTAAGCGACCTGTCATCGCTACTAATGCATCTTTTTCTCCACTCACTTTTTTAGCAGAGTTAAGGCGATCAGTATATTTTTTAGAATCTTTAAATTTTAATAAATCTTGCGCTTCTAAATCTAGGCCAAGCTCTACTCTATCAGCAGTATCTAAGAAAGCTTCAATGCGACCTCGCGCACTTTGACGCATATGGTGATCACATTTAGGACAAACGTTAAGTGATTTTTCTAATTCAGCTTTATATAAAATAGCATCACAGTCTCCACATTTAGCCCATACGCCTTCAGGAATTTCTTTTCGACCTGAAGATTTTGTTTTAGGTAAGATTTTTTCTAACCAACTCATGTGCGATTCTCTTAATTCTTATAAATTTAGTCTATTACCTGCCTATATATGTATACAGACAGATAAATTTTATCAATTAGAACACGATTTCTATCAGTAAGGTATAAAAAACTGGTCTTAGCTGTGGGTCTGTTTAGAAATCAGGTAAAAACAGGGGTCCTGGATGTGTTTTTTCTATTCCCCATTTTTCAGGATACTCCACATCAACTAAATATAAACCGCCTGCTTTTGCTGTTGGGCTTGCTTGAGATCTATCTTTTAGTTCTAAAATTTCTTTCATCCATTCTGGCTTTTGTTTATGTAAACCAATATCAATCAAACATCCTGTTATATTTCTAACCATATGATGTAAAAAAGCATTAGCTTTAACATCTATAACAATAAAATCACCATAACGATCTACTTTTAAGTGAATTATCTTTCGGTTTGGTGAATTAGCTTGGCAATGTATTGCTCTAAATGAAGTAAAGTCATGTTCACCTACAATGTGTGGACAAGCTTGTTGCATTTTTTCTACATCTAAAGGCTGATAATAATGGCTTACACCATTCTTTAAAATGCCAGGTCGTAATGGGCTATTATAAATAATATAACGGTAACGCCTTGCCACAGCGCTATATCTTGCATGAAAATCAAATGGAATTTCTTTTGCCCAACGAATAGCAACTGTATCTGGTAATAAAGAGTTCATACCTAATGTAAATGCACTCATATCGCGCACAGATGTTGTTTCAAAATGTACAACTTGTCCTGTGCCATGTACACCAGCATCAGTTCTGCCTGCACAAAAAACCACAACCTTTTCATTACAAATCTTGGAAAGTGCGGTTTCAACCTCTTCCTGTACACTGATCACATTATCTTGGCGTTGCCAGCCATAATATTGTGAGCCATCATACTCTATACCAAGTGCTATTCGCATATTAATCCAATAGAAACTACTAAAGCGCCGTATTATACCCATTTAAGCCAAAAATGCGACTAGGGCGACAAGCTTAAAAACAAAAAAACACTGATATAAATAGCAGTGTTTTTTGTTATTTGATTAACTAAAAGATTATAATTTAATTTTTTTCTTCAATTGTTGGGCTTCTCTTTGAACTTCAGGAGGGCCATTATCAATAACATCTTGAATTGCTTTAGATGCACTTTCAAAGTCTTCAATCTCTAAATAAGCCAGCGCTAAATCTAACTTAGCCGAATAACCGCCATTTTGAGCATCAACATCTAAACTTTCTTCTCCAGCTAGTAATTCATCAAATTCACTTAAACCAACATCCATATCAACACTATCGTAAGGTTCGTCTATAGGTTCAATATCATCGCTTTCTTCAATTAAATCCGTAATATTCAAAAAGTCGGTATCACCGCCTAGGCTAGTCTCTAATTCAAAGTCGTCTTCTAGTTCAAGATCATCATCTATCTCAATTGCGTTTTCTAATGTATTTTCTTCTGATAATAAACTATCAAAATCAATTTCAAACTCTTGCGAATCAAGATTGGTCAAATCTTCTGGTTCAGCTAATTCATTAAGTAATGAATCAAAATCTGTACTTTCTAAATCACTTAACGAGTCATCAATCTCACTACTCTCATTTTGAGATTCTAATAAAGTATCGTCACTAGTTTCCTCTAATAGCCCTTCGAGATCCATTTCAATTTCATGCGTTTTTTCATCAATGTCTATTGTAGATAGGTTTTGATCTGTTGACATTAAATCAGATTCTAACTGTTCTAAGTCATTTTCCGAATCATCAGATGATAGGTTTAGTAAGTCCTCATCGTCATGCAAAGCGTCCAATTCATCATCTTCAATTAATGATAAATTACCAAGGGCTTCTTCTTTTAAACCAAAATCATCTTCTATTTCAATTGATGTTGATGCTCTCATTGATTCCGCAAGTTCAATTTCGGCTTGAGAAAGCTGGACACTTTCTTCATTAGCTTCAATTTCAGCAAGTGCATCGTCAAGTGCTAACTCAGGATACTCTTCTAATTCTTCGCTTGGTGAATCTGCATGTTCTTGCTCTAATGAAATTTGCGCATCATTTATTGATCCGTCTTCTAATGACAAATCAAAATCACCGGCTTCTAATAGAGGGTCATCACCTAAATCGATTTCTAAATCTTCAGCACTTGTGTTTAGTTCTACATCAAAGTTATCTAAGTTTTCATGTACAAACTCACTCTCATCTAAAGTTGGATCTTTTTCTGGTAGATCCGGTTGTGCGTTAAACTCTTTGTTCTGCTCACTGTTTAGTGTTAGATCATCATTAGGCCCTAGTAGGTCTCTGTCTAAATCAGATTCTAATAAAGAATCAATATCATCTAAATCAATGGTTTCATTTACATCTTCTTGCTCGATTTCTGGTTCGGGAGTAACTTCTAACTCAGTTTCTAAATCGTCACCGAGTTCATCACCTAAATCAGCATCTAACTCATCACCTAATAAAGCGTCTATGTCATCAATCGCATCTAAATCAATGGTTTCATTTAAATCTTGTTGTTCGATTTCTGGCTCTGGAGTAACTTCTAACTCAGTTTCTAAATCGTCACCGAGTTCATCGCCTAAATCAGCATCTAACTCATCACCTACTAAAGCGTCTATGTCATCAATCGCATCTAAATCAATGGTTTCATTTACATCTTGTTGTTCGATTTCTGGCTCGGGAGTAACTTCTAAC
This sequence comes from Pseudoalteromonas sp. C2R02, assembly GCF_018860845.1. NCBI lineage: Bacteria > Pseudomonadati > Pseudomonadota > Gammaproteobacteria > Alteromonadales > Pseudoalteromonadaceae > Pseudoalteromonas > Pseudoalteromonas sp. C2R02. The sequence goes on along the minus strand of NZ_JAHKQC010000025.1, from coordinate 930 downwards.
TCAGTTTCTAAATCGTCACCGAGTTCATCGCCTAAATCAGCATCTAATAAAGCGTCTATGTCATCAAGTGCATCTAAATCATCAAGCCCGTCTAAATCAACACTTTCATTTGAACCTTGTTGTTCGATTTCTGGCTCGGGAGTAACTTCTAACTCAGTTTCTAAATCGTCACCGAGTTCATCGCCTAAATCAGCATCTAATAAAGCGTCTATGTCATCAATCGCATCTAAATCAATTGTTTCATTTACATCTTGTTGTTCGGTTTCTGGCTCGGGAGTAACTTCTAACTCAGTTTCTACATCGTCACCGAGTTCATCGCCTAAATCAGCATCTAATAAAGCGTCTATATCATCAAGCGCATCTAAATCAATGGTTTGATTTACATCTTGTTGTTCGATTTCTGGCTCGGGAGTAACCTCTAACTCAGTTTCTAAATCGTCACCTATTTCCTCGCCTAGCTCATCGCCTAAATCAGCATCTAATAAAGCGTCTATATCATCAAGCGCATCTAAATCAATGGTTTGATTTACATCTTGTTGTTCAATTTCAGTTTCAGGAGTAACTTCTAACTCAGTTTCTAAATCGTCACCGAGTTCATCGCCTAAATCATTTGCTAATAAAGCGTCTATATCATCAAGATTATCTAGATCAGCACTTTCATTTAAATCTTGTTGTTCAATTTCAGGTTCAGGAGTAACTTCTAATTCAGTTTCTAAATCGTCACCGAGTTCATCGCCGAAATCATTTGCTAATAAAGCGTCTATATCATCAAGATTATCTAGATCAGCACTTTCATTTAAATCTGCTTGTTCGATTTCTGGTTCGGGAGTAACCTCTAACTCAGCTTCTACATCGTCACCAAGTGCATCTCCTAAATCTTCAGATAATAATGAATCTATATCATCATTTACTGCTATTTCATTACTAGGC
>NZ_JAHKQC010000006.1:0-34437 GCF_018860845.1 Pseudoalteromonas sp. C2R02 | reverse complement strand
TGGCTTTAGAAATTCGGTTACAGAACCCTGCATTTTTATCCTCTCTTAACTCTTAACTTTACTTCGAGTAAAGTTCGACGATTAGCTGTTCATTTATTTCTGCAGACAGATCAGAACGCTCAGGTAGACGTTTAAATACGCCTTCAAGTGCTTTATTGTCTACTTCAACCCAAGTTGGTTTTTCACGTTGTGAAGCCAACTCTAGAGCAGCGATGATACGAGATTGTTTTTTCGACTTCTCACGAATTACTACAGTGTCTTCTGCAGTGATACGGAATGAAGGAATGTTAACAACACGACCATTAACCATAATCGCTTTGTGAGATACAAGTTGACGTGCTTCAGCGCGCGTACTTGCAAAACCCATGCGATATACAACATTATCAAGACGTTGCTCAAGAAGTTGTAACAAGTTTTCACCTGTATTACCCTTGATACGTGCAGCATCTTTGTAGTAGTTACGGAATTGCTTTTCTAATACACCGTACATACGACGTACTTTTTGCTTTTCACGTAATTGTAAACCGTAATCAGATAGACGACCCTTACGAGCGCCATGCTGACCAGGTGCAGTCTCTAATTTACACTTAGAGTCGATAGCTCTAACGCCGCTCTTAAGGAACAGGTCAGTACCTTCACGACGGCTTAGCTTGAGCGTTGGGCCCAAATATCTTGCCATGTTCTTTCTCCTAACCTATTGTTATACGCGACGTTTCTTCGGTGGACGACAACCATTGTGTGGTATCGGCGTCACGTCAGTAATGTTTGTAATTCTAAAACCAGCAGCATTTAATGCACGAACAGCAGACTCACGGCCTGGACCTGGACCTTTAATAAATACTTCAAGGTTTTTCAAACCGTATTCTTTAGCGGCATTACCTGCACGCTCAGCAGCAACCTGTGCAGCGAATGGCGTAGATTTACGTGAACCACGGAAACCTGAACCACCTGCAGTTGCCCAAGATAAAGCATTACCTTGACGATCTGAAATAGTTACAATAGTGTTGTTGAAAGAAGCATGAACATGAGCCATACCATCTGCAACTTGTTTTTTTACCTTCTTACGACGAACTGGTGCTTTAGCCATAATCTATATCCCCTTATCGCTTGATAGGCTTACGTGGACCCTTACGAGTACGCGCGTTAGTCTTAGTTCTTTGACCACGTAGTGGTAAAGAGCGACGGTGACGAAGACCACGATAACAACCAAGGTCCATAAGACGTTTGATATTTAAAGTAACTTCACGGCGAAGATCACCTTCAACGGTGTACTTACCAACTTCTTCACGAAGTTGATCAAGTGTTTCTTCATTTAGTTCACTGATCTTTGTAGATTCAGCAATTCCTGTCGCAGCTAAAATTGATTTAGCGCGAGTTGTACCAACACCATAAATGGCAGTAATAGCTACTACTGCGTGCTTATGATCAGGGACGTTAATGCCAGCAATACGGGCCACTAACACATCTCCTAATTATGGATTTGATTATCAATTTGTTGGAAAGCCCGTTAGGATACCCAACTAATGATCAAATCATCTAAAAAAACAGACCAAGCTAAAATAGCTCAGTCTGCACGATTTCTTAATTAACCTTGCCTTTGCTTATGCTTAGGCTCTATGCAAATTACACGTACAACACCGGCACGTTTAATAACTTTACAATTACGGCAAATCTTTTTAACGGATGCACGTACTTTCATGAGTCATCTCCGTAGCTATCTAAAAGTGCCTATCGGCCATAACCTTTTAGATTTGCTTTTTTAAGTACAGAATCATACTGATGAGACATCAGATGTGTTTGTACTTGTGCCATAAAGTCCATGATCACTACTACGATAATCAATATTGATGTACCGCCAAAGTAGAATGGAGTTTTCCACGCCATTGTCATAAACTCGGGCACCAGACAGATAAAGGTAATATATAGAGCGCCTGCTAATGTCAAACGCGTCATTACTTTATCAATGTATTTTGATGTCTGCTCACCTGGACGAATACCAGGGATAAAAGCCCCTGACTTCTTCAAGTTGTCTGCTGTTTCACGAGGGTTAAAAACCAACGCCGTATAGAAAAAGCAAAAGAATATGATCGCTGCTGCTAATACCATCGCATATAACGGCTGTCCTGGAGACAACGCTAAAGAAATAGTTTGAAGCACATCAGCAAGAACACCTTCGCCTTGTCCGAACCAGCTGGCGATTGTACCAGGGAACAGAATAATACTACTAGCAAAGATTGGTGGAATAACACCTGCCATATTAACTTTCAATGGTAAATGTGTACTCTGCGCTGCAAAAACCTGACGGCCTTGTTGACGCTTAGCGTAATTAACGACGATACGACGTTGACCACGTTCAAAGAACACTACAATGTAAGTAACAGCAAATACGATAACCCCAATGCCTAGTAACATTAGAACATTCAAATCACCTTGGCGCGCCATTTCGACTGTCTCACCAATCGCAGACGGCAAGTTAGCTACAATACCAACAAATATAAGAACTGAGATACCGTTACCGATTCCGCGTTCTGTAATTTGTTCGCCCAACCACATTAGGAACATAGTACCAGTTACTAAACTGATAACAGCAGTAAAGTAAAACCCTATACCAGGATTTAACACTAAGTCAGCCATCATGTTTGGTAACGCAGTTGATATTCCTACTGCTTGGAATGTAGCAAGCACAAGCGTAGCATAACGTGTGTACTGACTAATTTTCTTACGCCCTTGCTCACCTTCTTTCTTTAGCTCTATCATCGCAGGATGTATGTGCGTTAATAGTTGCATAATAATTGAAGCTGAGATGTAAGGCATAATACCTAAAGCCAGAACAGAAGCTCGCTCAAGAGCTCCACCACTGAACATGTTCATCATGCCAGCAATGGAGTCCTTTTGTTGCGCGAAGAATTCGGCAAGTACAGCGGCGTTAACCCCAGGGATTGGCACAAAGGAACCTAAACGGTAAATAATGATTGCGCCGAGTATAAATAATAAACGACGTTTCAATTCCGATAGTCCGCCTTGCGCACTTGATGTATCTTGACCTGGTTTAGCCATGGAGTACTTTCCTTATTATTCTTCTATCTTGCCTCCGGCAGCTTCAATCGCTTCGCGAGCACCCTTAGATGCTCTTAGACCTTTTACAGTCACTGGGCGTGAAACTTCACCAGATTTAACTATTTTTACGAACAAAACGTTCTTTTTAACCAGACCTGCAGCTTGTAGCGTGCTAAGTTCTACGATATCACCTTCAACTTTAGTGATTTCGAAAAGGTTTACTTCAGCAGATACTAGTGATTTGCGTGAAGTGAAACCGAACTTAGGAAGACGACGTTGCATAGGCATTTGACCGCCTTCAAAACCAACGCGTACTTTACCACCTGAGCGAGACTTTTGACCTTTGTGACCACGGCCACCAGTCTTACCAATACCAGAACCGATACCACGGCCTTGGCGTTTTCTGTCTTTATTCGCACCAGCAGCAGGTGAAAGTGTATTCAATAACATGAACTAGCCCTCAACCTTAACCATATAAGAAACTTGATTAATCATACCACGAACACAAGCTGTATCTTCTAGCTCTACAGTGTGATTGATACGACGTAAACCAAGTCCACGTAATGTCGCTTTATGTTTAGGTAAACGACCAATTGAACTTTTAACCTGTGTAACTTTAACAGTTTTATTAGCCATGGTTCTACCCTACAATTTGAGCAACAGTAAGACCACGCTTAGCTGCAATAGACTCTGGAGAATTCATGTTCTCTAAAGCTTTTACAGTAGCGCGAACTACGTTGATTGGGTTAGTTGAACCGTAACATTTAGAAAGAACGTTCTGAACGCCCACTACTTCTAAAACTGCACGCATTGCACCACCAGCGATAATACCAGTACCTTCTGAAGCAGGCTTCATGAATACTTGAGAACCAGAGTGACGGCCCTTTATTGCGTGTTGTAATGTGTTACCGTTAAGTTCAACGTTGATCATGTTACGACGTGCTTTTTCCATTGCTTTTTGAATTGCAGCTGGAACTTCACGTGCTTTACCGTAACCAAAACCTACTTTACCTGCGCCATCACCAACTACAGTTAGTGCTGTGAAGCTAAAGATACGACCACCTTTAACTACTTTAGACACACGGTTTACAGCAACTAGCTTTTCAGCGAATTCTGTTTGTTTTGCTTCTACGTTAGCCATTGTCTACTCCTAGAATTGCAAACCGGCTTCACGCGCGGCATCAGCCAACGCCTTCACACGGCCGTGATATTTAAAGCCACTACGATCAAAGGCAATCTTAGTAATGTTCTTGTCAGCTGCACGTTGTGCAACTGCAGTACCAACAGCTTCAGCTGCTGTCGCATTACTAGTACCTTTAACTGCTTCGCCAATCACTTTTTCAACAGTAGAAGCAGCAGCCAAAACGATACCCTCAGCAGTAACTACTTGAGCGTACATGTGCTTTGACGTGCGGTGGATAACAAGACGTGTAACGCCTTGTTCAATATAATTTCTACGTGTGCGTTTAGCACGACGTAAACGAGCTGTTTTCTTATCCATCGTCCTACCCTACTTCTTCTTGGCTTCTTTACGACGCACATTTTCGTCAGCGTAACGTACACCTTTACCTTTATAAGGCTCTGGTTTACGGTATGCACGAATGTTAGCTGATACTTGACCTACTAACTGTTTATCTGCGCCTTTAACAAGCAATTCAGTTTGGCTTGGTGCTTCAATCGTAATTCCTTCTGGAATTGCGAAATTCACTGGATGAGAGAAGCCAAGAGTTAAGTTTAATACTTTACCCTTAACTGCTGCACGATAACCAACACCAATTAATTGAAGTTTCTTTTCGTAACCAGTAGTTACACCAACAATCATGTTGTTGATGTTAGCACGAGCAGTACCTGCTTGTGCCCAACCGTTAGCTACGCCTTCATTAGGCTGAGTTGTAATAACATTATCGTTTAAAGCAACATCAACAGCAACGTTGATTGAACGAGATAACTCACCGTTCTTACCTTTAACTTTGATGTCCTGGCCATTTAATGTAACTTCTACACCGGCTGGAACATTTATGGGTGCTTTAGCAACACGTGACATAATATTCTCCGATTAAGCTACAAAGCCAATGATTTCACCACCGATACCAGCACTACGTGCAGTACGGTCAGTCATCAAGCCTTGAGATGTTGATACGATTGCGATGCCTAGTCCGCCCATTACCTGAGGTAAATCTCCACGCTTCTTATAGATGCGTAGACCTGGACGACTAACACGCTTAATTGTTTCGATAACAGCTTTGCCTTCGAAATACTTAAGTTCAACTGTAAGTTCAGCTTTTAATTCGCTGCTTACAGAAAATTCAGTGATGAAACCTTCATCTTTAAGTACTTTAGCTACTGCTACTTTAAGCTTTGAAGTAGGCATCGTTACAGATACTTTCTTCGCAGTTTGACCGTTACGAATACGTGTGAACATATCCGAAATAGGATCTTGCAAGCTCATAGTCTTACTCCCGTGATTCTATTACCAGCTAGCCTTTTTAAGGCCAGGAATTTCACCGCGCATAGCAGCTTCGCGTGTTTTGATACGGCTCATGCCGAACTTGCGAAGGAAACCATGTGGGCGGCCCGTAATGTTACAACGATTACGTTGACGTGAAGGGCTAGAATCACGCGGTAAAGCTTGAAGCTTTAATACTGCATCCCAGCGATCTTCTTCAGATGTTTCAACACCTGAGATGATTGCTTTAAGTGCTGCGCGTTTTTCTGCGAACTGTGCTACTAATTTCGCGCGTTTATCTTCGCGCGCTTTCATAGAATTCTTTGCCATAACCCTACCCTTATTTCTTGAATGGGAAGCCGAAGGCTTCTAACAAGGCGTGACCTTCTTCATTATTCGCTGCAGAAGTCGTGATAGTGATATCCATACCGCGTACACGGTCTACTTTATCAAAATCGATTTCTGGGAATATGATTTGCTCACGAACACCCATGCTGTAGTTACCACGTCCATCAAAAGACTTAGCACTAACACCACGGAAATCACGAATACGTGGAATTGCGATTGTTACCAAACGCTCAAAGAAATCCCACATACGCTCGCCGCGTAGAGTTACTTTACAACCAATCGGATAGCCTTCACGAACTTTAAAACCAGCAACAGATTTGCGAGCTTTAGTTGTTAAAACTTTCTGACCAGATATGGCTTCTAGATCTTTAATAGCATGTTCTAGAATTTTCTTATCTGTAAGGGCTTCGCCCACACCCATATTTAGGGTAATTTTCTCTATTCGAGGGACTTGCATAACAGAGCTGAAACCAAACTTCTTTTGAAGTTCTGTTACAACTGTGTCTTTATATAACTCATGCAGTTTCGCCATCGTCTACTCCAACTAACTAATTAAATAGTTTTTCCAGTAGATTTGAAGATACGTAATTTCTTACCGTCTTCAATCTTGAAACCAACACGATCCGCTTTACCAGTTTCCTGGTTGAAGATCGCAACGTTTGATGCGTCTAAAGATGCTTCTTTCTCAACAATACCGCCAGCTTGGTTCAACTGTGGAACCGGCTTTTGGTGCTTCTTGATAAGATTGATACCTTCGACAAATACTCGACCTGATTCAGTTACAACTGAAAGCACTTTTCCACGCTTTCCTTTGTCTTTACCGGCTAGTACAACTACTTCGTCATCACGACGGATTTTTGCTGCCATGATAAACTCCTATAGTACTTCTGGTGCTAATGAAACGATTTTCATGAACTTTTCGTTACGTAGTTCACGCGTTACTGGGCCAAAGATACGAGTACCAATTGGCTGATTGTTTGCATTAAGCATAACAGCAGCGTTATTATCGAAACGGATAGTAGAACCATCGTTACGACGAACACCTTTTGCTGTACGAACTACAACAGCGTTTAATACATCACCTTTCTTCACTTTACCGCGAGGATTTGCTTCTTTAACAGAAACTTTGATGATGTCGCCAATCATAGCGTAACGACGGTGTGAACCGCCTAATACTTTAATACACTGCACTTTGCGAGCGCCGCTGTTATCAGCAACTTCCAGCTGAGTTTGCATTTGGATCATTTTATATGCTCCTGTGTAATTATTAATCGGCCTTAATTTCGCAAAAAATTAAGACATAATGTTTAAACCTCATTCAGTTATTCGTTAAGACATTCCTGAATGGCGCGCAATTGTATCAGCAAATGTAGTAGTGCGATAGGTTATTTTTTAATTAATTTAAAATAAATGTTCAAAAAGCAAACAATGAGAAGTTTAGATATATAGACGTCTTGAACAGTTTTCAACCTTTCATTCCGTCTATATAATAAGCAGGAAATATTATCCAAATAGTTTTTTCAGTTTATCTTTCACTTTATTTTTTAGTTCGTCTTTACTTGCACTACTTACATCAAGCTTTATTTTTACATCATGCAAAGGTCCTTTTATTTTAACTGGTACTTTAAACCCTGTAGCATCACTTGTTGTTCCTTGACCCTCAATACTACTTACTAAACCTGTTGTAACTTTGTAATCAATATTTGTTTTTGGTAAATCTAGTTCACCTTTACCTGTAATTCTAATTAACGGACTAAATAGCTTAAAGTCATTATTCCTGCCAACGCCATTTTTAAATTTAAAGGTGCCACTGAGTTCAGCAAAATCTGTTTGCTGCGACTTATCAAAACCCTTATCTAAACCTGCATTAGTAAAGTCACCCTTTAACATCGCTTTTGCTGAACGTACCATAGCTGCAATATTAGCGCCCTGTATTGCGCCATTTTCAAAACCAAATCCTAACCCACCATTTAAGCTATCTATAAATTGTTTTTGATTAACGCCCTTAGTATTTAACTGCCAATTTATTGAGCCTGTACCATCTAACTTATCAAACTTAATCACATCTCTTAGTAGCGGCCCAGCTTGTATATCAGTTAAGGAAAAGTTTGTTGCTACTGTATAAGGTGTTTTTTTAGCATTTATAAAAATCTTGCCTTTTCCTTTGCCTTTATATGCATTGAACTCATCCATTACTATCTCAGCCTCTCCTTTTTCAAGTTTAAAAGAGAATGCATTTCGTCCAAGTGTTATATCTCTAAGCTGTAACCCAGTAGATTTGACCTTAATATCTGCATCAATGGTTTTTAAAGCTGATAAATCAATTTGCGTTTCATCCCAAATAATCGGCTCAGGTTTTTTTTCAGACTTATCTTTAGATTCTTGCTTACTCTCTATTGGTAAATAAGGGTTCAGGTTAAGCATGCCTAAATCAATATGTGCAGATACCTTAAGGCGTTTGTCTAAATCAATTGCACTTTGGCCTTTTATATCCAACTCATCTAGTTTGGCATTTAAGTTTGATAACGAAAGCTTATTGTCTTTAAATAGTACCCCGCCTGAAAATGCAAATTCATTAAATGCCGTTTCTCCCGCATTTAATTCTATATTTTGCCACTTTACGATTTCTTTAACTGATTTGCCTTTTAGTTCAAGTTCACCCTTTATAACACTGTTAGCGTCTTCAATATTACCTTTAAAATTTAAGACAAATAAACTTGAGCTTAACTTAGTTTCTAATATGAAGTTTTCTGAGGAGATAGCTTTTATAGGTGTTGATATACTTGTATCAAGCTTTATTCTTTGTGCCATATAAGTCACAGCCCCTTTAATATTTAAAGGCTGGTGTAATGAAGGTAATTCAATCGTCAGTTTAAAATCATTAACGATATGCTTTACATCAGTTGTTGCATCTAGATATGTTAATTTACCGCCATAAATTGCAACCTCACCTAGTTTAATATCAAAGTCACTGGGAATATTATTCTGCTGATTTGGTAATTGAGCATCATTTTTCGTTTTTTGTGTCTCTGAATCTGATTGTGAAAACAAATCCCAATTAACTCTCCCTGCTTTATTTTTCTCTAATAAAATATTAGGTTCCATGATCACAAACTTTTCTAATTTTAGCTCTCCTGATAATAAAGATAACCAAGGAATATTAATCGCTAGTTGTTTCATTGATATCATATTTTTTTGCGAGCCTGAATCCATATTAGAAAAGTAGACGTCATTCATCTCTAATTTTAACGCGGGGAATAGTGATAAGGTTTTATCACCTGATATAGATAACTTCCGGTTTGTAGCTTGCTCTACTTTATCTGATACTTGCGCAAATACAGTATCTACAGGTAGTATCAAAGGGACTATGATTATTATCGCAACCATAAGCCCTACCAATACAGCTAAAACCTTTAATAATATTTTCATGTTATTCCCTTTAAATTTTTAATTCCGATTTATTCAGTTATGATAAACGCGCTTTATTCAATATCATTTAAAGACTGTTTATCTACAGCTAAGTTAACGCTTAAAAAAGCTTTAATATGTAATGCTAAATCTATAATACCCGCTTTCATTTTATCGTCCCAAGGTAACCCATAGGTCACTCTGAAGTAATTATCAAATTCTATAGCGTTTATAAACATACAACCAGGTGCAATCGCTAAATTATACTTGATCAAATAATGCCACAAATCTTTACTTGAATAACCGTCAGGCAATCCTATCCATAAACAAGGGCCGCCTGCAGGATCGTTTAAAATAACTAAGTCTCCAACTTGTGCGTTTAACGCATAAAGCATTTGAGTACACTGAATTGATAATTGCCTCCTTACTTTATCTACAAATTTTTGATAACGACCACTTTGTAACATCTCTAAGATCATATACTGCAGGCTTATACTTGGTTCTTCTGAGTTAATCTGCTTTGCAAACAGACTCTGCTCGTAGGTATTTTTACAGATTATATAACCTAGACTAATTGTAGCCGAAACCGTATCGTAAAAATCGACAATACTAATCACCTTACATGTTGAGTTAGATGTAAGTAAACTTGATACAGACTTTGGTCGCTGACTACTAAAGTGTAGCTCGCTTCTGTCATATTCTATTAATGCGACTTCATTTTTTTCAGCCCAAGCAATTAACTGTTTTTTCTCTTTAGTCGTTAATACCCTACCTGTTGGATCATTAAAATTTGGATTAAATAAATACGCAGAAAATTTTTCAGCTTGAAAGGCCTTATCTAATAACGTGAGCTCATTAGCAAAGTCTGCCTGCATAGGTATCGCTGTTGTTTTGAAATTATATTGCTGAATGAGGCTTTGAAAAAAGAATGAACTAGGTGCTTCTATTGCAATACATGAATTTTGTAACTTTAAAGCTTGAATCGCAGTGATCAAACCATCTTTTCGCCCGTTTGTTATTAAAATGTCTTTGTACGGTATAATTTGCCCTGAATTTAAATAGTACTTAGCTATCTCTTCTCTTAGAGGCTGTATACCTTCTATAGGGTCTTGCATTAACATGCGATATGGGCGACGCTTTATTACTTTACGGTGTAGTTGGTTCAAAATCGTTTCAGCATCAATTACTGTGCTTGGTGCCGTACAGGATAATGGTAGAATATTAGGATCATTAAAAGAGTATTGCAGCGCATTGGCTAAAGGTAACTTAGCAAGCTCTTTGTAGCTTAAAAATGAATCACCATAACTTTGTACATCTGTGGTGACATGTTGCGATGCTATATTAGCAACAAAATATCCTTTTTTTTCTATTGCATAGATCCAGCCTGATTTCTCTAGCTCAGCATAAACATGAGATGCAGTAGAAACACCGATTTCCCTTTTCTTGGCCAATTTCCTTACTGAATCTAGCTTTTCACCTTTATGTAAGATCCCAGAGTTAATGGCCTGTATTATTTCATCACTTATCTTGCGATATATAAAATCACTCATATTTTATTCTATGAAGTTTATACTAGTAGGTAATTTTTATTTACTTAGACAAAAACCACAACCTAATAATCAAATTACCTTGAACAATTAACCTTCTTTTATACTTTTATCTAGAATATTTGAGATTGAAAAATTTGTTACGTTTTTTAATATAAAGTAAATCATTAAACAAATTCAAATAGATTAAATAACATACAAATATTATTTAGATAAAAACAACCAGAAATCAAAAAGTCAAGATTGAACAAAAATGAGATCCCTGTATCATGCACGGCCCGCTTAGTTTTAACGTTTTTTCGAAATTAAACGGGCTTTGTTCTAATTCTACTGGAGTAAATCTAAACGATGAGAAAATTATTAACTTTACCCGCTCAAATGTCGCTCTCAGATGCTGAAAATCTTACTTATGAAAACGCATTAAAACAAGCAACTGAAATTAGCCTAAATTTGATGGCTGTTAAAGTTGAAAACCATCCTGAAGATTTTAGCGGCTGGTGTCATGAGTTAATTGATATTTGCACTAATCGCATTAACTTTGAACTGTTAGAACAACACCAATTACCATTTGTTAAAAAGTTAAATGATTTATTAGTTTTAGGCGTGAGTGTAAGTCAGCTTAAAATGCTGAAAATCACCCCTTGGCCGATTATGGCTTCTTTCATTGAAAAGAATGCAAAATTACAAGCGTTAGATGAAAAGCTTGCTTTACTATCTTATTTAAAAATAACAAAGCAACAAACATTATCAGAAATGATTCAGGAAGATAGACTTGCTTTTGCTGGAAAGCATACGGCTTCACATGATCCTTCTATCTATAAATTTGATGTTGAATGGTTTGGCTCAACAAAAAGCGCGAAAAACTTTCACCAATTACTACAAAACAACCCTGAACTATTAGATAAAGCACTTGCTAACATTCCAACTGAAGGTGATGTATCTGAGCAGGATTACCAAAATTTTGTAATTGACTATTTAGCTGCACATTATGTTTTAGATGATGTAAAGCCAACTTTAGCACCTGCAACTCGCTTATTAGCAATGCACCGTCCTGATATATTTTTACCACTTACAAACTCTAAATTAGATTCACTTTGTGCTGCATTTGAAGTTCCAAAATTAAATAACAAAGACTTTGATCGTTATTACAAAGATATTATTCAAGCCATGCATGTTATGCCTTGGTATCGCGCTAAATGCCCTGAAACAGAATTAGAACAACAACTTTGGTCTGTTCGCGCTTTATTACCGACTCTTTTTTATTATGTTGATGAAAATACAGCAAGTAACTCAAACTACCTTAAGTTATTAAACAAACCTAAACGCGCGACTAAAACAGGCACAACACGCACTAAGCGTGGTAAAGAGTCTGCTGAAATATTAGTAGACCGCGCTTTAGAAGCTGATGATATTCCAGAACATATCAAAAGCAAGCGTGACTCTATTATCGCTGAAGTAGTTAAAGGCCGCACTGTTGCCGAAACGATTTCGTTAATGCGCATGATTTTTGGCTAGCCACTCATTTTCATAAGCAGTATTTAAGTTTAAATACTGCTTATATTTAGTGCAATAAATATAAAAATGCACTAAATATGTGCCACCTATAAACTTTTCACAATTAACACCGCCCAATTAAATCATAACTAACTGAATTTATTAAACTTAATACTGTCACTTCATTTTGGTACAAAGATTGCCTTTTTTCTTTTCAAACAGCGCATTCTAACAAACCCAATATTAAGGTGTCAGAAATGAAAAAGTCATTCCTCTCAATTACTTTATTAACAGCTTTAACCTCCACATCAAGCTTTGCTGATATAACAGCAAATGTATCTGCCAGTTCAAATTATTATTGGCGTGGAGTAACGCAAACAAATGATGCTGCTGCAGTATCAGGTGGCATTGACTATAGTAATGAATCCGGTTTTTACGCAGGTACTTGGACTTCGAATATCGACTTTGGTAGTGAAGCAAGCTACGAGCTAGACTTTTATGCTGGATTTAGTAAAGAGCTTGAAAGCTTTAGTTATGATGTTGGTTATATTTATTACAGCTACCCTGATGCTGATGGTTCAACAGACTTTGGTGAGCTATATGGCGCTTTAAGCTGGCAGTGGCTAGAAACCAAAGTAAGTTACCTCACTCATGCACAAAGTGACGCAAGCAGTGAAGAAGATATGCTTTATGTTGAGCTCAATGCAAGCTTTACCATTTTAACTGAAACTGAATTGGCTTTTCATTTAGGACGATCAAGTGGTGATACTATTACTGAATGGTATAGTGAAGATGACTATTTAGACTATAGCGTATCATTATCTAAAAATGGTTTTACTTTAGGTCTTACAAAAACGAGTTTAGATGATAGTGATTTAAAGGCATTCGTCTCTTACTCTATTGATTTAACATTATAATATTTCAATGAAAAAGTAAGATCGATGAACGATCTTACTTTTTCACTTGTTTTTATGATTCATAACAAGATAAATTTTCTAATACCGCCGTTGAAGCCATTAAACCAAATAAGTCTTGAGTCATTTCATCACCTGGAAAAACTTCCATATAAGGTATTGAATCAGCTGACTTCCCAGTGATCACCTCAAAAATAACTAAAGCACTTAAAAAGCTCCCTAATTTTGAAGCGTGGTTACCATCAACGCTATGAAGCTCTATTTGCGGTTGAATTTCTAGCACCAATTCCCATGCTAAGCCCACAGGAGCAACACAACTTGGTTCTTGAGTCGCAATGCGGCGATGTATACCATGCACATATTCAGCTTCAGTTGAACTACCCTTCTGCGGATGTTCAGGAAATAATACAGGTGTTGCGGTTTTAGCTTTTATTCTTTGAATCCATATTTTTGCGGCATCGGTTGGATAAAGTTTAGCTTGGCTTTGGGAGTACTTTTGACCTTGAAGAATAACATGACTCCAAACGTTATCATTGAAAGTATTTATATTGTCAATTTTTGTAACAGTATCATCCAGGTGAGCACCAAATAAAGTTAACACTTTGGATTGCCGCTCTTCTACATTATCAAAAATAATCCTTAATAATCGACCTACTGAACCAGTGTGGCTATTACCTATCATTAAAATATCAAGCTGTTCAGATTCCCTATTATCAGAAATAGGCAGTCTTTCACTTAATTCCTCAGAAGAAGTAGGTGGCGTTTCAGGGAGAATCTGATCATTAGATTTTGAACTTCCACCACACCCTAATATTAAGAGCAGTAGAGTGATTATGAAAACTATCTTCATGACTATCCTTACTTTTACAATACAATTAATCCATGTTTAAAAAACAAACATAACATTAAATCAGATTAATAAGAAATTTTGGCATTAGATTATTTAAAAAAGAAGAGTTTGAATTTAAGAAAACTTATCTATTTGCATTTTTTTGAGATAGCTGGTGATTTAAGTACTTGGCTTGAAAAAGCCAAGTACTTACGAAATGAGGTGAGTCAGCCGTATAAGCCGGGTTCTGTTCTTTTCCGAAGAAAAGGATAATCATTCGTCTAGGCCTTAAATCGCTTTAAGGCTCAAGCAACCTACCCGGTTCCAACGTGGGCCACGCCATAAGGAACCCTATTTGGTCTTGCTCCGGGTGGAGTTTACCCTGCAACCAACTGTTACCAGTGGTCCGGTGCGCTCTTACCGCACCCTTTCAGCCTTACCTGTTCTCTCGAAAGAGCCATCGGCGGTCTTCTCTCTGCTGCACTTGTCGTAGGCTTGCGCCTCCCAGCCGTTAGCTGGCACCCTGCCCTGTGGAGCCCGGACTTTCCTCCCCTTTATCCGTATACCTTTTGCCTAAACAAAACATACAACGATAAAGCAGCGATCATCTGGCCAACTCAGGAGGCGGATTATACTGATTTATATTCCAAGAGGGAATTTATTCCGGTATTTTTTGATGAAAACAGCACAATAAGTGCAAATAAATAACTTATTCACTTTCTTGCTGCTCTAAAACAGCCTTATAAAGTGCGTTTTTCTTTAAGTCAAAATAAGTAGCGACAACACCACAGGCTTTTTTCAATGGCATTTCAGCTTTAATTAGCTCTAACATACGCATTACTTCAGGTCCAAACTCTTGCTTATCAACAACCTTTCCAGGAAGCATTAAAACAAACTCGCCCTTTTGACGAGCACGATCCTCGTTTAGGAACGCTATTAGCTCTGAAATTGAACCACTAAAAAATGTTTCATAGGTTTTGGTTAGTTCTTTTGCGAGCACTATCTTCTGTTCACTACCGAGACATTCTGCAGCATCATCTAAACTCGCTAAAATTCTATGTGTGCTTTCATAAAAAATGCTGGTTATACCCGACTCTACCGCATTTAAATAAAAATCTTGTCTCGCTTTACTTTTAGCAGGTGTAAATCCTAAAAATTGAAATTTATCCGTTGCTAGACCCGAACAGCTTACAGCAGCAATAGCAGCACATGCGCCAGGTACAGGCGTCACATTTGCACCTTGCTCTCGGCATAAATTAACAACAGCATAACCCGGATCACTGATTAATGGTGTACCAGCATCTGACACTAAAGCGATATCTAAACCTTCATTAAGCCAATTTACTATCTGTTGAGACTTTTGTTTTTCATTATGATCATGAACAGCGACTGTTTTTGCTTTAATAGCAAAGTGACTCAGTAGCTTTCCTGTATGCCTAGTATCTTCAGCAGCAATCAAATCAACGCTTGACAACACCTTTAGTGCGCGCTGACTTATATCATCTAAATTGCCAATTGGCGTTGCCACAACATAAAGTGTGCCTATTTTACTCGAATTGTGCTCATTTAACATTGAGGTATCCTGCATCTGTCAGTAATATAGTGTATTACCTTTTTTTGAGATATTGCCGTGCGGCTTACACACTATAGTTTAATATTGTTATTTTCCCTGTTATCAGCCTGTAGTACAACAGAGAAAACGCAGATCCTTAAAAAGCCTGAGATAAACCAGCAAAAAAAAGTACAACCTAAAGTTTATACTGCAACTCAGTTGTACAGTAACGCAAGGGCAAAACGTGGCGCAGATAAAATACAACTGCTATATCTTGCACGTGAAAAAGCGTTAGAAGAACAAAACTGGTCGTTACTTGAGTCTATTTGCACGACATTAATTTCTAGTCAAAGCTCAGATAACATACAAAACACCTTGTATATTGCATTATCTCAGTACCATCAATATCAATATGCAAGCGCACTCGCTTTATTAGAAAAGTTAAATGGTAAACTTACAAGCCCAGCCCATTATTATTGGCATCAATTAATAACGGGGAATATTTATGCCAAACAATCACTAACCGCACAAGCTGTCCCTTATTATTTTAGAGCCTCTGAAATTGCACAAAAGCATGATATTGATGCAAATGAATTAAATAAAAAGCTATGGGCAGAACTTGCCAAACTTCAAAGCTATTCACTAGAAGAACTCAATACAGGATCAAGCATACAACAAGGTTGGATTAATTTAGCTTTATATAATCAGTTATATGTTGGTGATCCGGTATCTTTACATAGTGCAATGAACAACTGGCAAAGACGCTACCCTAGGCACCCAGCAAGCTTTGCGCTACCAGATAAAATGAAAAACTTACTGGCTATTGAGCCCTATAAGCTCACTAAATTAGCTGTCTTACTACCTGAAACTGGCAAAAATGCACGTATTGGTGAAGCTGTAAAAAATGGCATACTAGCAGCTTCTGATATAAGCCATGATGCAGAAATTCACTATATCAACTCAATCGAATCTATAGAGAAAATCAATGAACACATCACGCTAATAAAGCCTGACTTTATCATAGGTCCATTATTAAAAAGTAATATAGATAAAATTAAACAATCTGAAATACTAGCAAATTATCCAACTATATTTCTTAATTCAAGTTCATCAGAGCATACCAGTTTAGAACACTATTCTTTTGCGCTGTCACCCGAGCATGAACTCACTCAAGCAATCAATCACTTTTTAGCCAAAGAGTATAAGAAGCCTTTATTATTGGCTCCTAAAAATAAATCAGGAGAAAGATTAGTACAATCTTTTACCCAACAATGGCAGTTATATTCAAAAAACTTACCTGAAATTGGTTTTTATGCCGATAAAAAGGATATGCAAAATCAAGTAAAAAGACTATTAGAAGTTGATGAAAGTAAGAAACGCATTAATAAAATAAGATTGCTTTTTAGAGAAAAAGTAAAAAATGAAACCCGCTCTCGCCGAGATATCGATGTGATTTATTTAATCGGCGATGCAGTTCAAACACGACTGTTAAAGCCTTACTTTGACGTTAATATTAGTACCTTTGCCGAAAAAGTACCTTTGTATGCCAGCTCAAAAAGCCATAGCCTACAAGTTGATCGTACAGATAAGCGTGATTTAGCAGGTCTGTACTTTACAGAAATTCCTTGGATGTTACCTCAGAGTCATACACAACCTGCGTTAAGAGCGCAATTTGATAAACTTTGGCCGCAACAAGGTGACTTACAGCAAAGGCTATTTGCCATGGGTTATGACGCGGTTAAGTTAATCCCACAACTAAAACAATTGAGCGCTTTATCAGGAAAGAGCATACAAGGTTTAACGGGATTACTGTCTATCAACCAGGATGGTCAAATACATCGTCAATTACAATGGGCACGCTATTTTCAAAAATCAATTAAAGTACTCAAGCTCAAAGAAGTGAAGCCAACACCTTTATTTTTGCAACCATCTGAAAATATGGATTAATTGCATATAACGCCTTTTCATTCTATGTTTATTAATTTTAAGGATTCATGGATGAATTGGTTAAAAACATTATGGCGTAATAATACTGAGAAAGGTCAGTATTATGAAATCAAAGCAGAAAGCTTTCTTAAAGGTCATGGTTTAAAACCCATTACACGTAATTATTGGTGTAAATTAGGTGAAATAGACCTAATAATGCAAGATAAAGATACGGTTGTATTTATTGAAGTTAAATATAGAAAATCACAACAATATGGCGGCGCTTTACATGCTTTAACTTTCGCTAAGAAAACAAAATTAAAAAAAGCAATTCAACATTATATTCAACATCACCAATTACAAAATAACGCTTTAAGGGTCGACTTTATTGCGATAAATGGGCAAAATCCATATCAATTTAATTGGATTAAAAACGTTCTCTCGTAGGACTTAAAATAATAAAATAGGCTTCATTAAGGTTTAACAATGCAAGAGATAGTCAAAGAGATTTACACTGAAAGCATTCAAGCACATATTGCTGCTGGAGAAGTGCTCCCTAGCGCATTAGAATCAGCTGCTTTTACCATAGCTCAAAACCTTATTAATGGTAATAAACTCATATGCTGCGGTTTTCAAAGCTGCCAAATGCTTGCACAACACATAGCGACATTATTAGTAAATTGCTATGAGACTGAAAGACCTTGCTTACCGGCCATCGCATTAAATACTGAGGTGACTAACTTAAGTACTTATGCAGAGCAAAATGAACATGATGTTTTTGCTCGACAAGTCAGAGCATTCGCCCAGCAAGGTGATATGTTATTAGCGATTGCCATTAACGGTAATGAAAAATCTATCATTTCTGCTGTGGAATCTGCACTTACTAAAGATATGACTGTCATAGTACTTGTAGGCGACGATGGCGGAGAATTAGTCGGTTTGCTAGGACCAAATGACGTTGAAATTCGCGTACCTTCAAAAAGGCCAAGCCGTATTATTGAGTCTCATTTATTAAGTTTACACTGCCTAAGTGAATTAATTGATTTAACCCTATTTCCACAGGATGAAACACATGCGTAATACGCTTTTAATAATAGTGAGTCTTTTCATATTACAAGGATGTGCAGCTGCGATTGTTGCAGGTACAGCTGGTGCCGTTACTGCCGCAAATGACAGGCGTACTATTGGTTCTCAAATTGACGATAATAACATTGAAATTAAAGCGACATTAGAGATCAAAGGTAACGATCAACTTGCTAAGTATTCTAATATTTCAGTCATTAGCTTAAATGGTGTTGTACTACTTTTAGGTCAAGCGCCTACTGAAGAGATGAAGTCTCAAGCGCAGCAATTAATTAAAAATATACCAGCAATAAAGAAAGTACATAACCAAATACGTATCAGTAGTAATGTTGGCATGACCACAAAAACCCTTGATACTTGGTTAACCTCAAAAGTAAAAACCATGTTATTAACCGATGACAATATCAGTGGCACCAATATCAAAGTAGTCACTGAGAATAGTGAAGTCTTTTTAATGGGTTTAGTGGAACAAAATGAAGGGAATAAAGCGGTAGATATCGCAAGAAATATTTCTGGTGTTGCTAAGGTAATTAAAGTATTTGAGTACTTATAATCACTTAATGTAGCGGGATAACTAAAGCTTTACCTAAGTAATTTAATGGTAAAGCTTTAGCATAAAAATCATATTATTTAATAACTCTAAGATGTGATCCTTTTTTAGTATCTGGCTTTTTTTCTGGTGCTAACGCTTCAGTATCAATTTCTTGAATTTCAACATCGTCACCTTCAAACAGCTCATCTTCTTCCGCCGTAAATACAGTGCCTTCACCATTTTCTCTGGCATATATTGCCAACACAGCAGTAATTGGCACAGAAACACGCATTGGCTGCCCAGAAAAGCGAGCGTTAAAGCTTAGCTCGTTATTATCCATATTAAACTGTGCAACTGCTGTAGGGCTTACATTCAATACAATTTGGCCATCTTGCACAAATTGAGTAGGGATCACCGCAGCGGGATGCTCTGCATTTACAACTAAGTGAGGGGTGCATTGGTTATCAATAATCCAATCGTAAAAAGCACGTAATAAATATGGGCGATTTGAAGTCATCATTTGACCACCTAAATTAAATCTAAATCTGTCTAAGATAATACCAATCACATAACTTCATGGCTACTTTAGAATCAAAATAAAAAGCCTTCAATATATGAAGGCTTTTTAAAATACTTTAAAAAAGCCACTAGTGGCTTTATAAATACTAAACTATGAAATATTAAAGGTGAATTTCACGTTCAGCTTCAGTAAGAGAAGCTTCAAATGATTCACGTTCAAATACAAGTTTCATGTATTCTTTAACTTCTTTACTTCCGGCACCAATTAGTTCAATGCCTAACTCCGGTAAACGCCAAAGTAATGGAGCAATATAACAATCAACTAAACTAAAGTCTTCACTCATAAAGTAAGGTACTTCAGCTAGGATTGGACCGATAGCTAAAATCGCTTCAGTTAATTCTTTACGCGCTTGAGCAGCATCGCTACCGCCTTCGTATACTTTAAATGCTAATGAATACCAATCTTGCTGTATTCTATGCATAAGTAAACGGCTACGGCCACGCATGACAGGATATACTGGCATTAGTGGAGGATGTGGGAAACGCTCATCAAGGTATTCCATGATGATGTTTGCCTGATATAAACCTAATTCACGATCAATTAATGTTGGTACTGATCCGTTAGGGTTAACTTCATGCAATGCTTCCGGTAAGTTATCACTTTCTACTAGGTGAATATCAACACTTACGCCTTTTTCTGCTAGTACGATACGTACTTGGTGACTGTACATACAGTTAGCACCAGAGAAAAGAGTCATTACAGGGCGTTTATTGGCAGCAACAGCCATGCCTACCTCCATTTATTTTTTGCTAGAGACAGCAATAGGGGCTAAGCCCCTATTACATTATTTCATGCTAAAGAAAGTTCAATTAATGAACATCTCTCCAGTATTCTTTTTTCAGTAAAAAGGCCAAGATAAATAGTATAAATAAGAATCCTAACACTTTAATACCTAACGCTTTTGATTCTAAACGTGAAGGTTCACCCACGTATTCAAAAAAGTTAGTTAAATCACGAGCTGCTTGATCATATTCATCATCACTCATTTCGCCTGAACCATCAGATACAGTACCTACAACTTTAGTCACTGTATGACCATTTTCTTCTACTTCTTCAGTAACTGCAGTTGCAACACCTTGAAGTTCTTGTAAAACATGCGGCATGCCCACTGATGGGAATACAACATTATTTACACCAAATGGGCGCGAATCATCTTTATAAAAAGATTTAAGATAAGTATAAATGTAATCAGGTGATTTTACGCGAGATATAAGCGTTAAATCAGGCGGTGGCGCACCAAACCATTTAGCTGCATCATCAATATCCATTGCATTTTTGATATGGCTACCAACTTTTGAACCATCAAAAATAAGCTGCTCTTCACCAATTGCAGTTGGAATACCAATGTCACGGAACGTACGTTCATAACGTTGGTATTGCATTTGATGACACGCAAGACAATAGTTCATGAATAACTTAGCACCACGTTGTAATGATGCATTATCAGTTAAATCATTACCCGCTTTCATCAGTGGTACAGATGGACCCGCTGCCATTGCAAACATTGGCAACAATACGAATAAACCTACAATAAGCTTTTTCATTATTTAGTTAACCTCTCTGGCAATGGCTTAGTTACTTCATTTTTACTATAAACAAATAAAAATACGAAGAACATAAAGTAAGTCACAGTCGTGATTTGCGATAAAATCGTTTTAAAGTCTGTTTGTGGTGTTGCACCAATCCAACCAAGAATAATGAAAGTCACAACAAACTGAGCAATATTAAGTTTATGGAAACCACAACGGTAACGAATAGACTTAACTTTACCACGATCAATCCAAGGTAATAATGCAAGTGCGAAAATTGCTCCGCCCATTGCGATTACACCTAATAACTTATCAGGAATTGCACGCAAAATAGCGTAGAAAGGTGTGAAATACCAAACAGGGAAAATATGTTCAGGTGTTTTCAGTGGGTTAGCAGCTTCAAAGTTTGGACCTTCAAGGAAGAAACCATTCATCGCCGGCGCAAAAAATACAATTGCACAGAAGAAGAATAAGAAACCAACAACACCAACAATATCTTTCACTGTGTAATAAGGATGGAATGGGATCGCATCAACAATATCTTTCTTACCAGAGTAATACTCATGAAACTTAAATTTAGATTTATCTTCTTCTTTAACAGAACCTTTTTTACGTTTTATTTCAACGCCTTCAGGGTTATTAGAGCCAACTTCATGTAAAGCAATAATATGTAAGAATACTAAAATTACTAAAACAAGTGGCAATGCAATAACATGTAATGCAAAGAAGCGGTTTAGTGTTGCACCAGAGATAACATAGTCACCACGGATCCAAAGCGTTAAGTCATCACCAATAATTGGAATCGCACCAAATATAGAAATGATTACCTGTGCACCCCAGAATGACATTTGACCCCAAGGTAATAAGTAACCCATGAAAGCTTCAGCCATTAGCACTAATAGAATGAACATACCAAATAACCACAGTAACTCACGCGGTTTTTGATAGGAGCCGTAAATCATGCCACGGAACATATGTAAATAAACAACAACAAAGAAAGCAGACGCACCGGTAGAATGCAGATACCTGAGTAACCAACCGTATTCAACATCACGCATGATGTATTCAACAGATGCAAAAGCACCTTCAGAAGATGGTACGTAGTTCATTGTTAACCAAATACCCGTAAGGATTTGGTTTACTAATACTAAAATGGCTAAAGAACCAAAAAAGTACCAGAAGTTAAAGTTTTTAGGTGTTGGATATTGCGCTATATGCATATTCCAAACACGCGTCATAGGAACACGTTGATCAATCCAATCAATCGTATCTGTCGCTAGTTTTTTTAACATTATGCAGCCCCTTCTTCAACGCCAACCATGATAGTTGTATCGTCAATAAACATATAAGGAGGGATCTCAAGATTTAACGGTGCAGGTACACTTTGGAATACACGACCAGCTAAATCAAATTTAGAACCGTGACAAGGACAGAAGAAACCATCTTCTACACCTTCCACTTTTTCACCAAAGTTACCTTTAAGGAAACTTGGAGAACATCCTAAATGAGTACAAATACCCACAGCTAAAAATATCTCAGGACGTATAGAACGGTGAGGATTTTGAGCAAACTCAGGTTGCTGCTCCTCTGCCGATTGCGGATCACGCAATTGACCGTCTAACGTTTTCAACGTTTCTAACATTTTTGGTGTACGACTCACAACCCATACAGGTTTTCCTCGCCACTCAACACGAATTAATTGTCCAGGCTCAAGTTTACTGATATCCACTTCTACAGGTGCACCTGCAGATTTGGCTCTTTCACTTGGGTTCCAAGACGCGATAAAAGGGACAGCAGCTCCAACCGCTCCCACACCACCTACGACAGAGGTAGCTATGGTTAAAAAGCGACGTCGGCTATTGTCTACTGGCGCATTGCTCATCCACTCATCTCCACGATGTTTCTCAATACTTGCCACATTGAGAATTCAGTTACAGCAGGTTAAATTACAAAAAATTACTTACAAACAGTCACAATCTTAAATAAAACCCTTATTTATTATAAGGATATATAGAGTCAAAGACTCAAATTAAGCACGCTAAAATTTTAGATTATAATTGTGCTGCAATTGTAGCAAATATATTGCACCTTGACTGACTGATTTATATAAATTTTATAAAAAACCATCAAAAAAAATTTTTTAATGGTTTAAAAACAAAAAACCCAGCAAAAGCTGGGTTTTTGAAATTCTTTGGAACGTAATAAATATTAACGTTTTGAGAATTGTGGACGCTTACGTGCTTTATGAAGACCCACTTTCTTACGCTCAACTTTACGTGCATCACGGGTAACGAAACCAGCTTTACGTAGAGGAGAACGAAGTGACTCGTCAAATTGCATAAGTGCACGAGTGATACCGTGACGAATTGCGCCAGACTGACCTGAAATACCACCACCAGAAACAGTGATTAGTAAGTCAAATTTTTCAGTCATTTCAACAAGCTCTAATGGTTGACGAACAACCATACGTGCAGTTTCACGAGGAAAATATTCTTCGATAGAACGTTTGTTGATTACGATGTTGCCAGTACCCGGGCGTAAAAATACGCGAGCTGCTGAACTTTTACGACGACCTGTACCGTAGTATTGATTTGCCATGATAGTATTCCTTAAATGTCCAGTACTTTAGGCTGTT
Source organism: Pseudoalteromonas sp. C2R02 (assembly GCF_018860845.1). Lineage (NCBI taxonomy): Bacteria > Pseudomonadati > Pseudomonadota > Gammaproteobacteria > Alteromonadales > Pseudoalteromonadaceae > Pseudoalteromonas > Pseudoalteromonas sp. C2R02. The sequence goes on along the minus strand of NZ_JAHKQC010000006.1, from coordinate 10,557 downwards.
GTGCAGCATGACCATGCTCAGCACCAGCGTAAACTTTAAGTTTACGATACATTGCGCGACCTAGAGGTCCTTTTGGCAACATACCCTTAACAGCTTTTTCGATAATCATTTCAGGCTTTTTAGCTTGAAGCTTATCAAAAGTGATCGACTTAAGGCCACCTGGGAAACCAGAGTGAGCATAGTACACTTTGTCTTTAAATTTATTACCAGTTACAGTCACTTTATCAGCATTGATAACGATGATGTAATCACCAGTATCTACGTGAGGAGTGTACTCTGGCTTATGCTTACCACGTAAACGGTGAGCAATTTCAGTCGAGATACGACCCAGAGTTTTATTCTCTGCGTCAACTACATACCAGTCGCGTTTTACCGACTCTGGCTTAGCTACAAAAGTTTTCATTTTTTAAAATCCATTGTGTTATTAAAACCACAGGCAGTTATTACTTTAAGTAAAAAATAAAATTACTGCCGTTCATACACTTAAACCCTTTAAGGTTTAATATTCACAACCAAAATGAGTGTAAACACCCATGATAATATAAGAACGGAAAGTGGTGGAGGCGGGAGTATAACAGCGTCATCTAGATAATGCATGTTTTTTCTACATTAATTATTTGCATCGAAAATTGAAAGCTATAGAGCTTGGTTTAATAGGTTATTTAATAAGGCTTAGTTGATTCGATTGGAGAAAGGTGTGAGATATTACTTATTGACATGATAAAAAAACGGGGGTGGATAAGCCCCCACTTTGGTCCAAAGAAAAATCGCGATGCGATTCAGTATTAAATTTAAGGGATTTATAAAAGAGAAACAATTACATTGTGATAAAGTGAATCAATAGTGTGATAAAAGGAAGTTTCAGCTAACTCTTACATTCATTAGTAATACTTATAAATTTGCCTGCGCGCTCTAAAAGACTTTTCTCTTAACTTTCAAAAAATAAAAAAGAGGCCATAGGCCTCTTATTTGCTTAATAAATTCAATTTAGAATTTATATTCAGCTTCAATAAATACTTTACGACCAGCTGGATCATAGTATCCACGAGGGTAATGTGGCCAACTTGTATGAGTTGGGTCAAAGTTAGGCCCTTTATCAAACATATTTACAACACCCAACCTTACTGACGCATCGTCTGTAATATTATATCCAGTCGTTAAGTTCCAAGTGATATGGCTTGCTACTTCTAACTCAGATTCACTCTTTTCATCTGTTTTATGCGTCTTATAACTTGTTCCATGATGACGCCCAATATATTTAGCAAAGAGAGTTGTAGTCAAATCATCTAAGCTCCATGTCAGAGCACTGGTCATTCTTAGTCTAACAAGATTTGTATCTTCCAAATCTTTATCGATAGGAGATGTCGCGTCTACTTGACCTTCTGATTGTAGTATATAAGCACCTTGCAAGTTATAACTCAAGTCCCCTAAGTTATCAAAGTTCCAAGTGTAAGTACCATTAAAATCAATACCAGCAACTTCTTGATAAGATAAGTTTTGTGCTGTGGCTGTAATCGTATCAACAAAACCATTAGTATCACGCGTGATCATATCACCATAAAGTTCATAGTATTCTGCAACTTTCTCAACATCGATGTCATTTACCATGTCATCTAGTTTCCATTTCCATAAATCTACAGAAACATTATAATCATCTGTCGAATATACAAAGCCTACATTTGCGGTATAACCTGTTTCAGCTTTTAAATCTTTATTTGCTCCAGTTACCGTGTCAATATGTAACTCATTACATGGATCAATAATTCGATCTATTTTATCACCAGGTGTTCCACCTATTTGAGCACAACCTTTAAAGTCAATTACTTGATTACTACCGCGAGTAGCATCACCATATACACGATGCATATCTGGTGCGCGGAATACTTGACCTACAACACCACGTACTAGTAATTCATCCATAGGACGATATTCGACGCTAACTTGTGGTGTTAACTCGCCGCCAAAGTCACTATAATCATCATAGCGTAAGGCAGCATTAACATTTAATGTATCTAATACTGGGAAAATCATTTCGCTATAGATAGCCCAATTGTCACGCGCACCAGCACCTGATGAACCACCAGTTGTTAAAATTGCACCTTTTTTACTTTCAGCATCAGTATCAGTATCGTAAGTTTGCTTACTCCACTCTACACCTGTAGCAAAACTAACCATACCAGCAGGTAATTCAAAAGCATCACCTGCTAGATTAAACTGATAATTAATACGTGAAGCATTGGCTATTTCATATGTACCATAAGCAGTAGCTTCAACCATTTCATCAGAGAAAGGAGCCAACATAGATACACCATTTTCTCCTTGAGTTAGATATTTAAACATACCATCAACCGTTGCGTAACCACGAGAAAAGACTTCAACTCTCGTACGGCCAAAGTTCATTGATGCATCCCAAGTAATAGAATCTGAAAACTCACCTTCTAAACCAGCTGAAATAAAGAAGTTTCTTCCTTCATTTGTTTGATGACGGTTTCCAAACTCCCATGCACGACGAACATACCAATAATCACCATCTTCTGCATTCTTAAAATCACCACCAAAACCAGTAGCTTTATTGAATGATGCTGAGTTATCACCTGCGGTCATTGTAAGAACGTCACCTGCGACATTAACATCATAGCTATCAATACCCATAGGTTCAATATCACGAATAGATGATGACTCAGAGATATCAACTCTACCACTGAAACGAAGATCATCACTCAGTTCATAATTAAATGTCGTAATTGCACTTACGCGTTTTTGTTCCGGAGATAAATCACGCCATTTTGAACGATCGAATCCACATACACCATTTGGACGGTAGAAAAAACCACCTGCAGTACATTCAGATTCATTTAAACCATCAGCAGTTGCAAAGCCACCAATACGTGCGCCGTATGAACTATAAGAAGAATGCTCACTATAAGGTACTTTATCAGTGTGAAGACCAAAGTTTTCACGATCTGTTGCTTTTAGCGTTTCAGAGTCAGTGTATTCTAAAAATGTAGATACATTACCTTTATCTGAACTTGCGCCAAATGACATTGATATTTTATTGTTAGCACCGCCACCCTCAGTAGTATCCCCATGGCGAGCTCTAATGCTTACACCTTCAAAATTATCTTTTAATATAATATTTACAACGCCACCAACTGCATCCGCACCATAAATTGCACCACCACCTGAATTCAGAATTTCAATTCTTGAAATTGCATCCATTGGAAGGTTAGCAGTATCTACAAAGTTATCCGTACCATTTTGTGGTTTAGGATACTGATTTAAACGTTTACCATTGATTAATGTTAGTGTTCTATTTGCACCCGCATTTCTTAAGCTAATAGATGATGCAGCAGGTGTGAAGCCATGAATTGATTGCTGATTTGTTGCACCAGTTACAGATGATAAACTTGCTAACGCATCTTGAACGTTAGTAAAGCCTTGCCTAACCATATCATCAGCACTAATAACTGTAACAGGTACTGCATTTTCTATATCTGTACGTTTTATTCTTGAACCTGTGATTTCAATACGTTCAACTTCTTCGGCTGAATCATCTGCAGCGCTAGCATTAAATGCCAATCCTGATAATAAAGTTGACCCTATTGCTAGGTGTAAAGCTGAAAGCTTCAATTTAGACATGTTTTTCTCCCTGGAATTTTTATTTTTAGCAATTCTAAAGATTGCTGAAGCTACAAATTAAAGAGAGTTATTTCATCTAGCCAGTTAAGATCCACCAAAGGAGCGATTTAGCGGATGAAAGGAAGCTTTTACGTGCTCGCACAAGTAATTATTACAAGGATTTTACAATATATTTGAATATTCTGGAAACAGCGGAATTTATATCCTATATTTTTACTCTCTTACTCAGAGCACTAGGATTAACTTAAGTTCAAATATATCTAAATTTATTTTATTAATTTTTCACCATGTTAAAATTTTTATAAATCACCGTGATTTTAACTTTAATCCAACTTAATCTAAATGTAATGCATCACATTCATTTTAAAATAAAAAGCCGACATTAAGTCGGCTTTTATGTACCACTAATACTAAAAATTAAAACTTATAATTAGCACCTAATGTAAAAGTCCTACCATAAAAGTCGTAATAACCATCATCCTCATCATATGAGAAAGGATTTCTTGGTGGTGCTCTATCAAACATATTATCTACACTACCTCTTAACTCTAACTGTTCCGTTAAGTTATAACGGTAATTTAAGTTAAATTCAGTATGTGAAGATATCTCATTATAATTATTTTGTTCAATAGTCCACTCTCTGTTATCAACAGTCGAATGACGGTACTTAGCACTTATACCTACGTATAAGTCCTCATAAGTATAACCAATAGTACTACTCGCTTTCCAACGAGGATAATCTTGCTCACCAACAGTTGGATTAAACTTGTACTGCTCATCATTAACGTCTGAAATTAACTCATGTTCTGATAAATATGTTGCTAATAAACGGAAGTTAAAAGAACCGAAATCTGTATCTAAATTATAACGAGCTTCCAAATCGACACCTTTCATCTCACGATAAGCAAGATTCGCAGGTGCTGCAATAACTTCATTAATATCTAAATTACCACTTCGACCAAATAAAGCACAATATTCATTGGTTTCAAAATTACTAGAACGATAACAGTTATCAACAATTGTCTGTTGTGTTAAACGAGTCAATGCATCATCAATTTTATAATTCCAATAGTCAGCCATTAACGTGATGTTTTCTGTTGGCGTATAAACTACACCAAGCATAATATCTTCAGATGTTTCTTCTTGTAAACTTGGGTTACCACCTACGACACTTTTAGGCGTTACATCTCTCCATGCAACAGAAGGACGCCAGTCACCACCTTGCGGAATACCATCTGCCGCACAGTTTGCACGGATAGTATTTCTTAGCCCCTCAGGAGCTTCAGTGATTTGCACGCTATCACATGGATCTCTATAAGAAGTAAATGACTGTGTACCGGTACCATATAAATCATCTAACTCTGGCGCACGTACAGATTTTGACATTGTAGCCCTAACTCGGACTTCATCTATAGGCTGCCATGCAACTCCTAGTTTCCAAGCAGTATTATCGCCAACAGTAGAGTAATCCATAACTCGAACAGCAGCGTCTACTGTTAATTCTTGAGCAAGAAATACATCATTTAATACTGGGATCGAAACTTCAAGACCTATTTCAGAAACATCAAATTCTCCAGCCCATTCTCTAACAAAGTTATTAAATAAAAGGTTATTTTGCATAGCTGCGCCAGGCACTCGTTCAGCTTTCTCTTCTCTATATTCAGCACTTACAGCAAATGCAACATGACCAGCAGGTAATTCAAAGGCATCACCAGTTATTGATCCTCCAATAACGGTCTGACTTTTTACACTATGCTGTGTACCAGATGTATTTACATAACTAAGAGCGCCTTCAGAAGGTGAATTTGCACCAAATAAATTTAATGGCTCACAACCTGCACGTGCGCCTGTAACATTTCCATCATCATCACGAACAGCACATTGAATTGCCCCATCAATAATTGCCGCATCAAGTGCATTATCTAAATGCTCTGTTAGCATCTCGCCGCCCCATTTAGCATCTTGAGTATTACGGCCATATTGATAATAAATCTCATAGTCATAATCTTCAAACAACATACCACTTAGAGATAAAGTGCTATTAAAATATGCTTGATCATTATAATACTCACGATTATTACTACCTATACCCAACTTTGTAATACCAATAGTATCAGAAGCTTCAAGGCCTTCTGCTGCAAATGTGTCTTTTGCATCTTGATGCCAGAAAGGGTTGTCAACTCTTAAACCTTTGCTTAAAAAAACAGGGCTTGAGTCTGAAACTGAAGATGTTTTACCATAAGCTAACTGTAAACTTACAGCGTGCTCATCATTAATTTCTTTATTAATATTTAAGAAAGTATTTAATCTTTTTAAAGGCACAGCAATATATTTATGGTCTAAAAATTTATATCCATTGGCATCTTCACCATAAAAACGTGACTGAGAATTAGGTGATGGACGAGGTCCTATGCCAGTATTTGCCGGTATCAATTCTCCACTATCGCCAAAGATATACCTTTGGCCTCCTATAGTTGACATACCTGCTGTATCATAGAAACCTAAAACTTGAGGCTGCCCCTGAAATTTATCAGGAGCCAATATATTTCGCGGTATACCGTCTTCATCAGTTTCATTTGCTGGATTAAGCATAGTGGTCATAGTATTTGTTATGAAATCTCTATCTCTTCCTGCTAAAGCGCCAGTATCAGTATAGGTGACATTAAATATGTAACTATTATCATCATTTTCGCTACCAAATGTTAATGCAAAAACATTTTCCTCACCTTCACCCTCTTGAGTCTTTTGCGTTATTGCATCTAAACTAAAACCATCGTAAGAGTCTTCTAGAATAATGTTTACTACACCAGCCATAGCATCTGAACCATAAACAGCTGATGCACCACCATGGGTAATTTCAACACGTTTGATAACCGCTGTTGGGATCATATTCAAATCAACAGCTGAATTTGTAACGCTAGATGCAACAAAGCGTTTACCATTAACTAATACTAAAGTTCGCCCCTCTCCTAATCCGCGTAGATTAGTAGTTCTGATCCCTGCACCAAAAATTCCCTGACCTGTAGTTAATGATGTACCGATATCAGCTGATGGTGTTTGTTCAAGTAAATCAGCTACGTTAGTAATACCTGCATTAATAAGATCAGTACCAGAAAATACTGTTACTGGCGTTGGTGAAACTTCTTCAAATCTTTTGATACGAGAACCAGTAACTTGGATTCGTTCAACTTCTTCAGCCCCACCATTTTCAGCAGCTGATACATTAGCTGTATAACCTGTAAACAATGCTGAGCCCACTGCTACATATAAAGCCGATAGCTTTAATTTAGACATTTTTTTCTCCCTGGAATTTAAATTGTAAGCAATTCTTAAAGATTGCTTCGCGCTTAAACTAAAGACTGTTTCTAAAACTAGCCACAGCAATTCCATGAGAGGAGTGTAAAATTTGATAAGTGGTAGTATTTAAGGGACGACTTACCAAATAATAACATAACATTTACATTCCCAATTTAATTGAGGGATAAAAGGAGAGTGATTACTTGCATTTTGTTACACATTCTTACGCAATTTAATACTGAATTACATTATCTTGTATTCAATAACGTAAGAAAGTGCGAATAGATAAAAGTTCAATTTATTGTTAAAAGGATTAAGTATGAAAAATTTCAGTGTTGTTATTGCCGATAGTTGTGAAGCTGTTCGCCGTAATATTCAGCAACATCTTAAAATTCATGATTATTTTGATCCTATCGCTTTAGCTTTTAATGCCGATGAAGCTCGCGATATATGTATCAATTTAGAGGCGGATGTTTTATTTATAAATCCTGATATCACGATAGATTTTGATAATTTAAATATTGTTGAACAATTACCTGCTTGTACCCATGTCATATATTTATCTAACTCAGATATCCAAGCAATAGATGCATTTGAATTAGATGTAACCGACTACTTAATTACACCTGTTACACCTATTCGGTTTCAAAAGTGTATCAATAAATTATTAAAAAGGCTCGATAATACAGATACAACGCCATTAATTGACATGCAAAATATACTAAACCAAATGCAGTTTAATAATACTTATAAAGAACCTGTCATTGTAAAAGATTCTGGCCGAATTCGCATTATTGATACAGATGATATACTTTGGATTGGCGGTGCTGGAAATTATGTAGAACTACACCTTCAAAATGAAGAACGCCCAATATTACACAGAGAAACACTCGCTTCCATGCAAGAAAAGCTTACGTATTCAGGCTTTATTCGTATACATAGATCTGCAATAGTAAAAAAACAGTGCATTAGTGAGCTAAAACCAACAGAAAATGGTGATTACCTTGTTACATTAAAAAATGGTGCCACGCTTAATTTATCAAGGCGATATAAACAAAGTATGTCAGGGATCCTTAGCTAAATTTTAGCAGCAAAAGTAATACCAAAAAGCTCAGTTTGACTATAGTTAGGTAAAGAACTTAAAACAGAGTAGGTTATGCCATCTTTTTATCAAGAACTAACCACTATATTTACACAAATACACGCAAGTCATAATTTCTCAGAAGCATTACCTCTACTAGAAAATAAAATATTAACTTTATTTAATGCACAAAGACTTACTATTTATCAACGTAATAAACTCAACCAAGAAATAATATCCCGATTTAAAACTGGATCAGAATTAACAGAAATAAAGGTAAATATTACTCCGCAATCATTAGCAGGCTATGTTGCTATGAGCAAAAAGTCACTTTTAATTAAAGATGCATATAATGAAAGTGAACTACTATCTATCCACCCAAAATTAAGGTTTGCTAAGCAATTTGATACAAGCTCTAACTTCCGAACAAAGAGTGTTCTTACTATCCCCATTGTATCTGATAATGTTTTATTAGGAATAATGCAACTTATTAATAAACAAGATGCTAGTCAATTCATAAAAGATGATGCAGTAAAAGCACTTGAACTGGCAAACATTATTGGGCAAAAGTTTAGATATGAGTTAGGTGGCAGTAAATCTCCCTTTGATTTTTTGGTAGCGAAAAACTTAATTTCTGAACAACAACATGTCACATTAACGCAAAATACTGATCTATGTGAACAGATAAAAGCACTTGAGGAAAAACATAACATTAGCAATAAACAGATAGGTCTGAGTATTGAAGCTTATTATCAAGTTCCTTTACTACTCGAATATGATGAAACTTACCATTTACACCCACTAAATAAAAAATTAAGTACTTCATACCTTAAAAAAAATATGATTGTCATTATTGCAAACGCGAGTGAAGAACCCACTTTATTAATGCTACAACCTAATAATGCAGATTTAATGATGGAAATAGAAAGTGTGACTGGGCTAGGAGAATATAAAATAAACGTAGGATTGCCAAATGTAATCCTACAATATTTATGTGCTAATTCATCAAATTCAGCTGATTTAGATGAAATAAATGACATTTTAGACGAATTTTCAGATCAAAATCATGATGATGATATTTCAGCTGATGAATCAGTAAATGAAGATGCACCTGCGGTTGTTAAGTTAGTTAATCGTATATTGCAAGATGCTAAAAATCATGGCGCTTCAGATATTCACATTGATCCAAACAAAGGAAAAATTCCAACTAAAGTCCGAATTAGAGTAGATGGTATTTGTAGAGATTTAATCGAAATACCTGCAAACCACCTTCAAGCTATGGTTGCAAGAATCAAAATAATTTCACGTTTAGATATAGCTGAGAAACGTTTGCCCCAAGATGGTAAGTTTACCGTAAAATTAAATAATGCGGCGACTGAAATACGAGTCGCAACAATACCTACCGTTAATGGCGAATCTGTTGTCATGCGGATCCTTGCAAGCGGTACCGCTTTACCATTTGATAAATTAAGGTTATCCCAAAGAAATAGCGAAATGCTAAAACATATGTCAAAAACACCACACGGATTAATTCTGGTTGTTGGTCCTACTGGTTCAGGGAAAACAACAACTTTACATGCTGTATTAGGTTTATTAAATACACCCGACAAAAAAATATGGACAGCCGAAGATCCAGTTGAAATAACTCAAGTAGGATTAAACCAGGTTCAAATGAACAATAAACTCGGATTTAAATTTGAAACCGCGTTAAGAGCATTTTTAAGGGCAGATCCAGATATTATATTGATAGGAGAAATGAGAGATCTAGAAACGGCAGCTGCAGGTATAGAAGCATCACTGACTGGACACTTAGTATTATCAACACTACATACAAACTCTGCGCCTGAAACAATCACTAGGTTAATTGATATAGGTTTGGACCCCATTAACTTTGCTGATGCCTGCATTGGGATTTTAGCTCAAAGATTAATGAGAACTTTATGTCCTGATTGTAAAGCACAATATCAAGCAAAACAGGAAGAGATTGATTTTATTGTTAGGCATTATAGTAGCGACTTATCTGAAACTGAAGCAGTGAAAGAATTAAATATAAATACTGAATGTAAATTATATAAAGCTGTTGGGTGTAAAAAATGTGATGAAACCGGATATAAAGGCCGAGTTGGCGTACATGAACTACTTCCTGTAAACGTAGAAATTAAAAATCTTATTTATAAAAATGCCCCTGTTGGCGAGATCAAGATAGCAGCAATAAAAGCAGGAATGAGAACTTTAACGCAAGATGGCATTCTAAAAGTGCTGTCGGGGTTAACTGACTTCAAACAACTACAAAGTATCAGTAATTTAAATTAAGTTATATTTATTGAAATAGACGTAGGCGGGGCTTCAGCCGCGCAGTGGGTTCAAGACTTTTTATATATCCCAAAAAGCAAAAAAGCCGATACATTTCTGTATCGGCTTTCTTGTGATTATGAGAGTGGAGCCTGGCGATGTAAGTGAGGATCTTATTTTTAAATTATAAAAAGCAAAAAACCCGACACATTTCTGTATCGGGTTATTCTAATTAGGAGCCTGGCGAT